>JAZNBM010000045.1:0-1847 GCA_045587045.1 Acutalibacteraceae bacterium | reverse complement strand
CCCACGGGTAACGTTGACCCCCAGATGAGCTACGAAATTGTTGATATGCTTATGAGGCTCAACGAAGCGGGCACAACCGTTATCATGGTAACCCACGAGCACAGCCTTGTTCGTTGCTTTGATAAACGTGTTATTATTCTTGACAAGGGCAACGTTGTTGCTGACGGCGGCACACTCATCAGAGAAGCCGCAACCTCACACATCAACGCTGCAAGCGAGATTTCAAACGAATACGTTGTTCCTCCCGATGAGGATTATTCCGCCTACATACCCGCAACTGAAATTGATTCGGCGGAGCCTGTTGATGCAGGCGAGGTTGAGGTTTCACAGGCGGCAGAACCCGTTGAAGAGGCTTCCGTTTCCGTACAGGCTGAAGCAGAGGCAGCACCTGCCGAAGCAGAAGCAGAAGCTGTGAAAGGAGGCGAAAACTGATGGGTAAACTCAATTACCTGACCAAAGAAGGTTTTCGCAACCTTGTGGTCAATAAGCTTATGACCCTTGCATCGGTAACCGTTCTTTTCAGTTGCCTCATGCTTGTGGGTATTGCATTTATGCTGCAGGTCAACATCAACAATTTCATCAATTCAATTGAAGCCGAAAACGAGATTGTTGCGTTTGTTGAGTATGACGCAGAGGATTTTGAAATCAAGAAGGTCAAAACAGACCTTGAAAAAATCAAAAACGTTGAAAAGGTTGAGTTTGTCTCGGGCGAAGATGCTTTTCAGGAAGTTATTGATAACACCGCCGACGAGGGTCTGAAAACCTATCTCGGCAACCTTGAAGATGACGTTATGCCCCACGCATATCACATCACCGTTGCCGATATGAGCGCTTTTGAGGACGTTGTGAAGCAGGTTGGCAAGGTGCAGGGCGTTTTCAGAGTAAGAGAAAACAGCGTGCTTGCACAAAAGCTGACAGACCTGCGCTCAGGCATAACCTATATCAGCCTCGGCATGATAATTCTTCTGCTTGTGGTCTCGCTTTTCATTATTTCAAACACCGTCAGAATCACAATGTTCAGCAGACGTCTTGAAATAAGCATTATGAAGAGCGTCGGCGCAACAAATTCGTTCATCCGCTGGCCGTTTATTGTTGAAGGTATTGTAATCGGCGTTATTGCAGGCTTGCTTGCAACGGGCGTTGTATGGATTGTCAACGATTTCGGTCTGAATAAATTCATCGGCAAAATCGCAACCACAGCCGCAGGCGGCGGCGACCCCGTAATGTTCCTTAAATATGCGCCGTGGCTTGCACTTGCATTTGTCGGCATCGGCGTTTTCACAGGCGTTTTCGGTTCGATGACGTCTATGAGAAAATATCTCAAGGAAAGGAAGTTTGTTGAGCTTGAAGACTAAAATGAATAACCGACTCAAATCAATCCTTTGCCTTGTTGTTGCACTTGTGTGCCTGGTTTGCTCGTTTGCTCCCGTCAGCGTTTATGCCGACGTGGTAGGCGATCTTGAAGACCAGCGCAACGAGCTTGACGAAGAAATCAAAGAAAACGAAGAAAAGCTCGACCAAGTTGAGGGCGAAATCAACAAAAACGAAAGCAAACTTGACAAAATCAAGTCCGAAATCAGCGATATTGATGATGAACTTTCGGAACTTGAGGATAAAATCGACGAGCTTAACGGCGATATCAGCTCGCTTAACACTGACATTGAGACGCTTACGGCTGATATTGTTGCCATTGACGCGCTGATTGCTGACATTGAAGCACAAATTCAGGACAGTGAAGAGCTTATGGCTGACACAAAAGAGCAGCTTCTTAACCGCCTGAGAGAAAACTATATGGCAGGCGGCGGCTCAAAGCTTGAAATTCTCTTTGCGGCAACAGACGTCACTTC
>JAZNBM010000044.1:0-1548 GCA_045587045.1 Acutalibacteraceae bacterium | reverse complement strand
GAAAAGCGCGCCCGTCAGATAAAATGCGTTGCCCAGAAGCAATCCGCCGAATGCTCCGCCGTTAATCTTGCCGAGCACGGGAATTGCACTCAGAAGCATAGCTACGCTTGAGATAATATAAACCGCAACGGTAACGGATTTCAGCTTTTCAAAGAAAAAGAGCTTTGAGATTATGCCGAAAAGCGTACATCCCCAACCAACCGCCAAAACAAAAGCACTGTGCACGGGATTCAGATTCCACAGCGTCATCAATGCACAGGGTGTTGCCGTGCCTGCAATCAGAACGGGTACGGTGGAATGGTCAACAAGCCTTGCCCTGCGCTTGGCTTCGCCTGCAGGCAGACCGTGGTAAACGGCAGAAACCGTATAAACCGCCAAAAGGGAAAGACCGTAAACCACGGCAGAGAGCACGCCCCTGACTCCGCTTGCGGCAAAAAACAGAAACACAAAACCGACCGCCGCCGCAACGGCACCCACGGCGTGAGTTATGCAGTTGCCGAGGTCAACGCTTCTTGAATATTCAATCAGCTTAACGTCTTTGCCGAGCATACCTTTCCCCTTTCATTTGATAAAATATATTCTAACACAATTCCGCCTGTTTTTAAAGTGGAAAATTTATAAAAAAGGAGCCCGTTTGGTGAGCTCCTTTTATTATTACATATCAATCTTTTCGCAGTTTGAGCCTGTGAGCGAAAGGCTGTATTCGTCAGGCTGGCTGCCGCCGATATAAAGAGCAACCTTGCCGTCGGGGTCAACTCTGCTGCCGTCTTCAAGCACAGCCTTGACCCAGTAACGGTCAATATCAAGCGTAACCGTTGCCTTTGCGCCCGCTTCAAGCTCAACGGGCTTGATTGCGCAGAGCTGACAGTTGGGCGTATAGGTGCGGCTGTCGGTATACTGTGCGTAAACCTGAACCTTTTCTTTGCCCTTGACTGCACCCGTGTTTTCAACGTCAACGCTGACGTTGATTTTATCCGCATCAGCCGAAACAAGCTTTGCTCCGCTGAAAGCAAAGGTTGTGTATGAAAGACCGAAGCCGAAAGGATAAATCGGATTTTCGCTCATATATCTGTAGGTTCTGCCCCTCATATCGTAATCCTTGAAATCGGGGATAGTGTTGTTTGCCGAATAAATAGTTACGGGAAGCTTTGCGCAGGGGTTTGCTTCGCCTGCAAGGATTTCCGCAACCGCAAGACCGCCCAGCGCACCGGGATACCAGGCGTGAAGAATTGCTTTTGCGTGGTTTCTTACCTTCTCGCCTATGTCAATGGAACTTCCGCAAAGAAGAACAACAATAACATTGTCGCAAACATCGCAGACTGCTTCCGCAAGTTTTTGCTGAGTTGCAGGGAGAAAGAGTGTACGTTTGTCACCGCTGGATGTATAATCGTTGTCAAATCCCGTGTCTTCACCCTCAATTGAGCAGTCAAGACCTAGGGCAAGAATTGTTATGTCTGCTTCGGCTGCTGCTGCAACACCATCACTTATCATATTCTGAAAGCCACTCCAATGATTGAGATGTTCCTCACAGTAGTTGCAACCTTTTTC
>JAZNBM010000043.1:0-3435 GCA_045587045.1 Acutalibacteraceae bacterium | reverse complement strand
CTTTTGAGGGGTTGGTATCGTCAAGTCTCAGGTTGCATTCGCCGCCGTATTTTTCGGCGGTGCTGAAGTCAATGCAGATAGCCTTTGCATGGCCGATGTGCAGATAACCGTTGGGTTCGGGGGGGAAACGGGTCTGAATTCTGGTGTTGACTCCGTTTGCAAGGTCTTCGTCAATGAAGTCGTATATAAAATTAGAAGTGGTGTTGATTTCGTCCATTGTCACACATCCTTTTTGGTGAATAGTCAGGGGTGATGTTAATCACACCCTGCTTTTAATGTAGGGGCAAATATTATCTGCCCGTTAAGAACTTTTCTTGGTTTTGCGGGCGGCTGATAGCCGCCCCTACCCTGAAATTCGCTTGAAACAGGGTAACTCGGGTTTATCTGAAGCTTTCGATTGCTTCGGCAAGTCTTGCCTTGATTTCATCCTCGCCGAGAAGCTGCATAATCGAATAAAGGTCGGGCGTGTTTCTGCGTGAGGTCAGAGCGATTCTGATAACCGTTGAAACGTCGCCGACGTGACCCTTGAAAGCATCGGGATTTTTCTTGTATTCCTTGACGTTGGGAGTGAAACCGAGAGGCTCGCACATATCTTTGATTCTTGCAAACCATTGATCTTTGTCGTCTGCAAGGTCAAACTCTGTAAGATATTTTTCTGCAATTGCCTTTGCATCAGCTGCCGAAATATTTTCGGGCAGAGTGTAATCAGGCTGATAGAAGGGCTTGAAGAAATATGCAACGTAGTCCTTAACTTCGCTCCATCTTGCAATGTCCTTACGGGGTTTGGGATTTTCACGGTCAATATTCATAACCGCAGTTGAGAATTCGGGGTCTGCGGTGAAAATATCATAAAACTCGGGGTCATAAACCTTTGCCCAGGCGGCAATATTCTCATAAACCTCTTTTGCCCTCAAAACGGAGATAACGTTTTTGCTCACGTCGTTGAGCTTTACAAGGTCAAACAAACAGCCGCTGGAGCTCATCTTTTTAAGGTTAAAGGGGAATTTTGAAATATCCTCTTTGGGGTTAGCTCTGCGCCAATCTTCAAAGTTGGAGTTGATAAGAGTGAGCAGATATTCAAGTACGCTCTCCTTGGGGAAGCCGCCCTCTACGAAATAGCCGACTGCTGCTTCGGGGTCTTTTCTCTTTGAAAGCTTACGCTTGTCGCCTGTTTCCTCATCGGTTTTGAGAACCTGAGGAGTGTGAGCGTATTTGGGAACTTTATATCCGCAAGCTTTGAAAAGCTCAATGTGCTTGGGTACGGAAGAAATCCACTCCTCGCCTCTGATAACGTGAGTTGTTCTCATAAAGTGGTCGTCGCAGGCGTGTGCAAAGTGATAGGTGGGAATTCCGTCTGATTTAAGAAGAACCTCGTCAATTATGTTTTCGGGCATTTCGATTTTGCCTCTGATAACGTCATCAAAGATAATCTTTTTATCTTCGCTTCCGCCGGAGCGCAGGCGAAGCACCCACTGCTTGCCCTCGGCAAGATTTTTTTCGATATCTTCAAGAGTAAGCTCACGGCATTTTGCCCATTTGCCGAAGTAACCTCTGATAAGAGCGCCGCCGTTTTCCTGTTGTTCACGGATTTCGCTTATTTCTTCTGCGGTGCAGAAGCAGGGATAAGCAAGACCCTTTTCAACAAGGCTCTTTGCAATTGTCTGATATATTTCGGCGCGTTGGCTCTGCGTATAGGGTCCGTAGGCACCTTTTTCCGTGCCGAATCCCGTAACGCCTTCGGTGAATTCCACGCCGAAATAATCGAAACCGTTGATGATGGCGGAAACACCGTCGTCAATTTCGCGCTTCTTGTCTGTATCCTCAATTCGCAGGTATGATACGCCGCCTGTTGACTGCGCAGTAAGAACGTCAACAAGAGCGCCGAAAAGACCGCCGATGTGGAGATAACCTGTGGGTGAGGGAGCGAATCTTGTTACTCTTGCGCCCTCTGCAAGACCTCTTTCGGGGTAAAGCTCCTCATAGTAATCGGGAGTTTTATCAATGTGAGGGAACAAAAGCTGAGCAAGTTTTTTGTTATCCAAAAAAACACTTCCAGTCTATTTATAAATATACCTTATTATTATGACAGAAAATCGGACAAGTATCAAGAGAAATTTTTAATTTTTTCCTTTGAAAACCGTAGTTTTTGCATACAAAAGTATAAATTCGGCAAAGCAAGGCAAAAATATCGGTGTAAACTTTCAAAGGAGTTGTTATGATGAAAAAGAAAATCAAGAACGCCAATATATATACCGCATTGGGCATATGCATTATCGCTCTTGCCGTTGCATCGGTTATCAGCATTGTTCCGGGCAAAAACGATGATGCAGAGGAAATCGGATTTACAAGAGTCAGCGTAAAATGGAGCGAGAAGGTCAAGGAGTACACCGTGCCTGAAACGGATGCGGTTGACGTTGACGTGACGGGCATTGCGGATGACCGTACACGCGAAACCGAGCCTGCCACAGAAGAAAACAAACCTTTCACGGGCACTTTTGCTTTGCCAATGGGTACGGATATCATCAAGGATTTCAGCAATGGCGAAATGGTTTTCAGCCAGACGATGGGTGACTGGCGTGTGCATAACGGCGTTGATTTTGGCGGAGCGGCAGGCAACAGAGTTGATGCGGTTGCAGACGGAGAAATAATTGCGGTTTATGAGGACAGCTTTTTGGGTACGGTTATAGAGATTGATCACGGTAACGGAATGACGGTAAGCTACTGCGGTCTTAAGAAAGGATCAACTCTTGTCGAGGGAACGTTTGTGAAAGGCGGAGATAAAATCGGCTCACTCGGCAGTGTTCCCGTTGAATCGGCAGACGGTGATCACCTTCACCTTGAGGTCAAGGTTGACGGCAAAACCGTTGATCCGCTTGAGGCGCTTAACAAAGTCAGGTCAGAATAAAGAAAACGGGTGCATTTCTGCACCCGTTTTCTTTATTCCAGAGCGGAAAGTATATTTGCAATTCTTGCAAGATCTTCTTTATCAAAGAATGCGATTTCAAGCGTGCCGCCCTCTTTGCCGTCTTTTGTTATAACCTTTGCTTTTCTGCCGAGGCTGTTATTGAGAGAAAGCTCAACCTCATCAAAGAAAGAATGTCTTGATTTTGAAGGCTTCTTTGCCTTTTTCTCTGCAGTGAGAGCCTTGACCATTCTTTCGGTTTCTCTTACGGAGAGACCTTTTTCAATTACCGCTTCTGCCGCAAGCAGGGCGGTTTTTTCGTCATCGATAGCGGCAATCGCTCGTGCGTGACCTGCTGAAAGCTTGTTTTCACGCACGTAGTCAAGCACCTTTTCGGGGAGCTTGAGCAGACGCAGAGCGTTTGCAACAACGGGGCGTGATTTGCCGACACGTTTTGCCGCTTCTTCCTGTGTCAAATCAAAATCCCTAATAAGACTTGCAAATCCGAGGGCTTCCTCAACAGGGTTCAGGTC
>JAZNBM010000042.1:0-28391 GCA_045587045.1 Acutalibacteraceae bacterium | reverse complement strand
ACCCCTTGAGCAGTCCTGCAAGGCAGTTGTTTACCAGAAGAATATGACAGATGAATATGTTGTTATCTTTGTCAGAGGTGACCTTGATATCAACGAAACAAAGCTCACCAACTATCTTGGCGAAGCTGTTCACCCTGCAGTTATCACAGATGACTGCGGTCTGTTCGCTGGCTTCATCGGTCCTGTTGGTATGGACAGAGAAAAGTTTACCGTTCTCTTTGATTCTTCACTCGCAAACACACACAACCTTTCCTGCGGCGCAAACAAGCTCGACCACCACTATACAGGCCTTTGCATCAGCCGCGATGTTGGTGAGGTTGAATATATTGACCTTGCAAAAATCAAGGAAGGCGGAATCTGCCCCAAGTGCGGCAAGCCCGCAATCACCGTTTCCAGAGGCATTGAGGTTGGTAACATCTTCCAGCTCGGCACAAAATATACCAAAGCAATGGGTATGCAGTACCTTGACAGCGAAGGTAATCTTCAATATCCCATTATGGGTTGCTACGGCATCGGTGTTGGCAGACTTGCAGCATCTGTTTGCGAAGCACACCACGATGAATACGGTCCCATCTGGCCTATGAGCATTGCTCCTTGGCACGTTCAGGTTTGCTGCCTCAGAGCAGACGATGAAGAATGCAAGGGCGTTTCCGATTCACTCTATCAGCAGATGCTTGACGAGAGAATGGAAGTTATCTATGATGACAGAAACATCCGCCCCGGCGCAATGTTTTCTGATGCTGACCTTCTTGGCGTACCCGTAAGAGTAATCGTCAGCCCCAGAAACCTCAAAGAAGGCGTTTGCGAAGTTGTTACAAGAGACAAGAGCGTAAGCCTCAAGGTTGAAACCGATAAGGTTATTGAAACCGTAAAGGGTCTTATCGAAGAAGGACTTAAGTTCTGATTATAAAAAAACCGCAGGAGAAATCCTGCGGTTTAATTTTTTCAATTTATCTCTGAACTCTGCCCGAGCCGTCGCCGCCTGCAAGCTTTTCAACTTCCTTGACACTGACTCTGTTGAAATCGCCTTCGATTGAGTGCTTGAGTGCCGATGCCGCAACCGCAAACTCGATTGCCTCCTGTGATGACTTTCCGCTGAGCAATGAATAAATCAGACCTGCACCGAAGCTGTCACCACCGCCTACTCTGTCAACAATGTGAAGGTGGTATTCCTTTGAGAAGTAATAGTCCTCACCGTCAAAAAGCATTGCCGCCCAATCGTTATCGTTTGCGGAAATTGATGAACGCAGAGTGATTGCAACTTTCTCAAAGCCGAATTTATCGGCAAGCTGTTTTGCAACGGATTTATAGCCGTCTTTATCAAGTTTGCCGCCATATATATCGGTGTTTTCTGCTTCAATGCCGAAAACGTCTTTTGCGTCCTCTTCGTTTGAAATGCAAAC
This sequence comes from Acutalibacteraceae bacterium, assembly GCA_045587045.1. Taxonomy (GTDB): domain Bacteria; phylum Bacillota; class Clostridia; order Oscillospirales; family Acutalibacteraceae; genus CAG-177. The sequence goes on along the minus strand of JAZNBM010000042.1, from coordinate 26,988 downwards.
GTCTACGTATTTGCAAAGCTCGGTCATCGCTTCTCTAGCTTCGGCTCTTGTCCAGAGCTTACCTCGGTAATTGAGGTCGCAGGAAATCTTAACGCCCTTAGCCTTTGCAGCAATGCAGGCCTGCTTGCAGATTTCAACAAGGTTTGCACCGAGTGCAGGAGTGATTCCCGTAAAGTGGAACCAATCTGCACCGTCAAAAATTGAATCCCAGTCAAAATCTGTGGGCTGTGCCATCTGAATTGCGGAATATGCTCTGTCATAGATGCATACGGAGCCTCGCTGCGAAGCGCCTTTTTCAAGGTAATAGATACCAACTCTGTCGCCGCCCCTGACGATTTTGCTTGTATCAACACCGAAATAGCGAAGCGAATCAACAGCCGCCTGACCGATTGCGTGCTCGGGAAGCTTGGTTACATAAACGGAATCAAGACCGAAGTTTGCAAGTGAAACCGAAACGTTGGCTTCACCGCCGCCGAAAGTGGCCTGAAGCTGGTCATTCTGAAAGAAACGGTAATAACCGTTGGGGGCAAGGCGAAGCATAATTTCGCCGAAAGTTATAACTCTTGCCATTATCCTCTTGCCTCCTTAACGATTTCAACTGACTGCTTACAAAGAGCAATGATTTCGTCCCACTTCTGATTATCAATGAGGTCTGCGGTTACCATATATGAGCCGCCGCAAGCCGCAATAACGGGACAAGCAAGGTATTCGCCAAGGTTTTTGAGTGAAATACCGCCTGTGGGCATAACCTTGAACATCGGGAAAGGCGCACTCATAGCTTTGATTTTTGCAAGACCGCCCGACTGCTCTGCAGGAAAGAATTTAAGCACGTCCAGACCGAGTCTGTATGCCGTGTGATAGTCCGTTGGAGTTGTGCAGCCTGCGTAGATGGGAACGTTTTTGCTTTGACAATACTTGACGATTTCTTCATCGAGACCGGGTGTAACAATAAACTTTGCACCTGCCGCAACAGCTTCGTCAACCTGCGCGGTTGTTAGCACCGTACCTGCACCGACAAGCATTTCAGGCACGTTTTCGCTCATAAGCTTGATTGCGGTTGCCGCACCTGCCGCTCTGAAAGTTACCTCTGCAACGGGCACGCCGCCCTCAACAAGCGCATTTGCGAGAGCAACGGAATCCCTTTCGGGATTATTTAACTTAATAACCGGCACAATGCCGATTGACATAATTTTTTCGGAAATTGCGTTCATTTTTTAGTCCTCCAATCAGTTTTTAAGTGCTTTTTCACAAGCCTCAAAAAGACCGTTGATATAAGTTGCGCCAAGTGCTCTGTCATAAAGACCGTAGCCGGGTTTACCTGTTTCGCCCCATATCATTCTGCCGTGGTCGGGTCTTACGTAGCCGTCAAACCCTGTTTCTGCAAGCGCTTTCGTCACTTCATACATATCGATACTGCCGCAGGAAGATAGATGTCCCTGCTCTTCAAAGCTGCCGTCGGGCAGAATCAAAACGTTTCTCATATGCATAAATGCAATTCTGTCCATAGCGCTGTATTTGCGTACCATTGCAACGGTGTCGTTTGAAGCTGCACAGCCGAGCGAGCCTGTGCAAAGGCAAAGACTGTTTGCAGGTGAATCAACAATTGCAAGCATTCTGTCAAGATTTTCTTCACAAGTGATGATTCTGGGCAAACCGAAAATGGGATAAGGCGGGTCGTCGGGGTGAATTGCCATTCTTACGCCGCATTCTTCAGCTACGGGCACAACGGCCTTGAGAAATCTTTCAAGGTTTGCCCAAAGACCTTCTTCGCCGATTTCACCGTAAGCGGAAATAAGCTCTCTGACTTCTTCCTGTGTATAGCTTGAATCCCAACCGGGCAAATGAATATCGTCTTTAAGAGGGTCTAGACCCTTCATCTGCTCCCAATACATTACAAGGCTTGTTGAGCCGTCGGGAGCTTTTTTATCAAGCTGGGTACGTGTCCAGTCAAAAACAGGCATAAAGTTATATGTTACGCACTTAACGCCGAATTTAGCACAGCGGCGGATATTTTCACAATAAACCTCAATAAGGCGGTCAACTTCTCCCCTGCCGAGTTTTATGTCTTCGTGAACGGGAATTGACTCAACAACATCAAATACAAGTCCGTTTTCTTCGCACTGCTTTTTCATTTTGTCAAGACTTTCTTCGGGCCATACTTCACCGGGTTTAACGTCATAAACCGCACTTACAATGCTGTGCATATTGGGAATCTGGCGGATATATTCAAGCGAAATCGGGTCTGATTCGCCGTACCAGCGGAACGACATTTTCATAAAAATCATCCTCCTTATTTTTAAACAGGAACAACGCCCAAATTTTAACAGTATAATTATATCACGACTTTTTTGCAATGGCAATAAACTAAACAAATAAATTGCCTGTTATTTTCTTAAAAATTCAGCTGATGTTGATTTTTGCGTACACAATGCTATAATGGTATTATTCATACACAACCAAAAACAGGAGCTTAAAAATGAGAACAGGCTTTACCTCAAACTCTTTCAGACAAATCAAACAGTTGAATAAAATTGTTAAAATCGCCGTAGATTCGGGCGCAGAGTGCATTGAATGGAGCGGCGACGTGCACGTAAGAAATACCGAAGAAGCAAAAACGGCAAAACAGCTCTGCGATGAAGCAGGCATTGAAATCTGCTCTTACGGCAGCTATTACAGAGTCGGCAGTAAAAATACCGCCGAGTGGCAAACAGTATGCGAAACGGCAAGAGCACTTGGTGCAAAATCTATAAGAGTATGGCTTGGAAGTGCTGACAGTGAAAAGACCGATGACAACGCGTATAAAAATCTACTGGAAGATGTAAAAAACATCTGCGCCGTTGCCGATAAATACGGATTGACCGTATGCCCTGAGTGTCACGATAACACATATAATAACAACACCGATTCCTTTCTGAAAATTCGTGAAGATGCCGCTTGCGCCAACTTCAAAACCTATTTCCAGTCACGTTACCGCCGCAAGGAATATGATCTTGACCGCATTGAGCGCACTTTCTCATATATTGAAAACGTTCACGTTTCATTTTTTGATATGCGCAGAGAGCAGTTTCCCAAACGTGACACGAATTATATGAATACGATTATTGAAAAACTTCAGTCGCTCGGCTTTAGCGGCGCAGTGCTTGTGGAATTCACACGTCCGGGCTTCAGCCGGGGATATCCCTCCGCAATGAAAAAAGATATAGCTAAACTTAAAGAATTATTAAGCAAATAAAAAAACGGCTTGCATCGGTCATTACCTTTGCAAGCCATATTTTTTAGTCATTGATTACCGTCATCTGATGAATATCAACCTTCGGCACGGTAAAGGTTACGATACCGTCGGAATACTCAAAATCAAGCTTTTCACCTGACGGTGCAAGGCAGACAGACGAAGGTTTTGCGGCATATCTGACACCGCATTTAACATCGTAAAGAGGAACGGTGTCCTCAATAACCTCTGTATTTCTGCCCCTGTTTGTGGTGTGGGCAAAAAGAAGATGAAGAATGCTTCTCTTTTCTTCTGCCTGTCTTGTGAGAGTAACAACCGCTCTGTCGGGAATATCGGCATAAACCGTTTTTTCGTTGCCAAGCATCCTGCCAAGAATGTGAGTAAACAACTCCTTGAAGCACAAATGACCGTGTTTGGCATAAGCCGTAAAGATATCCCAGCCGATATAAGCAACGTTGTCCTTGATTACCGCACCCGGGTATGATACCGACGGGTCATTGGGTGTGTGCGCGTGGGAACAAAAATGTTCTGCATTTCTGTTGAAATAGGGGTTCTGCATTTCGGCGACAACCTCACAGTCAATTGCTTCAAAGCTGTTAAAATTGCAGAGCATAACGTATTCTGTTACACCGTTTGCTGTTTCATAGCAAGGAACAAGGTAGGTGGGACTGAGTTCGTTTTTACCTTTAGATTCAGCTCCGATATCAAGAAAGAATTTGCCGTCTTTATCAAGCGCATTTCCGCTTGCAACAACTTTGCCGCCGTTTGAAACATAATCCCTGATTTTTTGAATAAGTGCATTGTCTGTCAATGCAACGTCGGGCAGAATGAGCATTTTATAGCCCGAAAAATCCATTGTTGCATCAACAAAATTATAAAGGCAACTGTTTTCAAGCAGCATTCTGTTTGCACCTATATCCGCCATGGCATCACGGTTACCCGTAACAGCTTCTTCACTTAAAACAGCAATATCGGCAACATTTACCGCACCGTTCAACCACGGTTCTTTTTCTTCGATTAGTGAATACGCCTTGCCTATAAGGTTATAGGTTGCCGGATTCATTTCGCCGAGCGGGTGCATTTGATCACCGATTGAGCAGCCTGCGCCGTTTGCAACGCTCAATGAAGTTTCGTATATAAGTGCATTCGGATGCTTGAAGCCGCCGAATTCGCCCCAGCTATGGTGGAATTTGCCTGTCATACCGAGAAATTCGGTATCCTTGAGAGAGCGCACGTAAGCGGCAGAAAGCGGGAAATGGTCGTAACCCCAACCGCCTGTGGGCAAGCTTTCGAGTTCAAGGTGTGTGTTGCTCTCAATAAATCCGTAATCACCTTTGGGAATGTGACCGCTGTTGTGAAAAATTGTTGCCGTGTCGCTGTATTTTCTGACAGCGGCATTTGTTTTTTCAATATATCTGTTAAGAGTCATAACCGCAAACTTTTGGCGGTCAGCTTCGTCATTGATATCAAGACCGAGTTTTTTCATATCGGCTACGCAAGTATCGCAATAGCAAACCTTGGGCGAAATAATGTCAAGAAATATTCCGCATGGATTATATTTCTGCATAACTTCTTCAATCTGTGCGCAAAGCACGTCAAGATACCCCGTATTGAAGCAAAGCAGATGAAAATGTACCTCGTTTGCATATTTCTCGCATTCCGCTTTATCAGGCGAGTGTTTGTAGTGCCATTCGGGATGCTTCACATAATCCTTTTCGTCAAAACCTGCGGAAATATAAACAGGCGCATTGACGTTTATTTCTTTGCACGCTTCAAGCTGTGCGCCGAGCAGGTCAAAATCAAGCTCGGGGTGCATTATATTAGCCTCAGTCGGATGATATGACCAGCCGTGATGGCATTTTGAGAATACTGTTATTGAATCAACGTGACCTGCCTTTAATGCCGCCTGAAACTGTTCTTTTGAAAACTTTTTACCAACGGGTAAAGCTCCGTTTGTATGAAAATCAAGATGTACCTGTCTGTTTCTCATAGTATTCTCCTGTTTAATCGTTATCCGAATTTTAAATAAACTGTTTTTCTTCTTTCTTGCCTATGTTATAGATAAATTTCATTGAAAGGAATGCAATGAGAGAACCGACGGCAAGAACGATAAAATAAAGCGATTTTACGTCTTCACCGAAACCGTCTGGCTGAACGGCACCGTCGCCCTCAACAAAGCCGATGGATGAAAGGCCGAAAGCAACAACTGCCTGACCGATACCCTGAGCAAGCTTGCGGAAGAAAGAATAAAGAGCATAAAGTGAACCTTCTTCGCTCTTGCCCGTTTTTCTGTAGCTGACTTCAATGCAGTCCGCAACAATTGCCCAAACAGAAATCTGGAAAACGGCATTTCCGAGGTTAAGACCCATAAGACATACAATATAAATTATCATACCTGTAGAGTCAGGGGTAATGGGCGCAAACAGAGATACAACACCGGAAACTGCACCGATGAACATCGTTGTAACAATAACGCTTTTTTTGCCAAACTTTCTGGTAAGAGGACCGACAAGAATCATAAACAAAATCATCGGCGCATAGCTGCCTACCATAGCAACGGCTATTTTATCGGTATCCTTGAAGAAATACTGAAAAACCATATTATTGAGTGCCATTGTGGAATTGAAAAGAGCAACCGAAGCAACGCTTGCTATCGTTGCGCCGACCATAGCGCGGTTTGTGAAAAACGATTTTGTTGAAGACATTATTGCCTTGAATCCGACAGCGTTTTCGCTTGATGAATGGTCAACACGCTCTTTGACAAGCTTTGTTGTGCCCCAAAGAACAAAAAATGCAATCACAGACAGAACAAGTGCAACGGGAAGCAGTGTTTCACCCTTAAGCACTTCAATCTCAATGCCTGCGGCATCCGTGGTCTTATCATAAACTATTTTGGGTAATACCATCATAACTATAATGGCAGGCAGAGCAGCACCAATGCTTCTGAATGTTGAAAGCGAAACCTTTTGCTGGGGATTATCCGTGATTACGGAATGCAGCGAACCGTAAGGAACATTAACCATAGTGTATGCAATTGACCACAGGCAGTAAGTAACAAGACACCAGGCACACTTACCTGCATAAGGAAAATCCTTGACGGGTGCAAAAAGCATAACATTAAACACAACAAGTATCAGACCGCCCCAGATAATCCAGGGCATATATTTACTCTTTTTGCCGATTCTTTTGGTATCAACAAGATAACCGATAACAATATCATTAATTGCATCAAACGCTTTTGAGAGAATGATGATTATACCGTATGCGCTTTCCGAAATACCGATATACTGCATATAAAACAGCTGCATAAAGGTTGAAACAAGCTGAAAAGAGAAGTTACAACCCATATCACCCATTGCATAGCCTAACTTATCCGCCCAGCCGAAGGGTCTTATTGAAGCAGAGAATTCTGATTTGTTTTCAATTATTGCCTTTCCCATTGACTCATCTCCTTGGTTACTAGATATTTTAAAGTGTGGGTTGAATTGCATATTTTAAATATACAACATTTTTATAGATAATACAAGATGGAAAAATAATAATCAATAACACGGCAAAAAATACAAAAACAGACAAACCGCATATATTGACCACAGCCGCAAAGGGTGTTATTAACAGTTTATTCATATTCTTGCAATCTTTTAGTAGTAATATCACTCGTGTTCACAATAACAAAAAGAGGTATTTTTTATGAGCAAAGTTGATTATTCAAAACTCCACACCGTGCGTGATTTGCTTGATAACAGCGCTGAAATTTTCGGCAACAAGACCTTTATCAAGTATTTTGAAGGCGATAAAATCGCAGAAAAAAGCTTTATTGACCTTCGCGAAAACAGCCTTGCAATCTGCAGATATATCCGTTCCGTTTGTTCCGAAAGAATGCACGTTGCCATCATAGGCAAAACATCATACGAATATATTACAGCAATGACAGGTGCTCTTGTAAGCGGAAACGTTTTCGTTCCCTTTGCACCCAACACAACCGTTGAAGAAGGCGTTGAGCTTTTTGAAGACGGAGATATTGAAGCGCTTTTCTATGAAGATACTTTTGCGGAAACAGCAAAAGCTATTGCAGAAAAATACGGCAAACTCAAGGTTTGCGTTAATATGGGTAACGCTGATTGGTTTGCAGACGTCTATGCAAAATACGGCGCAGACTCAGAATATGCTGAGCTTTCAGAAGTTGAGCTTGATCCCAACGAGTGCGTAACAATCATTTACACATCAGGCTCAACAGGCAAAAGAAAAGGCGTTATGCTTTCATCCGCAAACCTTATTGCCAACATCACTTACACAGAATTTGAGCACGAAGAAGAAGAAGTTCTTGTTTCCGTTCTTCCCATGCACCACATTTTCTGCTTCACAAGCGACTATTTCAAGTCTCTGCTTGAAGGCTTCACCGTTTGCCTTAACGGCGACATCAGCAACCTTGCAAGAAGCCTGCAGACCTTCCAACCCACAACAATGAGACTTGTTCCCATGATTTGCGAAACCCTTATCAGAAAAATCGCAATTCTTCACAAGAGATTCCCCCAGCTTACACCCAGAGAAGCTGCCGAAAAGGTTTTCGGTAAGAATATCAAGTGGATGGCTGTCGGCGGCGCATACGTATCCCCCGCTCTTATCGACGAATACGAAAAGTACGGCATTCTTGTAAGACAGGGCTACGGTATGAGCGAAACTGCTCCAAAAATCACAACAGGTGATAACGGCAACAACCACAAGTATTCGGCAGGAAAGATAATGAAGAGCGTTTTCGACGTAAGAATCGTTGACGGCGAAATTCAGGTTAAGGGTAAATCAGTTATGCTCGGTTACTACAAGATGCCCGAAGAAACAGCTGCCGCATTCACAGAGGACGGCTATCTCAAGACAGGTGACCTCGGCAGATTCAGCGACGACGGCGAGCATCTTTACGTTATCGGCAGAATCAAGAACCTCATCATCCTCTCAAACGGTGAAAACGTTTCTCCCGAAGATATCGAAAAGAAATTTGCTGACGAAAAGGTCATCAAGGAAATCGTTGTAAGCGGCGAAGACAACAAAATCGTTGCAGAAATCTTCCCTGATACAGAATTCGTTGAAGCTATGGGTATCACAGACCTTGAGGCTTATCTTAATGAAAAGATTAAGGAAGCTAACGTTGGCGAGAAACCTGAAAGAGAAATCGCTGTTCTTCGCATCAGAGAAACTCCCTTCCCCAAGACTTCATCAAATAAAATCAAGAGAAATTACGTTAAGTATTAATCAAAAGATTCACCCCGAAGCAACAATGCTTCGGGGTGTTTGTTTTTAACTGACCAAGTCCTTGTACTGATAGGCTTTTACATAGTCAACAACGAAAAATGCACCGTCGGCGGAAACATTTTCTCTGTCGGAGGGAACACCGTTTTCGCCTCTCATTTCAACTGAAAGAATCAGATATTCCTCGTTTTGGCTGACACCGCCGAAATCCGTGCGAAAGGTTTCAACGCCGTTGATATAGAAAATATATTCATTTTCGTTCCACTCAAGACCGTAGGTATTGAATTCTTCATATGGGTTATTCCTTAACAGGAATTGTCTGGCACCCATTTTCTGATGTGCATCGCCGTAGCCGTCAAAATGCAGGTTACTTGTTACGGAGTTTTTTAAAAATTTGCCGTAACAGTCACTCTCAAAAACATCAATCTCCGTACCGTCTGTGCCCGTACCGTTTTCGGCATAAACGCCGTCATTCATCAGCCAGAAAGCACTCCAGATATCCGCACCCTCGGGCAGAATGCATCTGCATTCAAAATAACCGTACTTCTGACTGAAGCCTTTTTCCGCATCACCGTCTGTATCAATACCTGCCGTGTACCAGCCCGCACCCGAACCGCCCATACCGTCTTCAAGATAGACTACGGGAATAACAAGATTTCCGTTTTCTGTATAGACAAGGTTTTTGTTCCAGTAAGATCCCTTGCGAGGCTCGGTTTTATTGTCGTACTGATAATGACCTGACCACACAGAGCTGTCAAGCTCACCGCTGAAATCATCGCAAAACGTTTCAACAAATTTATCCGTATCAAGCTTCCGGCCCATAGGGTAACAAGGCAAATCAAGCACAGAGCAAAAAAACATAACAATTGAAGCCATAAATGATGCAATTATTCTTAACACTGTCATTTTTATTCCTCCTTTTTTCTATTTTATCATATCATTTATGCAATGTAAACACTTTACATTGAAGCATAATTCTTATTGTATTTTTATACACATTGTGTTATAATTATCGGTAACCAAAAGCAGGAGGTAATCCGTATGAAAAAGCGTGCAATATATCCCGGCTCATTCGACCCGTTCACAAACGGTCATCTTGACATTGTAAAAAAAGCAACCGAGCTTTTTGACGAGGTTTACATACTTCTCGGCACGAACCCTCAGAAGAACAGGTTCTTTGCCTGTGACGGTATGAAGCTTGCCATTGAAAAAACGCTTGCCGCCAACGGAATAACAAACTGCAAGGTATGCGTTTATGACGGTCTTGTGGCAAAATTTGCAAAGGACAACAACTTTAAATATATGATCAGAGGCCTGAGAAACAACCTTGACTATAACTATGAAGAGAATATTGCAGAAGTAAATAAGCTCATCAACCCTGAGATGGAATATATTTATTTCAGAGCGGACAACATTGCCGTTTCTTCCTCAATGGTCAGGGAGCTTAACTTCTACGGTCAGGACGTTTCGGAATACGTTTCAAAGGACGTTCTTGAATACATCACAACCAAAAAATAAACTGAAATGCCTTCTCTTCGGGAGGGCATTTTGCGATATATAACGAGGTGAACAGAATGTTTTCAAAAGCTTACAATACCGAATTCAAAATTGACTATAACAACATTGATGCACTTAACAGATATCCGCAGGATTTGCTTGCTGAATACAACCAGTGCATTGAAGAAGGTCTTGACGTTGAAAAATATAAGGACCTTTTTGAGGCGGTTGCTGCTCTCGATCCGAGTGAACACAAAGTGAAAATGAGCGACGTCATTTTTGAAATTGTAATGAATGCTGAAATACGCAAAGATTATCAATACAACGAGCCGCTGACTCTCAAAGAAATCAAAGCTTTGAGAAAACCGCACGGCTTTAACGAAGTTATACCCGATAAAGAAACTTTACGCAAAAAGCTTCACGGTGCATGGGTGGGCAGAGCCTGCGGCTGTCTGCTTGGCAAGCCTGTTGAATGCATAAGAAGCAACGAGCTTATTCCCCTGCTCAAAGAAACGGGCAACTACCCGATGCACCGCTATATTATGAGCACGGATATAACCGACGATGTTTGCTCGCATTATAAATTCCATTTAAAGAACAAGCCCTACGCCGACACGGTTGACGGTATGCCCGTTGATGACGACACAAACTACGTTGCACTCGCGCAGAAAATCGTTGAAGAATTCGGTCGTGATTTCAAATCGGAAAACGTTGCAACAGCGTGGATGAAATACCAGTCTGTTTTCTCATATTTCACAGCAGAAAGAGTTGCTTTTGTAAATTTCATCAACTGCATTCAGCCGCCCGCTTCGGGTATGTATAAAAACGTTTGCCGCGAGTGGATAGGGGCTCAGATAAGGGGCGATTATTTCGGTTACATCAATCCCGGCAAACCCGAAGAAGCCGCAGAAATGGCATACAGAGATGCCGTTATTTCCCACGTCAAAAACGGTGTTTACGGCGAAATGTTTGCTTCGGCAATGATCGCCTGCGCCGCGGTAACAGACAGCATCGAAGATATCATTCTCGGCGGTCTTGCACAGATTCCCTCAACCTCAAGGCTTTATGAAGCCGTTATGAAAATTCTTGACGGCTACAAAAACGGTGTGACAGTTGACGAATGCTTTGGCATCATTCACGCCGCATACGATGAGCACACTGACCACGGCTGGTGTCACACAATTTCAAACGCTATGATTGTTACCGCCGCCCTGCTTTACGGCGAAGGCGATTTCGGCAAATCAATCTGCTGCGCAGTCGGAATGGCATTTGATACAGATTGCAACGGTGCAACAGTCGGCTCGATTCTTGGTATGCGCAACACAATTGACGGCATTGACGAATACTGGAAAAAGCCGATAAACGGCAAAATCCACACATCGATTTTCGGCGTCGGAACAGTTGACATTGAAGCCGCCGTTGACAAAACAATTGAGCACATCATTGATTAATGCGAGGTAAAGCAATGAACAAAACAGCCCAAAATGCGGGTGCAGACAATCTGACACCCTCTATACCGCAATATTTTTCGTGGATAAACAACACAAACGAGGGCTCAACCGAAGAGCAAACACTCATAAACCTTGATTTTTTTAAGTACCTAAAAGAAACATACGGTATGGAAATCAAAATTTATGCGTGGGATGCAGGCAATTTTGACGGTGCAAGTGAAGGCTACGGCAACCTTGAAAGTCCCAAATTCCGCAGTCAGTACCCCGATGAATACAACAAAGTTGTTGAAAAAGCAAAAGAGCTTGGCATCAGAATGGGTCTTTGGGGCAGTCCCGACGGCTACGGCGACACCGAAGAAACGCAGAAAGAGCGTTTTGAATTTTTTGTTCATCTTTGCCGTGACCATAACTTTGCGCTTTTTAAGCTCGACGGTGTTTGCGGCAGACTCCGCCCCGAAAAAGCAGGCGTTTTTGCCGATATGCTCAAGGAATGCAGAAAGTATTCCCCCGACCTTGTTGTGCTCAATCATCGCCTTGAGTTTTATGAGGCAGAGAAATTTGTTACAACCTATCTCTGGAACGGAACGGAAACCTATGTTGACGTTTTATCCTGCAACCGAAACACAGCAATGCACGGCAGAGCCTTTATGTTTGAGAGAGGTCACACTGATAACCTCGAGCGACTTGCAGAAGACCACGGTGTTTGCATTTCATCATCAATTGATTATTTTGAAGATGAGCTGATTTATCAGGCTTTCAACCGCTCACTTATTCTTGCGCCCGAAATCTACGGTAACCCGTGGCTGATGCGTGACGATGAATTCTCAAAGCTTGCAAGGGTTTATAATCTGCACCGCAGAAATGCCGCAATTCTTGTTGACGGCAAGCTTTTACCCGATAGCTACGGTGCAAATGCAGTTTCAAGAGGCAGCAAAACAAAACGCTTCATTTCAACAGGCAATAATTCGTGGCAGCCCAAAACAATTACCGTTAAAATCGGTGAAGAAACGGGAATTGAAACCGACAAGCCGATTACCGTTAATCTTCATCACCCTTATGAAAAGCAAATCGGTGTTTTCAGCGTCGGTAACGAGGTCGAAATTGAGCTGATGCCTTTCAGAGCAGCGCTGATTGAGCTATCCGTCGAAGGTGAAGCCGAGCCTATGCTCCAAAACTGCGAATATGAAATCATAAAAGAAGATAAAAACGGAAATCCCGTTGAATTTAAGTATCTTACAGAAGAAAACAAAGAAAAAGCTCCTCTCTTTATCGGCTCGCTTGACAAGGAAGAAAGAAACCCAGAAAACGGCGAATTCCTTTATGAATCAGCGATGTACGCAATCGGCAACGATTCACTCGAAAGCCGCAGTCTGCGCCGCTCGGGTGAAACAAAAATTCCGCAGGTCAAAGCTGCAAGAGATGCGTTTTTCAATCAGGAACACTATAAACTCCGAGGCTGCGAAGCCAAGAATATGTTTGACGGCAAAGCCGACAGCTTTTTTGATTCTCAGAGCAAAACCTATCTTGACGAAAGCAGACGTATCTGCGGTGGCTGCCTGCGTGTTGATTTCTGCAAAGAAATTGAATGCGACAGCGTTGAAATTGAATTCTTTTCGGGCGATTACGCAACAAGAGAGGTTGAAACGCAAAAGCTGCCGCTTATTGCAGAATATTCAACCGACCTCAAGGATTGGCAAAGCTCTGATTTTGTAAATATAAGTGTAAGCGATGACGATTACACGGCAAAAATCATAAGATTTACAGCACACACTCTTTATGACCTGCACGGCAAAAAGATTGTTGCAAGCTACGGCATCGGCGGCAAAATCCGCTATCTGCGTATCGAAAACCCCGTTGACAGAATCTACGCCGTAAGACTCTTAAAAGACGGCAAAACAATCGAAACACCCAGCGCTTTTGCAAGCAATATGCAGGCGCATTATCGCTTCAAAAAAACCGCCGTTTCAAAACAGAATGAGTTCATTCTGCCCGAATACAAAAGCGGTTCAAGCGTTGCGGTTGCCATCGAAGGCACTCACGGTGAAGAGTGTGTTTACTGCGTTGCCGAACTTAACGGCAAGCTTTGCGGATTCCCCAAAAGAGCGCCCGATTACAAGGCAAATCAATGGGAGCATGCTGTTTGCGGAAGTGATAAAAACAATACATTTTTCCTTGAATTACCCGACGGTATGCAGGGCAAAGCAGTAAAAATCACTGCCGTTTTCAGCGACAGGCGCAAGGCCGAAAACTGCGTTTGCGACGTTTATATCTGCGAAAAGCATTAAAAAGATTAATCGGGAAGCCTAAATTTTAAAGGCTTCCCGACATTATTATGATTCATCATTTTAACTTAAAGATACTTTTTGCAGTTTTCGGCACGGCGGCGGGGTTCTTCGGCTTCAATTTCATATCCCCTGCTTTCATACCATTCAACGGTTTCGCACCAAACGTCGTATGCTTTTTTGTATTCGCCAAGTTCCTCGTAACAGTTTGCCTTTGAATGGAATGCAGCCGAAAAACTCAGGTCAAGCTCAATTGCCTTATCCCAGCATTCAAACGCTTCTTCATATTTTTTGATTCTTTTGTAAACGTCGCCGCCTAAATCATAAAGAATTGCGGAATCGCTGAATTTTTTCTTGCCCTTTTCAAACCATTCAAGAGCTTTCTCGTTATCGCCTGCAATGAAATATGCAAAAAGAAGATTGATGTAATTATTCACGTCGTTAGGATTTTCTTTAATTTTTGCCGTCTGGGTTTCGATATTCTTATCATTGTCACCTATACCCGAATAAAGAGTCATTCGCTGGCGTTCAATCCAATGATATGTGTTCAGGTCATTCTCAACTCCCATATCAAGACCCTTTTGAAAAAGCTCAAGAGCCTTGTCACGGCAATAGTTCATATGATACTGATAAAGGATTGCATAGATGCAGATATCCTTCATTGTATAGTTACCGCTTTTGATAAGCTCGGCAAATTCTCTGTCAGCCTCAATAAAATCCTTCTGGTTGTGCGTTGATTCGTAAACTGACATAAGCTTCTGCGCATAGTTTTCATATGCGATTGACTTTTCTTTGTAGAGCTCGTCAATGGTTACGCAATAGAGCTTTGCTATTTCGGGAAGCATCATAACATCGGGCATTGCATTGCCGCATTCCCAGCGTGAAATTGCCTTTGAGGATATGTTGAGCTTTTCCGCAGCCTGTTCCTGTGTATAGTTTTTTGCAAGTCTTAATCTTTTTAAATTTGCACCAAAATTGAATTTCATTTTATTCACCTCATAGATTATCGATTGATTTTTTGTTGTGTTCATCAGCTGACATCTGCATTATATCCCAAAAAAGCGGAGAACTCCACCACTCCATCAGAGATGCAGCTCTCGCAAAGTGAGAGTTTTCGGTTTTGAATAAAATGACTGCTGAATTTATTATAATGCTTTAACTCAAAAACAGCAAGGTTCTTTTGCACGCATTCACCAAAGACGGAATAACCGCAGACGTTGAGATATAAAGAAAAAGGAACGGCGCAAACCGTTCCTTTTTTTACATATTAAACAGCGGATAATCACCAAGAAACTCCAGTTTTTTGATATAAGTACATCTGCGTTTTGCCGAAAAATCAGGGTTATCGGTTGCGTGATAAACCATATAGATATCATCGTTTTCACGGTAAAGAAAGCTGCAGTGACCCGTGTGATACAGACCGTTGCCTTTGCCGAACACTCTATTAAGACTCTTTGACCACTCTGATTTTTTCATAACGTTATCGCCTTTAAGCGTGAGCATACCAAGGCAATAATGTCCCGAGCTGTAACCGCTTGCGGAATAAACGATATAAACCTTTTCGCCTTTATAAAGCACAGCAGGACCTTCATTGACCCACCAGCCGTGTTTTTCCCACGTTCTTTGCGGTCTTGAAAGCATAACAGCGTTGTTTTTGCCGTTTTCATCGGTTTTGAGTGTATACGGATTTTCCATTTCCGCAATAAAAATGCACTGATGAGCAACGTCAACGTAAGCCGAGCAAACGTAATAAAGCTTGCCGTCCTTTTGCAGATAGGTACCGTCAATATTATTCAGTCCGTCGGGAGCAAGATACGATTTAAATTCGTACTCACCAAAGATATCCTCGGTTTTGCTCTCAAGCACAAAGCCGTAGCGGTAATAATCCGAGTGCGACTCATTGGATTTTCTTTCAGGCATAGTCCCCTTCGGCACGGCGTCATCTCTGAATTTTGCACAGGCAACAATATACCACCTGTCCCCTATTTTATGGATTTCGGGTGCCCAGATATCGCCCTCAATTCCGTTATCGCCTGCCCAATAAACGGTTTTTTGCTCAATCAGGGTTGTATCATTGTAAGCGGTAATCTTTCTGATATCAATTCCGCCGCCCGTTGTGAATAAGTAATATGTATTGCCGCGATTCTCAACAATAACAGGGTCACCGCCGTCATCAAGGTCAATCGGCTCGGGTGTTACTCCGTTTGGTGCAAAAGGCAAACCCGCAAGCTGCATAAGTGCCGCAATAAGCAACGTAACAATTCTCACATAAATCTGCATTCTCTTCACTCCCCTTAAATCATTTTCATTCTACAACAGTAAAACGAAAAATGCAATACTGACATTTTAACTGTATCAATTCATTAAATATATTTAAAATCAACCGAGGAGACAGCGCCAATGCGCCGCCCCCTCTTACACTTTACGGTTACTTATTTCATACCGTTCTCATAAGCCTCGATCATCTTCTTAACCATCTGACCGCCTACGCTGCCTGCTTCCTTGGAAGTGAGGTCGCCGTTGTAACCCTGCTTAAGGTTAACGCCAACTTCTCTTGCAGCTTCCATCTTGAACTGGTCAAGAGCAGCTCTTGCCTGAGGAACAACTGAATTATTCTTTGACATTTCGTTTACACCCCTTCAAATTCAATTTGCGTTTGCCTTATTATTGTTGCAAACCGTTCGGGGTTTATTAATGTTAATTTTTTGTTTATTTTGAAAGTTTTGAAACTGAAAGCCGACGAAAAATATTCCGTCGGCTTTGTTGAATTCAGCGTTATTTTTCTCAAGGTTCAACTATATTGAAACCGACAGCTCCTGCCGTATTGAACTGGTTGAGGTTGTTGATTATAAGCTCCAGCTTTGAAACGTCGCCTTCAAGCTTCATCGAAGCTTTTATTTTTTCCATATCTTTCTGAATGATAAGAGCAAGAGCCAATTTCGGGCAGGTAATTGTAAGGTCTGCATCGTCGGAGTTTGTGTTTGCATATTGCAACAACGCGCCGTTATTGAAATGAAGCATCATTCTTTCCTGCGTATCAGTCAGAATAACGTTTATTTTAAAGTTTTCGCTTGAAAGCGCACCCTTATCCAGAAGAATTCCGATATAGTCAAATATCATTTCTGCAGTCATATTTCTGAGAATACTGCCGTCAGAGGTTGCATTGGGCGTAACACCTGCAGCGTTGCCGTTTCTGAGTTCATATGCCGCCGAAAGATATGCATTTCTCCACGTACCCGATTCCGCCTGATAGCCAAGCTGTTCAAGAGCATCCGCACAGAGAAGCCTTGCAGCGGTATTTTCCGGGTCGGCATAAATCAAAACACACGTAACCTCTGCAACCCATTGGTATTCGCCTTTATCAAAATCTGCCTTTGCCTTGCGCAAAACCTCATTGGTGTCACCAAGATACTCTACCCACTTTTTGGCACTTTCCGTGGGTTCAAGAGGATTAAGATTTACAGGATTGGCATCATACCAACCCATATATTTCTGATAAACCGCCTTGGAATTGTGGGCAACCGTACCGTAATACTGACGTGTATACCAATTTTTTGCAAGCTCATCAGGAAGTTTTATCATATTTGAAATTTCATCAGACGTATAACCCTGATTTATATATGTGAGGGTCTGGTCATTGATAAATTTATAAACCGCCGCGGTATCGGCAAGATAATCGTTGACCAACTCATTTCCCCAATGCGGCCAGTTATGCGACTGGAAAGTAAGCTCCGCCTCATCACCGTAAAGAGATACCGCTTCGGTAATATACTTTGACCAATCGTCACCGTCACGAATCTGCGCACCTCTGAGAGTATAAAGATTGTGGAGGGTTGCGGTGCAGTTTTCAGCTACCCACAGAGCTTTTGCTTCGGGCAACCATATATTCATTTCAGCAGGCGCTTCTGTACCCGGAGTCATCTGAAATTCCATTGTAACTCCGTCTATCTCATAGGTTTCGCCTGTTGCCTTTATCTCATAGGTCGGTTTAACAAACGAAACAGTGCCCGTTGACTGACCCATACCGATACCCATAGCCACGCTGCCCGTTTCAGACTCCTCAAGGAACACACCGTACTGATACGATGCTCTTCTGCTCATAGCCTTGCCTGCATAAACGTTTTCGCTGACGGCGTGTTCGGTAAAATGCTCGGGAACAATTATGGGAATCAGTCCGCTTGCAAGCTGTTCTTTAAGTGAAAGTGTGCTGTCAGCCGCCTGATCGGCAGTAATCACACCTGCTATTCCTCCGAAATGGTCAACGTGCGGATGAGAAATAACCACCGCTTTAACGGGAAGCTTACCGAGGTTTTTTTCAACAAGCTGCATTGCCGCCTGTGTGCATTCAACACTCATAAGAGGGTCAAAAACTATCCAGCCGCTGTCACCTCTGATAAGTGTGAGGTTTGCCATATCATAGCCTCTGACCTGATATATATTCTCGCAGACCTCAAAAAGACCGTAAGCGTGGTTGTTTTTTGTGTTTTCCCAAAGGCTGGGATTAACTGTATCAGGACACTCAGTATAGTTATCCACAAAGCTGTATGCTTTCTGGCTCCATACCACGTTTCCTTCGGAATCTTTAATTTCAAGCTCTTCGGGCGCATCTATGAGCCCTCTTGTGGCAAATTCATATTCCGTTTTATCCTCAAAATCAAGCACGGAATATATTGCGGAATTAACCTTAACAGTATGGTCAGTTGCCTCTTTTGTTTCGGCATTCAGTCCAAGCTCCGCAACTATATCGGTTTCATCCTTTTGCTTATCACACGCTGCAAAAGAAAGAAGAATTGTACCAACAAGAATCATTGACAGTATTTTTTTCATATGAACTATCCTCTTTTAATTATGATAAATCTAATTTATCACCTGCCAAAAACTTTGTCAATGTTATTACACTTAATTTTATATAAAGAAAGCCGCTTTTAATTAAAAAAGCCGCTTCCTTAAACCTTAATTTCTGTTTGGATGCTTTATGGTTCAATGCAGTATTCAACCGAATTTATGACCACGCAGTTATCATCCTTCCAATAAACCTGCATATTCTCAAACTCGCCCCATTCTCCGCGGTATATCCGTTGAGGTTTTTTGCTGACATGGAAAAGCAACGCATTCAGTCCCCTGCTTTCATACACATCAACAAAAGTATCTCCGCCAAGGGCACCCTGATCACTGTCAACAACCTGTAGGTAATATTTACCGTTTGGTGAAACAACGGTTTGCGTGACGGTATTATTACCTAAATTGCCGAACACAACAAGCACAAAACTCATCAGCCCCACGGGCAAAGCCACAATCGCAGACATTATTAATGCAACCGCTTTGAGAGCAACAGGTTTGCCGAGTTTTACGGTTATCAGGCAACAACACAGTGCAGAAATCAGAACACTTACAACAATCGGAATCCGGTTGCATTCAAGCATCAAAAACACGGCATTGACTAACGAAACGGGCGATAAAACAGCCGATACCGCACGAATTGCTTTGCCGCAGGTTTCACACCCGTAAACAAAGCTCAGCACAGCGGTACAAACAGAAACAGCGGCAATCAAAACCGCAAAAGCAAATACGCCCGTAAGTTCAAAAGCACAGCCGAAGCAAGCGGTTATCAGGACACCTGCAGGAAACAAAATCGTAAGTGCAAACAAAGAGCAAATTAAAAATGAAATTACTTTTTTCATTTTCGTCCTTTACTCCTTGCCCAGCATTTTTGCATATTGGTTTGACAGGATTTTGGATAAAGCACAGAAAACCAGTGAGAGGAATAATCCGAATCCGTACCAAAAAGCAAAGACGTGCATAACGTCAAAGAAGCCGACAAGGTCACGGCCTGCAAACAGTTCAAACCAATTCATTTCATAATGCGAAAATGTCCACACATATGCACACAGTGTAAAACCAACAGTTGCAAGAAGCGAACAGTTTGAAAATGATTTTCGGCTTTTATAAAGTCTGACGAAATACCAGTTTGCCAGTGAAAGCATAAATCCCGTTGCAGGAACAACCAGATTAAGCGCACATAATCCGTTTGCCATGTCGTAGGCGGTTTGTGACTCAAACGCCACACCCACGGTTATTAAACCAAACAGAACAAACAGCAAAGCAGACTGCATAACAGATGCTTTCCAGTCATTGATTTTGCTGAATTTTGCAGGAGCCTCGGGTGTTTGAACAAATTCAGACGGCTCTTTCATTTCTTCATAAAGCTTCTTACACGAGCCGCAGTTTTCTATATGCTCGTTTATGATTTTTTCGCTTTCTTCACTGCAGCAGCCGTCGATATACAGCGGAATTAAATCTTTTATTACGTTACAGTTCATTTTGCTACCTCATTCTTTCTGAAAGTTTTTGCTTTGCACGGTAAAAGGTGACCCGTGCCCAGCTTTCGCTTTTGCCGAAGATACGGCTGATATCTTTAAGAGAGAATCCGCCGAAAACAGAAAGCATAAACACCTCTTTATACGGCTCTTCCAGACCGTGCAGGCATTGCAGTGCCTTCTCCGAGAGCTCTTTCCGCACGTATAAATCCTCTAAATTTTCGTTGTCGCTCACGTCTTCAAAATTTTCCAGAGAATCCTGTTTCTTTTGCTCATTGAAATAAGCAAAATAAGTGTTCTTTGCTATCTGACAAAGCCAGACGGAAGCTTTTTCTTTGTTTTTGAGAGAAGCCCTGTTCATATATGCGCGAAAAAAGGTTTCCTGCGTCAGCTCCTCGGCAAGCGAATAGTTACCCGTCATTTTCATTAAATATTTGAAAATGAAATCTCGGTTTTCGTTGAAAAGCTTTTCAAATTCAGTCACGTTTTCACCGTCCTTTCGTTTATTAGATAAGAGAAAACGCAAAACGTTACAAAAATTATAACACAAATTTTAAACAAAGCATTAAAAAGCATAAGAAATCATGTTAATTATCGGTATAATATGGATTTTTCTGACCAGACGTGCTATAATTTCAACAATCGGTGTTAATACCTAACTTTAATCGAGCAACCGAAGAATAAACTGAAACGAAAAAACTCATACGATGAGGTGTTATGATGAATTTTGATATCAACAAGCTGGAATGGACAAGAGAGCCTGCTGACTGCTCAATATCTGCCGACAAAATCGAGATTGTTACCAATCCCCACACGGATTTATGGCAGAGAACTTACTATCATTTCAGAAACGATAACGCACCCGTTCTGCAGACGGAAACCGACGAAAAATTCTTTTCATTCACGGTTAAAACCCATTTTCAGAGCGAGCATAGATTTGACCAGTGCGGAATCGTGATGTATCTTGACAGCGAAAACTGGCTCAAAGCTTCCGTTGAATATGAAAACGAAAAATTCCAGCATCTCGGCAGTGTTGTTACAAACAACGGCTATTCCGACTGGGCAACCACCGAAATTGACGCAGGTATCAAATCGATGTGGTACAGATTCAGCCGCCGTAACGATGATTACTGCGTTGAATGTTCCGATGACGGTGTCACTTTCAAGCAGATGCGTGTGTGCCATATGTGGAAGGGCGGCGAAACCATCCGCTTTGGTATTTATGCCTGCAGTCCCGAAGATTCGTCATTCAGAGCAACTTTCACCAATATGGAAATAACCGAGTGCAAATGGCTCGCTCACGACGGTCAGCAGCCTGATGCAGAATAAATCCCCTTTGCAGAGGTGAAACGATTATGTTCAGAGAAGTTGCAAGAAAAAAGCAAAGCCTTGATAAATCGCAGATAATTGAAATCCTGAACAGCGAAAAACGCGGTGTTTTATCCGTTCACGGCGAAAACGGTTACCCCTACGGTCTGCCGATTAATTATTATTACAACGAAGAAAACGGATATATCTATTTTCACAGCGGAAAGAAAGGTCACAAAACCGACGCCATAAACACCAACAACAAAGTTTCGTTTTGCGTTTATGACGGAGGCTATAAGAAAGACGGCGAATGGGCGCTGAATATCAGCAGCGTTATAGTATTCGGCAAAATTTATACGGTTGAGGACAGCGAAAAAGCAAATGAAATCTATCGCCGCCTGAGCCTGAAATTCACAACCGACATCGACTATATCGATTCCGAAATCGAAAAATTTGCACAGGCAACCGTCTGCTATGAATTGCGACCTGAGCATATCACGGGCAAAACCGTAAATGAATCGTAACCGCAAAAACGTGGTTGCAATTTTCAGATTAAATGTTATAATAGTAAAAAAACAAATATTAACTGCCACCGGGTAGTAAAATGCAAAAAAGCATTCGTGTGTACGTCGTTAGGTCTTTGAAGACGTACATTCGGATGCTTATTTTTCAGGAGTATTTTAATGAAAAACTATTTTTCCAAAGCAGAAATCATATTGTGGTGCTCGTCGGTTATGCTGATTATCACGTCATTCTGCATATTTGACAGAGAGAGTTATCTGACGTTAGCCGCTTCACTAATTGGCGCAACCTCGCTTATCTTCGGTGCAAAAGGCAACCCCATAGGGCAATTTCTGATGGTTATATTCAGCTTGCTTTACGGTATTATATCTTACAAATTTGATTATTACGGCGAGATGATTACGTATCTCGGTATGACAATGCCGATGGCGGTGTTTGCTCTTATTTCCTGGCTCAGGAATCCTTACAAAGGCAACAAAGCTGAGGTCAGGGTAAACATAATAAGCAAAAAAGAAACGGTGTTTATGTGCATTCTCACCGCGGCTGTAACCGTGCTGTTTTATTTTATTCTGAAGCATTTCAACACGGCAAATATTATTCCGAGTACGCTTTCGGTTACAACCAGCTTTATTGCAGTATATCTTACATTCAGACGAAGCCCTTATTTTGCACTTGCCTATGCGGCAAATGACGTAATTCTGATTGTTTTATGGGTGCTGGCAAGCATAACGGATATAAGATATATCTCTGTGGTTGTTTGCTTTGTTGCGTTTCTTTTCAATGACCTTTACGGCTTTATCAACTGGAAAAGAATGGAGAAAAGACAAAGCCGAAATCAATAAATAATAATCAACAGGTGCAACGGAAAAGTTTTTTCTGCCGCACCTGTTTTTTGGTTGCCTTTTGTATTTATTGACTTTTTGACTGATTTAAATTATCATAATTTTACCGATAAAACATTGAGGTGTTATGAATTGAACAAACCTTATATTATATGCCATATGACAACATCAATTGACGGCAAGGTAACAGGCAGCTTTCTTGCAGAAGATGCAAGTGCCTCTGCTTGCGAAGCATACTACGAAATCAACCGCAACCTGAAATCAAACGGTTTTATCTGCGGACGAATCACAATGGAAGGCAGTTTCACAAACGGATGGTATCCCGATTTGTCGGAATATGCACCCGCAAAAAGCAAAACAGATTATGTTACCGATAGCCTGACCGGGTTTTATGCGATTGCCTTTGACCCCAAGGGCAAACTCGGATGGAAAACAAGCAGAATCGTTGACCCCGACGGCGACCCCGGCTATGACGGAGCGCAGATTATAGAGGTGCTGACAAATCAGGCTGACCCCAAGTATTTAACCTATCTGGAAAATATGGGAATATCTTATATTTTTGCAGGTGAAACGGAAATCGACATTAGACTCGCACTCTCAAAGCTTAAAGATTTATTCGGCTGTGAAACTCTGCTTTTAGAGGGCGGCAGTGTCATAAACGGATATTTTCAGAGAGCAGACATCATTGACGAAATCAGCCTTGTTATTTCACCCGTTGTTGCTGAAAAAGACGATAAGCCGCTGTTCAGCAACAGCAACTTTACCGAATATGAGCTTATCAAATCAGAAATTTCAAACGGCAACGTTATCCTGAATTACAAGAGAAAAAGATAAACAAACGGTTTGTTCCGTAGTTTTATTTGCCGTCAAGGCATTCAATCAATGCTTTCACAAAATCCGCATCGTTCTGCGCAGTTCTCTTTTTAGGTCCTTTTGTTCTGTTGCCTGCCATACGTTCTTTTTTGCCGATATAGCGTGTAAAAAGAAGGTTTTCGATATTGGCATCGGTATAAATCAGACCGTTCTGATTCAGAGCCTTTGCACTTTTGCCGAGAACAAGTGCCGCAAGCCCGTAATCCTGCGTAATAACAACATCGCCATTTACGGCAAGGTTGGCAATTCTGCAATCCGCGGAATCAGCACCTTTATCAACCACAACCGTAACGGCACCGTCTTTCTGAATTGAATGTGTGTTATCGCATACAATAATGCACTCAAGACTGCGTTTTTTTGCAGCATCAACAGCAATATCAACCACGGGGCAAGCATCCGCATCAATTATAATTTTCATAGTTCACCTGAAACTGAAATCACTGCTTATTTTCAAACGTTGTATAAAAAACGGTTTCTGCCATAGGTCTGTATGCAGTGTGCCTTTCATTCGGCACAGCATCCGGGGCAGGATAACCCATAACAAGAAGCGCAACAGGCTCAACGTTTTCGGGAATTGCAAATTCTTCACGCATTTTGAACGGATTGAAATGCATAACCCAAGTTGAACCCACACCAAGCTCCCACGCTTTAAGCATCATATGAGTTGTGACAATGCTTGCATCAACAATGCCGCACTGCGCACCGTCATAAGGTCTTGTCCAGCATTCATCCTTGTTGTAGCAGATAAGCACTGCACAAGGAGCATCAAAGTGGCAACGTGTGCATTCTTTAAGCTTTGCAAGTGCATCTTCTGTATTGATAACAAGAATCCTCTGTGGCTGATAGTTACAACCCGTGGGCGCAACGTGACCTGACTCCAGAATCTTATCAATCACGTCTTTTTCAAGCGGTTTACCGTTAAATTTACGCACCGAATATCTGTCGGTTGCAAGGTCTGAAAATCCCATAATTACACCTTTCTTTAATTAATACATTATTATTTTTAGCAAAATGAATTCACCGTCAGGTTTATTTCGGAATACGGCTGATAAACTGATTTCCGTTTTGCTTAAGCCATTGTCTGCAACGGTTATATTCCGGAAAAACTTTTTCAATTTCCGCATAAAACTTTGCTGAGTGGTTCATCTGCTTTATGTGGCAGAGCTCATGGATAACAACGCTGTCAATGATCTCTTCAGGCAGCAAAACAAGCAGACAGTTGAAATTCAGATTACCGTTTGACGAGCAGCTCCCCCACCTTGTGCGCTGACAGCGGATGGTGATTCTGTTGTATGTCACTCCGATTTTGTCAGCGTAAAATTTTACCTTTTGCGGAATTATTTCTTTTGCCATTTGAACAAACATTTTGATTTCTTCTTCGGAATACGGCTCTGTATTCCGGAGAAGTTTTTGTTTTTCGGCAACGGATTTCAGATGTGTTTCAACCCAGCGCCTTTTTGTCTCCACATATTTTTCAATTTCTTTTTCTTTCATTCTGAGCGGTGCACGGATGACAACCTCATTCGGCTTAACCTGAATTGAAATTGTTTTCCGTTTGCTTTTTATTACCGTCACTTCGGCATTCTCAAATATCATTCAGCCACTTCCGTAATTATAAAATCTGATAAAAACATTTTTGGAATTCGGGCAGCCACCATTCCTTATAGCCCGCTTTTGTGGGATGAATATGGTCAACCAGATAGATTTTCTTTTGCTCATCGGTAACCGAATTTATTTCAACGTTATTCCACAAATCAATTACGGTTATCCCCCATTTCTTCTGAATTTCCAAAAGAAGGTCAACCATTTTTGCATAGTGCTCACTGTCATATTTTGCCTGTGTATAAAAAACGACGTGGCAGTCCCAGGTTTCTTTTGCATAGGCAATAATATATTCGATAGCACCTGCAACGGTTTGGGTGTCAAAATCATCTTTGCAGAAACTGTCCGATATTTTGCCAAGTGGCATTTCTTTGGTTGCATCGTTGGTTGAAAGCTGGCAGACAAAAGCATCGGCTTTGATGTTTTTATCAACCGTTTTCATTCGTGAAACGTAAGAATTGCTTTTGACGTCAACAAGGGTTGTGCCCGAAACCGCTTCTTTTATTGCTGTTATGCCGTCGGTTTTTTCAAGATAATCCGCGAAGCTGACACCGAGTGAGCCGTACCCTGCAGTAACGGAGCTGCCGAGAAAGATAACTGTTTTGCCGCTTATCGGACTGTCGGCAGACACCTGTGTATTTTTCAAAGAATATTCACCGTAGTTACCTTTGTTAAAAACTCCGAGCATATTCCCCACGTACCCTCCTGCAATAATTATAATTATCAGCAATACCGAAAGAACAATTCTGAGCTTTTTCATTTTATCACGCCTTTATTTTTTGTGCATTTAAATTATATATCAGTTTTATCTTCAATTCAAGTGTTGCAAAACAAAAGATCAATCAACATTATCCTTGCGCTGAACAACAAAAGAACTCCTTGTTGACCAAGGAGTTCCTGTTTTTTTATTGAGTTATGAGAATATAAATCCAAAGAATAAAACTCTGATAATCCACTGCCAGAAGGTGAGCTTAACCTCAACGTCAAAGGTGTCGCTGTGTTGACCGTAGCTGACGGTTACGGTCTGCTTGCCCGTTTTGCTGCTGTCATAGCCTTTAACGGTGAGCAGAGATGTATCGGTTACGGTTTTAACCTTACCGTCATCGGAGGTATAAGTGATTTTTATGCCCGTCAGGTCGAGAGCCTGACCGTATTTATAAACGGTTTTTGCAGGCGGCGTAACAACCTTGATGTATGCGGTTGAAGCGTAAATTTCAAATTCGCTGAAGCTGCTGACCTCGAAAATCAGATATCCGTTTTCAACCTTTATTGTGCCTTTTTCGGTTGAAAGCTGCTCTCTGCCGCCGCCGACAAAGCGGTGATAGATTACAAACGAATTTCTTGATTTGTATTCTTCGGGCAGAGCGATTTTAATTGTTACCTTGTAGCCGTCGTTAGGCTGAACGATATCGGATTTTTCGTTGAGAGCCTTGATGTTGTAAAGACCTATCTGGTCATAATATTCGCCCTCAACCATATAAACGCCGCCCGGCTCACGTTCGGTTTCGATTTCATTGACGTCAAGGGTGACGTCCTCGTCAAAGCAGCCTTTTTCGTAGCTTGCGGAAACGTTATGCTTATCGGATTTGGTAATAATATTGAATTCTGCATCGAAACGAAGTCCGTGCGAAGGCATAACGTCGGGGATTTCGGGTGACCAGCGAACAAACTCACGGTCTTCCATTTCGGGCGGCTCGGGAGGTGTTATACTGTCGCCTTCTTTGACCGACGTAACCACGTAAACATCCTCGCCGACCATCCAATTGATAAGGTAAGTCGGAGGGCCAAGCGGGCTTAGGAAGACAATTTTCATTTTCAACT
>JAZNBM010000041.1:0-11735 GCA_045587045.1 Acutalibacteraceae bacterium | reverse complement strand
ATCACCGAAAACGGCAAAATCATCCACACACTGTTTATGATGGATACCCACAACAATGCCGAATACACACTTGACAACGGTTCAACCGTCGGCGGCTACGACCACCTCTGGGATAACCAGATTGAGTGGTATAAGTGGGCGGTCAACGGCACAACCGCCGTTGCGGGCAAAACTGTTGAAAGCACGGTGTTTATGCACATTCCCGTTTACGAGTATAAATATGCGTGGGAAAAATATTACGGCAGTAATAATGTTGGCAAAATCGACTCCTCATTTGCTCCCGAAGCACAGGGCACAAGGGGCGAGGATATTTGCAGCGCTCCCGTCAATAACGGATTCTTTGCTGTCTGCAAAGACCTTGGCAGCACAAAGAATATGATAGTCGGTCACGACCACGCAAACGATTTCAGAATTGTTTATGAGGGAATCGGACTCAACTATGCCGTTAAAACAGGCTACGGCAGTTACTATACCAATGACCTCCTCGGTGCAACAACGGTAACAATCGGTGCTGACGGTGCCGCAAACGTTGAGCAGCATTACGTTGAATGCATTATTCCTGCGGAATAATTCGATTCAGCTCACATTACAAAGAAAAAACAGCAGGCAGCCGTAACGGTTACCTGCTGTTGTGTTTTATCGGCTTAAATTAGCAAGCGCACTTTTCAATGCGTGCAACGAGTCTGCCTACTGTGTCACACTCTCTGAAATCGTCTGCATTGAGAACAATGCCGAATTCCTGATGGAGTTCATCGCCAAGGCAAACAAGGTCAAATGAGGTCATGCTAAGACCGTTTTTGATACCTGTGTCGGGTGTAATGGTTTCTTCGGGCTCAACGTAGTTGAGAATGATGTCAACAACTTTTTCAAACATTTTCTTTCACTGCATCCTTTCATTGGTAGACGGTGTTTTGCGCCGAGTGCAACGGCAAACACCCTGTTGATTATTTGCGATTAATATTTTGAGGCTGATTGAATAAAACTTTTTTATATTTATCAAAATTCAAAATCCCCGTTTTATGAGCCTCTGAATCGCGTCTGAAGGGATAATACATCATTTTGCACAAGAAAGTAAACAGTCAAAATGACCAAAAATACTGAAAACAGGCTCAAAAACAGACAAAAGCGAAAAACTGTATAGAAAAATCCGACGGATTTGGGGTTGACAAGGGGGTGAATTGTGACGAAAGTGATTGACAACGTGTTGACCGATGGTATAATTTGAGTTGTAAACACAACCTTTTGCAGAGGAGTGGCGAAATGTCCAAGGCGTATTATGCAACATATTATCAGCAGGGGCAGAATCCTGTTTTTTGCTACAGAAGTGCCTATACGGTTTATGAAGAACAGTTTTATAACGGCGCTCTGATAGCCTGCGGCTGGAATGCGGCAGGTTATCCGCTGAACGTGCTTTCGGGTTTCCCGAGCAGACTTGATAAAAAAAGATACACCGAGCCTTTTGCTTTTAATATTGAGGTTGACGGAGTGAGCCTTGATTTCGGACTTGATTTTGTGGACTTCTGCGTGGATAAAACTGAAGAATCCGAAACCGCAACCCTTGTGCTTGAGAGCAGGGTGAAGCCTGTCAGAATTAAGGTTATAACCGTTCTTGACGGAACTGCTATGTTTACGCGCAGACTCGAAATTGAAAATCTTTCCGACAGATATATGAATATCAGCAGGTTGAGTGTCATCAGCGGCGGAGTTGAAACACTTGACAAAGGCAGACTCGGCTACGATGACAGGCTTGACGAAATATATTCCGCAGGCTATTTTGACAGTGATAAATGGGGCAAAGAGGGCATGTTCGGCTGGCATAAGCTTTTGCCCGGTGTAACGAGCATTGATACCCGTTTCGGCCGTGACCGTTTCCGCCATCCCCTTGTTTTTCTGCAAAATAATCTTATGGGTACAACCCTTTTTGCGCAGCTTGGCTGGAGCGGCGGATGCAGATTTACATTTGACTATAATGCACAGCCCGATTGCGATTCACACCTTGCTTTCAAGGCGGAAATAACTTCGCATAACCCGATGTATGTCCTTGCGCCGAAAGAGGTTTTTGTAACGCCCGAAGTGCATATCGGTATGGTCAGCGGCGGTCTTGACGATGCCGTTAATCAGATGCATTCGCACATCAGAAAATCCGTTCTCACCTTGCCCGAGGCTGACGGAAAAGGAGCGCTTGTAGGAGCCGGAATGGGTGCCGAGCACGATATGGGCGTTGAGTCAACCAAGGTGTTTATTGACCGTTTTGCTGAGCTCGGCGCAGAGGTCTTTATTGTTGATGCCGGCTGGGTATGCCCACCGGGAAAACAGACTTGCTGGGGCGATTTTAACGGCAGAAACGTTCCCGATGCAGACAGATATCCCAACGGTATAGGCGAAATTGTTGACTACTGTCACGAAAAAGGTATGAAATTCGGCTTGTGGGTTGATATAGAAAGCCTTGGCGATTATTGCGATG
Source organism: Acutalibacteraceae bacterium (assembly GCA_045587045.1). Taxonomy (GTDB): domain Bacteria; phylum Bacillota; class Clostridia; order Oscillospirales; family Acutalibacteraceae; genus CAG-177. The sequence continues at coordinate 9,271 of JAZNBM010000041.1, read as the reverse complement.
CAAGAAAAAATCATCCCGACTGGCTTGCAGATAACGTGTTCGGTGAGCAGGCAAGACGTTTCATTGATTTCACCGTACCCGAAGCGGCACGGTGGGCGGAAGATGAGCTTGCAAGAATCATTACCGAATACAGACTCGATTTGCTCCGTGTTGACTATAATACAGACTATACAGAGTATTTTAATATGCGTGACACGGGCTGCGGATATCCCGAATGTCTGAATCTGCGCCATTTCAATGCGGTTTACAGGATGTATACAAACCTCAAAAAACGCTTTCCGGAAGTGATTTTTGAAAACTGTGCAGGCGGCGGAGGCAGAACAGACCTCGGTATAATGAAAGCTTTCAACCACACCTGGGTTTCCGACTGCCAGTGTGCACCCGAATCGGTGCTTATCACCAACGGTATGACGATGGCTCTGCCGCCCGAAAGAGTTGACCGCCTTTTTGCGGGTATGGGCTGCCACCGTTACGGCTCGCTTGACCTTCAGATGCGCAACACGATGCTTACCCATATGACGCTCAACGTTATTGCTCCCTATGATGCCCCTATGAATACCGAGCAGGCGGAGTTTGTCAGACACAGTGTTAAGATTTACAAGGAATTTATCCGCCCGTTTATTGCGCAGTCAAAGATATATCACCATACTCCTGATATTGATAAAAGCAGTGTATGTGTGCTCGAAATTGCCGCACCTGACAAAAGCAGGGGAGCGGCGGCGATTTTCAACCTTGTCAACACAGGTGAAAATGCCGTTAAATTCAGGGCAAAGGGTGCCGATAAATCAAAAAATTATACCGTATACTTCGACAATGACGGCGAGAGCTTTACCATTACGGGCAAGGAGCTTTGCCTTGACGGCATTGAGATTGACGTTTCAGCCGCACTTTCATCGGAATTGATTTTATACAAAGAAATATAAAGCAAACAGGTTTTCTGCCTTTGCGGAAAGCCTGTTTTTTCACTCTGCGGTTGACTTTTTATATTATAAAAACTATAATATAGTTATATGCTTGATTTTGAACACGGAGGTGCGTTATGCCTGCTTTTCTGAAATCCGTTCTGGCGTTTCTGATGTCTCTTTTTGTGTTGCCGTCTTTTATGACGGTTCGTCTTTACGGCACGGATAACGTGAACGAAAACACCTATGGCGAGGTCAGACCCGATACCTGGGTTGCCGTTGACGGCTTGGGCAGAACTCTGCCAACCTACGAAGAAGTCGGCGAAACCGATAAAGAAAAATTCGTGGGTATGTTTTATTGGCTCTGGCATTATAATTTTGCTTCGGGTTTTGAAGCGGATAACGTAACAGAAATCCTTGAGCAGTATCCCGAGGCACTTTATGACCTTGACCACCCTGCGTGGGAAAACACCGAAAACGGCAAGCCTTATCACTGGAACAAGCCGCTTTACGGTTACTATCAGAATCTTGACGAATACGTTGTCAGAAAGCACGCCGAAATGATTGCCGACGCAGGCGTTGACGTGATTATCTTTGACTGCACAAACGGCTCTTTCACCTGGCAGCCTGCTTACGAGGTTCTTTTCAGGGTGTTTGACGAAGCCATCGCAGAGGGTGTGAATGTGCCGCAGATTGCGTTTATGCTTCCTTTCCAGGCTTCAGAAGAAACCAATATTTCGCTGCGTGACCTTTATAACAACGTCTATTCAAAGGGCAGATACAAGCACCTTTGGTTTATGTGGGAGGGCAAACCTCTGATTATGGCTCATCCGCAGCAGCTTGATTTGTCAGACTCCACAGATAAAGCAATTTCCGAATTCTTTACTTTCAGAGAAAACTATGCCGCATATTTCGGAGTGAATCAGAACATATCCAGTAACAGCTGGGGCTGGTGCAGTGATTATCCGCAGATGAAATTCGGCACGTCGCTTCTTGGTAACCCCGAGCAGATGTGTGTTTCCGTTGCGCAGAATGCCGCTGACGGCAAGCTGGTTGCAATGAATAACGGCGGCAACGTTCAGGGCAGAAGCTTCACAAAAGGAGACTATTCCTATAGCTACAAAAAGGGCGATGAAATGGTAACCGTTGACGGCTCAACCGAAAACGCTATGCTCTACGGTCTTAATTTCCAGCAGCAGTGGGATTATGCCATTGAATGCGACCCCGACTTTATCTTTGTTACGGGCTGGAACGAATGGATTGCAGGCAGACACTATGAGTGGCAGGGAACGGTAAACGCTTTCCCCGATCAGTTCTGCGACGAATTCAGCCGCGATATTGAGCCCTCGGCAGGGGCAATGAAAGACCATTATTATTATCAGCTTGTGGCAAATATCCGCAGATTCAAGGGTGTCGGCAAGCCGATGGAAACAAGCGGCGGTCACACAATCGATATAAACGGTGCAGACAGTCAGTGGGATGCTGTTGCAAACGAATACTTCCACTATACGGGCAGCACCCGTGACAGAGATGCTGACGGCTGGGTTGGTCTGCATTACGAAAACAACACAATGCGCAACGATTTCAGAAGCGTAAAAGTTACATACGATAATGAAAACGTTTATTTCAGAATTGAAACCGTTGACAATATATCCCCATACACAGACCCTGCGTGGATGCGCATTCTCATTGATACCGATTCAAGCGGCAAATCCGCAAATTGGGAAGGCTTTGAGTATATTATCAACCGTGATTGTGCAGATGCATCAAAAGTTACTGTTGAAAAATCAACGGGCGGCTGGTGCTTTGAAAGTTCAGGCACTGCAAGCTACACCGTTGACGGCAACGTTATGCAGCTTTGTGTTCCGCGCAGTGCACTTGGTCTCTCGGACGGCGAGAAAGTTCATTTCAATTTCAAGCTTTCTGACAATATGCAGACAGACGGCGACATTATGGACTTTTATCAGAACGGCGACGTTGCGCCGGGCGGCAGATTTATGTTCGCCTTATAATTTAGACGGAGGGATAAAATGAAAGGCAAGATAGGTACACTTGTTGATAAATTAAAATACACTCCCGACGGATGGGAAACTTCACCGCTTGAAAGAAAGAGCTATTATCTTTATTTCACGGGTCAGAATGCCATTTACTTTTTGCTTCACAATTATCTGGTTGCATACCTGATGTTTTGCGAAGTGAATATGATAAAAGCAGGTGCCGTTATGGCGGCGGTCAAGGTATGGGATGCTCTTAACGATGCGCTTTTCGGTGCAATCTTTGACAAGGTAAGATTCAAAAGCGGCAAGTATTTGCCGTGGCTTCGCATTTCAACCGTTCTCACACCTGCGGCAACCGTTTTGCTTTTCTGCATTCCCAGAGCTTCAACGGAAAACGTCAAGCTTATCTGGTTTGCGGCAGCATACCTTATCTGGGATACGGTTTACACCTTCTGCGACGTTCCCATTTACGGCTCTGTTACGGCAATGACCCTGAATCTTGAAGAAAGAAGCTCCATGCTTTCATATAAGAGCATCTGGGCAGGTGTCGGTATCGGCTTCGTTACGCTTGTGGGCACCCTTTTTGTAAGCGAAAAGGTTGGTCTCGGCTACGGTTGGGCAGCGGCTGTAACAGCGATTTTTGCTTTCCTTACCATGCTTCCCGTTCTCAAAACACTCAAGGAACGCTATGTGCCTGAAGATGAAGAAAGCTTTACCCTGCGCAGAATGTTCAGGTATCTTTTCAAGAATAAATACCTGCTTATTTACTACATAGGCTATTTCTTCTATTCCGCAACAGATATCAGCGGCACACTGAGCCTGTTTGTATCATACTATCTTTTCAAGAACACTCTGTTTTCGCTTCTTGTCGGAGCCTGCGGTGCCGTGCCTGCGGCTATTGCGGCATTCCTTGTTCCTCACATAATTAAAAAAATCGACAAGATGAAGCTTTACAGATTGTGCACACTGATGATGATAGTTGTTAGCGTGGCTACCTGGTTTGTTGGCTACCAGAACATCTGGATTTATATTGCTCTCTATCTGCTCAGATCCGTACCTGTTGCAATTATCGGCGTGCTTATGTTTGTTTTCACACCCGACTGCGCAGAATACGGCAAATTTAAAACGGGCATTGAGGCAAAGGGTATCACCTTTGCAATCCAGACCTTTATGGTTAAGGTTGCTTCTGCCGTATCAGGTCCGCTCAGCCTGTTCCTGCTTGGTCTTAAATCAACGGGTTGGGTTAATTATGATAACGCCAAAAGCTTTGAAGACCTTCAGCGAATCGGCGCAACTCAGTCCGAACACGCAATGAACGTTCTTTGGTTCACCTATGTTATGATTCCTGCCATCGGCTGTACGCTCTCATACATTTTCTGGAGATTCTATAAGCTGAACGATAAAGACGTTCAGGTTATGGCTGAATGCAACGTGGGCAAAATCACAAAAGAAGAGGCTGAAAGCAAACTCAGCAGAAAATATTAAAAAATCAGACCGTCGGAATCCGTTTGGGCTCCGACGGCTTTTGACATTCAGGCTGTAAAATGATAAAATTTGCAGGGCGGGATGCCTCATTCCGCCGTTTTAACCGTAAAACAACTCTGCGGCGGCTTTAGGGCAATCCGTCTGCAAGGTTTAAAAAGCTTTTTTCAAAAACAAGTGAGAGTTTTTGCTTTTATTTGCGAATAAACAGTGAAAGTGTTGGCACGGAGGTTAAAAACTATGGATAACGGTGAAAGTAGCTACCGCCGTTTCCTTGATGGTGACAGCAATGCTTTTGGCGAAATTGTTGAAACCTATAAGGATAGTTTAATCTTCTTCATCAACCGATATGTGCATAATTTTGCTGTTGCCGAGGAGTTGGCGCAGGACGTTTTTGTTGAAATCCTTATGCACAAAAGAAGATATAATTTCAAAAACTCATTGAAAACATATATCTTCACAATCGGCAGAAACCTTGCCGTCAGTTACGTAAGAAAATGCTCGCGCAGACCAGAATATGCTTTTGAATTTATCGAAAACGAGCAGGATGTATTACTGCTTGAGGATGAATTTATCAAAAAAGAGCAGGAGCGTAAGCTTCACGAAGCGCTGGGCAGAATAGCTGACGATTACTCAACGGCACTGCATCTGATATATTTTGAGGGTATGAGCTATGAGCAGGTCGGCAAGGTAATGAAGAAGAACAAAAAACAGGTGGAAAATATTGTTTACAGAGCCAAAAAAGCTCTTAAAAATGAAATGGAAAAGGAGGATGGCCTCAATGAAAACCAATGAAGAATTTCTTCAGGGCATTTACGGCAAACGTGATGTGCTGGTCAAAAAACGCAAAAAGCGAATGGCTTACACCGCAACTGCGGTCTGCGCCGCGCTTTGCGTAGCCGCCGCAGTAACGGCAAATGTGTTTGACGGCAACGGTGTAAATAAAACGGGGATGACAACAGAGATAGAGCAGGGCGGCTTTATGAACCGCAACGAAAACGAGGCAATCTCGGGCGAACTCAACGCCTCACATAACGACAGTGACGATAAAGTTCAGCCTGAAAAAGGTGAGCTGATAACGTTTGTGGAAAACTACACTTTTCTGACAGAAGATATTGCACGACCCGTTGAGATTTCAACGGGAGTTAATGTTGATGGTAATGCCGACAAACAGTTTGCATATAACGAGGAGATTGAAGGCGAAGCGGGCATTCCCGAAGGCGTTGAAGCGGTAACGGAGCAAAATGATTTGGCTGTTGAGCAGACAACGCAGGCGGTTGTAAAAGTGGACGATTTGACCGAATCCACAGCGGCTCCGCCGAAAGCACCCAAACCCACAACACAGGAGATAATCGACAAGGCTTACAGCGTGATTCCCGAAGGGGAAAGGGAATTTGTTATAAAAGAATCTGCAAATTCAACCGTCAGAAAATATAATGACGGCAGAGTCGAATACGAGGTTTATTTTCGCACAACACAGGATAAATGTGTGGGTGTCAAGCTCGATTTAGAGCTGAATCCTTTATTCTGGCAGGGTGCCGAATAAGCAAAAACTCGCGGTGTGCAGTCAGAGTTTTAATCAGAAAACCAACATTAAGCACAAAAGGAGTGACAGTATGAAAAAATTTACGGCAATTCTTTGTGTGGTTTCAATTCTTGCGGCTCTTTGTGCCTGCGGAAAGGTGGCGGACAGCTCTTCGCCCCTTGCGGGTAAGCTGACAGAGAGCGTTATGAACATTACTGAAAAACTGACAGGTATTTCAGATAAGAACATTGTTCTTGAGCCTCTCGGCAGAGAAAACGATGAGGATTCTGTATCCGGTCCGCTTTCAAACGGCAAAAGCGACGGCATTGCAGGCGTAACGGCAGATTTCGGCTTTGAGCTTTTCAGACGTTCTCTTGCTGACGGTGACAATGCTCTGGTTTCTCCCGTTTCGGTTATGGCTGCTCTTGCAATGGCGGCTGACGGCGCAGACGGTGCAACTCTTGCCGAAATGGAAAAGGTTCTCGGTATGACCAACGAGGATTTGCGCAAAAATTACGGCAGCTACGTTCACCCTGCAAATTCAAGCGCAGAGCTTCGCTTTGCAAACTCACTCTGGCTGCGTAATGACGGCAGCTTTCAGGTGAATAAAAACTTTGTTGACCGCACTCTTACAGCTTACGGCGCGGACGTTTTCAGCGAGCCTTTTAATGCTGATACAAAAGACAAAATCAATTACTGGATCAGCAAAAATACGGATGGCGAGATTGAAAATATGCTCGATAAAATTCCGCCCGAAGCAGTTTCTTATATCATCAACACCGTTCTTTTTGAAGCGGAATGGGCACAGAAATTCAACGAAGGAAGCGTAAGAGAAAATCAGACTTTCACTGCCGCAAACGGTGAAAGTCAGACGGTCACAATGATGGGTTCTGACGAAAATTATTTTGTCAGAATCGGCAACACAAAGGGCTTTGTCAAAAACTACAAGGGCGGCGAATATGCGTTTGTGGGTCTGCTTCCCGATGAGGGTGTGAGCGTTGAAGAAGCCGCGGCTTCATTCAGCGGTGAGGAGTTTATAAACGCCGTCAGCAACCCCGAGGTTAAATCGGTTGTTGTAAACATACCCAAATTCAGCTTTGACTGCAAATTTGAGCTTAGCGATACTCTCAAATCAATGGGTATGCCCACAGCGTTCAATTCCTCACAAGCCGATTTCACAAAGCTGGGTGTTTCTCCTATGGGCAATATCTACATCGGCAGAGTACTGCATAACACCTTTATCCGCTTTGACGAGGCGGGCACAAAGGCAGGCGCCGCAACGGTGATTGAATTTGACTGTGAGAGCGCAATGATGGATATTGAATACCTGACCTTTGACAGACCGTTTATCTATGCAATCGTTGACACTTCAACGGGTATGCCGCTGTTTATCGGCGCGGTTGAAAGTTTTGCTTAATTAGCTGTCTTACGAAGCGAAGATCAAAAGAAACAGAATAAACAGTAACAGGCTTGTACGGGTATTTTACCGTTTCAAGCCTGTTTTACTGTTTGCTGAAACTGCAAATATTTTTTGCCGTTTCTTTTTAGCCGTTTTTTTCGGTTCGACGTATCAACATACGCCTGTCACCGAAAGAAAACGGCTTCTTCATCTCCGTAAGTCAGCCCTTTGATTCTTGCAAAAAAAGAGGATGCGACCTTCGGGTTGCATCCTGTTTGCTTTATTTATTGACTTTTGCTCTGATTTCTTCAATGCTCATTTCGGTGAGCGTGCCCTTGTTGGCATAAAAGCATTTCTGACCCAGCTCAAAAATGTGAATATCGTTCTTGAGCGAATCCGAATAAACGTTGATGAATTCGGCATCGGGCAGGGTTTCGGCAAGCCTTATCGGTTTTTGCTTATCCTTGCAGTTGAAGCCGTTGATTCTGCCCGTTTTGGGATTCATCGGGGTTGCAATCAGAGTGTGCACGTTGTATTTTTCACAAATCGGCTTAAGAAAGAATTCGGGCGAAGCGGAGCAAACCACAACGGGTCTGCCGCTTCTGTTTTTTTCTTCAAATATCGGGTAGATGTTTTTCTGCTGCTTTTCCCAGAATTGCTTTGCCATTTTTTCGCCGTTTACAAAGCGGAGAAACGAAAAGCATCTGCCCTTGAAGCTGTCGCCGAAGCCGAGGAAAAACAGAATCAGATTAAGTGCCAGCCACGGCGTAAGCAGAATCAGATAGGGTCTGTGAAGCATACAGTAAAACAGAAAAACCGTTTCCGAATCCACGGGATAAACCGTTTTGTCAAAATCATAAAGGTCAAATTTCATTTGCTTGCTTGCGTCACGCAGTAACAGTTTTCTTTGTACCGTCAAGCGAAACGGCTGTTTCCTTTCCGTCAATTATAACAGTGAAATCGCCCTTGCCCTCAAGACTGTAGCTTGCAAGCTTGCCGTCTTTCCACTCGATATCAACAATTACGTTGCCCTTTGCAAGCAGACCCTTGATGCTGCCGTTTTTCCATTTTGAGGGAAGTGCGGGCAACAGATAAATTCTGCCGTCACGGCTCTGCATAAGCATCTCTGTGATACCGCTTACGAAGCCGAAGTTGCCGTCAATCTGGAAAGGCGGATGTGCATCAAACAGGTTTTCGTAAGTGCCGCCGCCCTTGGTGTAGTTGATGCCTATGCTCTTAACGGGGCGAAGCTGCATTTCGATAAGCTTGAGTGCGTGGTCGCCGTCAAAAAGTCTTGCCCAGAAATTGATTTTCCAGCCAAGGCTCCAGCCTGTGCCGTTGTCGCCTCTGCGCTCAAGAGTTTTGCGGCAGGCGGCTGCAAGCTCGGGTGTGCCGTCAACGGTGATAATGTTTGCAGGGTGAAGAGCATAAAGGTGAGAAACGTGTCTGTGGTGAATTTCGCGCTCGGGATAATCGTCGTCAAATTCAAGAAGCTGACCTTCGCTGCCGAGCTTGAATCCTGCAAGCTTTCCGAGAGTATCTTTGAGTGTTGCGGCAAATTCAGCGTCTTCATCAAGCACTTCGCAAGCCTTAACACAGTTTTCAAAAAGCTCTCTTGCAATGCTCATTGACATTGTGGTGTATTTGCCCACGGAGCAGGGCTTGCCTTCATAAATAAAGGTGTTTTCGGGTGAAGTGCCGGGTGCAAGCACAAGCTTGCCGTCATATTCAACAAGAATATCAAGATAGAATTCGGCAGCCTTTTTCATAAGAGGATATGCCGTTTCACGAAGATATTCAACGTCGTTTGTGTATTCGTAATGCTGATAAACGTGTTCGCAAAGCCAGCCTGACGAGCCGTGCCAGAATGCCCACTGTGCATCGCCCGCAACGGGTGTTGACTGTCTCCAGAGGTCAACGTTGTGGTGGCTTACCCAGCCCTTTGCATTGTATTGACCTTTGGCTG
>JAZNBM010000040.1:0-7026 GCA_045587045.1 Acutalibacteraceae bacterium | reverse complement strand
CCTACGTCGTCGCCCTGCCAGCAGTGAACCGAAACGGCTACCTGAGCAAGGTCGGCGAGAGCTTTTTCTGTGTCAATGCCGTGTTTTGCATATATCTCTTTTGCGCTTTCAAATCTGTTCATAACAAACCTCCGTGAGATTTCTAACCAATTAATTATAACTTTTTATATTTTATTAGTCAAGATATGTTGTGGTTGTTTCATAATTTTTTACAAAATAAACTCGGCTCTTTTAACGTTTCTCGGTAGTTTGACAGAATATTTTTGCGAGGCTCAAAAAAACTTGATTTTATGGTTTAATGGATATATACTTAACCTGTTAATTTATTTCTTCTGTAAGGAGAGAAAACAATGAGAAGTGTTCCCGATTATTTCGGCTGTATGGTGTTTGACGACAAAACAATGAAAGCCCGTCTGCCCAAAGAAACTTATAAGGCAATGAAAAAGGCTATTCAGGATAATAAGCGCCTTGATATCAGTGTTGCCAACGTTGTTGCAAATGCAATGAAAGACTGGGCAATCGAAAAGGGCGCAACCCACTATACCCATTGGTTCCAGCCGATGACAGGCATCACCGCAGAAAAGCATGACAGCTTTATTTCTCCCTGCGAGGGCGGTAACATCATTATGGAATTCTCGGGCAAAGAGCTTGTCAAGGGTGAATCGGATGCTTCATCTTTCCCCTCGGGCGGTCTGCGTGCAACCTTTGAAGCCAGAGGCTACACAGCCTGGGACCCCACTTCATACGCATTCATCAAAGAGGGCGTTCTTTATATTCCCACTGCTTTCTGTTCCTACGGCGGCGAAGCGCTTGACAAAAAGACACCTCTTCTTCGTTCAATGGAAGCTATCAGCAAGCAGACTGTAAGAATTATGAAGCTCTTCGGTCAGGAAATGACTGCTGTTAAAACAACCGTTGGTCCCGAGCAGGAATATTTTCTTGTTGATAAAGAAGTTTATGAAAAGAGAAAAGACCTGCGTTACACAGGCAGAACTCTTTTCGGCGCAAGACCTCCCAAGGGTCAGGAGATGGACGACCATTATTTCGGCAGCATCAAACCCAGAGTTGCTGCTTATATGAAAGACCTTGACGAAGAGCTCTGGCAACTTGGTATTCTCGCCAAAACAGAGCATAACGAAGGCGCACCTGCACAGCACGAGCTTGCACCTATTTTTACAACAACAAATATTGCCGCTGACCATAACCAGCTCACAATGGAAATTATGCAGAAGGTTGCAAGAAAGCACGGTCTTGTGTGTCTGCTTCACGAAAAACCCTTCAAGGGCGTCAACGGCAGCGGTAAGCATAATAACTGGTCAATTCAGACAAATACAGGCGTTAATCTTCTTGAACCCGGCGAAACACCTTATGAAAACGCACAGTTTCTTCTTTTCCTCTGCGCAGTAATCAAAGCGGTTGATAATTATCAGGATTTGCTCCGCATTTCTGTTGCAAGTGCAGGCAACGATCACCGTCTCGGCGCTCACGAAGCACCGCCAGCCGTTGTTTCAATGTTCCTAGGTGACGAAATAAACGGCATACTTGAAGCAATTGAAAACGACACCGCTTATGATGCAAAAGAAGCGGTGCAGATGAAGGTTGGCGTTCACGTTCTGCCCAGATTCCCCAAGGATACAACTGACAGAAACCGAACATCACCCTTTGCTTTCACAGGTAACAAATTCGAGTTCAGAATGCTCGGCTCGGCAAGCTCCATTTCGAGCGCAAATATTGCCCTCAACACTGCTGTTGCAGAGTCGCTTAAATCATATGCAGACAGACTCGAAAACGTTGATAACTTTGAAGAAGCGCTCCATGCACTTATCAAGAAAACAATCAAAGACCACAAGAGAATCATTTTCAACGGCAACGGCTATGATGATGAGTGGATAAAGGAAGCAGAGAACAGAGGTCTTTCAAATCTGCCCACAACGCCCGACTGTCTGCCTGCACTCATCAGCGAAAAGAGCGTTGAGCTTTTTGGTAACCACAAGGTTTTCACAAAAGAAGAGCTTGAAGCAAGATATGAGATTTACCTTGAGAATTATTGCAAGACCCTCAACATCGAAGCTCTTACAATGATTGATATGGTCAATAAAGATATCCTGCCTGCTATCAGCCGGTATATCGGTGCCTTGAGCGAAGCTGCTTTTGCACGCAAGAATGCTTTTGCCTCTGTTGGTTGCAGTTATGAAGAAAAAACGGTTGCCAAGCTTTCCGCTTTGAGTAACTCCGTTTTTGAAAAAATTGCCGCTTTTGAAGAAAAGCTTGAGAAAATCAACGCTTGCAGCGATAAACTTGCGGTTGCAAATATGTATAAGGATATTATCATTCCTGCAATGGAAGATATCAGGGTTGACGTTGATGCGGCTGAATCAATCACCGCCGCTGAATATTGGCCCTATCCCTCATACGGCGACATCCTTTTCAGCGTTCAATAAAAATATTAATCCCGAAGCCAAACGACTTCGGGATATTTTTTATTTCAAAACATATATTTATTACATATATATTGGGGGATACGTTATGAATTTTGATTTACTTGAGCTTCTGAAGGTGCTGATAATCGGCGTAATTGAGGGTGTTACTGAGTGGCTGCCTGTGAGCAGTACGGGACATATGCTTCTGTTTGATGCATTTGTGCCGATAAAAATGACCGAAGAATTCAAAGAAATGTTTTTTGTTGTTATTCAGCTAGGTGCAATTCTTGCTGTGGTTGCAATTTTTTGGAACAGGCTCTTTCCTTTTTCGTTTGGCGGCAAACGCATAGGGGTTAAAAAAAGCATCATTGATATGTGGGGCAAGGTTGCCGTTGCCTGTATTCCATCGGCGGTGCTGGGATTTATGCTTGATGATTGGCTTGAAACTCATTTCGGCTCGCCGCTGACCGTTGCCGCTATGCTGATTGCTTACGGTGCAGCTTTTATAATCGTTGAATACATTAACACTAAAAGAGTATCTAAAATATTTACGGTTTCGGGCATCGGCTATAAGACAGCAGTTATTATTGGTCTCTTTCAGGTGCTTTCAATGATTCCCGGTACTTCTCGCTCGGGCGCAACGATTATCGGTGCACTTTTGCTCGGTGTTTCACGCACTGCAGCAGCTGAATTCACGTTTTTTCTTGCCGTGCCGACTATGCTCGGCGCAAGTGCTCTTAAAATATTGAAATTCGGTTTTACATTTTCGCAAGCGGAGATTTTTACATTGGTTATCGGTATGGCTGTTGCGTTTGCCGTTTCAATGCTGACAATCAGATTTCTTATGGAATTTGTTCGCAAACACGATTTCACTGCTTTCGGAATATACAGAATTGCGCTTGGAGCGGTTATCATTTTGCTGTGTTGCATATAAAAAAAGCCCACCGTGTTGGTGGGCTTAATTTTTTATTCTTTTTCGCCGTTTCTGATTGCAACTCGTCTTACTTTGCCGCTGAAGGTTTTGGGCAAGGCATCAACAAACTCAATGATACGGGGATATTTATAAGGTGCGGTGTTGACCTTGACGTAGGTCTGAAGCTCTTTCACAAGTGCATCAGAGCCTGTAAAGCCGTCACGAAGAACAACCGTCGCTTTAACGATAAAGCCTCTTACGGGGTCAGGAACGCCTGTTACGGCAACCTCAAGAACGGAAGGGTGCTCAAGCATAACGCTTTCAATCTCAAACGGACCGATTCTGTAGCCTGATGATTTGATAACATCATCGTTTCTGCCGAAATAAACGAAACGTCCCTGTTCATCTCTGTATGCAAGGTCACCTGTGTGGAAAAATCCGTTTCTGTAAGCATCTGCGGTTTCTTCTTCGCTGAAGTTATAGCTTGCAACAACGCCGCAGGGATGCTCTGCAGGTGAGGGGGATTTGATGCAGATTTCGCCGATAGTACCTCTCTGGCAATGGTTGCCGTCATCGTCAAGAATATGCACCTTAAGACCGGGAGCAGGGAAGCCGATTGCACCGGGCACGGGTTTTGTCCAAGGATAAAGCGTGCAGATGCTTACGGGAGTTTCACTCATACCAAAGCCTTCGTGGATTTCAAGACCAGTGGCCTCTTTCCATTTATTGAAGATATCTGCATTGAGTGCTTCGCCTGCAGTGCAGCAGTGAACAATTGATGAAAGGTCATACTTGCTTACGTCATTCTGAAGCATAAGGCGGTACATTGTGGGTGGTACGCAGAAGGTTGTAACTCTGTATTTTTCAAGCTTTGAAAGAATATCAGCGCCGTCAAACTTATCAAAGTCATAAACCATAATGACGCTTTCGCCCATCCACTGACCGTAGTATTTGCCCCAGAGGGATTTTGCCCAGCCTGTGTCGGAAACGGTGAAATGAACACCGCCGTCAACAACGTGATGCCAGAAAACACCCGTCATAATGTGACCGAGGGGGTATTTGAAATCGTGTGCGATGATCTTGGGATAACCCGTTGTGCCCGATGAAAAGTTGATTATCATCGTGTCTTTTACGGTTGTTGCGGCATCGCCTGTGGGTCTTGTCCAATTTTCGTCTGCCTTTTCAAAGCCTTCCTCAAAGTCAATCCAACCCTCAACGTTTTTGTGCTTTGTAACAAACTTCTTGAGGATTGTTTCATACTGACCTTCGCCGCCGTCAAAATACTCCGTGCATTCGTCGTCACCCGTAATCATAGCATACTTGATTTCTGCCTTATTGCAGCGGTAAACATAGTCCTTGGCCTTGAGCATATTTGAAGCAGGCACCATAATTGCGCCGATTTTGTTCAGTGCAAGGGTAACAATCCAGAAAAGATAGCTTCTTTTGAGAACAAGCAAAACCGGATCACCTTTTTTGACACCCTGTGAAACAAAGTAGTTAGCCGCTTTGTCGGAAAGTCTTTTCATATCACCAAAGGTGAAACGTTTTTCTTCGCCTTTATTGGAAATATAAAGAAGAGCTTCTTTATCGGGTTTCTCTGTGCCCAGAACGTCAATTACGTCGTAAGCATAGTTAAAGCTGTCATCGCAGGTAATTTTAAAGTTCTCTTGGCAGTCCTGAAGAGAAACAAAGGATTCTCGTGACCTGCCAATGAATTTTTCGTAAATTGCCATAAAATCTCTTTCTCCGTTTGGATTATTTCAGAACGAGAGCTATAAACTGAGCGGTGCTCTCACCGATTACTTTGTGCGCATGGGGGATAGTGGAATCAAAATATGCGCTGTCGCCTTCGTTGAGCTCATAGCAGATGTCTCCGATATAGAGCATCATATGACCCGAAAGCACATAGTCGAATTCCTGACCCTCGTGTTCATCCATAACGGGAGGGTTGCCGTTGGGTTCAATAGTTACAAGGAAGGGCTCTGCCTTCTTATCCTTAAAGGTGTATGCAAGATGAGAAAATTCGTAGCCGGGGTTGCGGTTTACAACGAAGCCCTTGCCCTTTTTAACAACTGTGCAGGTTGAAAGACGGGGGGATTCACCGCTGATGATATCAAGAATATCAACGCCGAGAATAAGAGCAATGTTGTTGAGCGTGCTTATGGCAAAGTCATATTCGCCGTGTTCAAAGGCAATGTAATCGTCCTCTGAAATTTCAAGCTTTTCAGCCATCTCAACAGCAGTGATTTCGCACATTTCACGCAGGGAAGCAACTCGCAGACCGATTTCTTTTAATTCAAGCATCTGAGTTCTCCTTAATAATTATTCAAAATTATAACCAAGCTCAACAGCCTTGATGTTGAGGGCAAGCATAGCCTGCTTCTTTGCAGGAACAATCTTTGCCATAACTTTTTCAACGTTTTCATAAGGCATAACGCCGGCTTTCTTAATCATATAGCCGATCATAATCATATTTGCAAGACCTGTAAGACCTTCGTCAGAAGCCATTTTTGTTGCAGGGATATAATAAGCGTCAACGTCATTTCTCATAACCTTGCGTTCAATAAGAGAGCTGTCAACAAAAATCTTTGCACCGGGAACAGCTTCACTCTCAAACTTATCGAGTGAGGGCAGGTTCATTGCAATAAGAATATCGGGATTTGAAACGATGGGGGAGCCGATCTGTGTGTCACTGAGAATAACGGAGCAGTTGCAGGTGCCGCCTCTCATTTCGGGACCGTAAGAGGGGAGCCAGCTTACCTGACGGTCTTCAATAAGTCCGTCATAAGCAAGGAATTTGCCTGAGAAGAGAATACCCTGACCGCCGAAGCCTGCAAGCAGAATCTGATGTGTCATAATTATTTCTCCTCCTTTTCTGCAAACTTATCCTTATAAACGCCGAGAGGATAATAAGGAAGCATATTTTCCTCAAGCCATTCAAGTGCCTTTTCCGGTGTAAGACCCCAGTTTGTGGGGCAGGTTGAAACAACTTCGATAAGTGAGAAACCCTTACCGTCAAGCTGATTCTGGAAAGCCTTTTTAATAGCCTTCTTTGCGTTCTTAACGTTCTTGACGTTGTTGACTGCAACTCTTTCAAGGTATGTAGCGCCGTCAACGTTTGAAAGCATTTCGCAAACCTTAACAGGGAAGCCGACCTTGCTTGTGTCTCTGCCGTAGGGTGAGGTTTGAGTAACCTGACCGGGAAGAGTTGTGGGAGCCATCTGACCGCCTGTCATACCGTAGATTGCGTTGTTGACAAAAATAACTGTGATGTTTTCGCCTCTTGCAGCTGCGTGAACTGTTTCGGCAGTACCGATAGCGGCAAGGTCACCGTCGCCCTGATATGTGAAAACTATATTGTTTTCAGGGTCGGAGCGCTTAACGCCTGTTGCAACAGCGGGAGCTCTGCCGTGAGCAGCTTCAATCATATCGCAGTTAAAATAGTTATAAGCAAAAACGGAGCATCCTACGGGTGCTATACCGATTGTTCTGCCTTCAATACCGAGTTCGTCAATAACCTCGGCAACAAGGCGGTGGATAATGCCGTGTGTGCAGCCCGGACAATAATGGAGCGGAACATCTGCAAGGGCATGGGGTTTTTCAAAAACAACCATTATTTGTCACCTCCGATTTTATTTGCTTCCTCAATCTTGGAAAGCACGTCGCCTGTTGTGGGAATCATACCGCCTGTTC
>JAZNBM010000039.1:0-43659 GCA_045587045.1 Acutalibacteraceae bacterium | reverse complement strand
TTGCAAGGCTTGCAGAGATGCACGCAAAAATGCAACTCGTGGCGAGCGTGAGTGGTTTGAAGCAACCTGCGATTCCTGCGGTGGAGTTGCAAAGGTTCCCTTTAAGCCGCGTGAGGACAGACCTGTTTTCTGCAGCGAATGCTTTGCAAAGAAGCAGGAAGAAGCATAATCCGAAATTTAATTTATGCTGATATAAAAGGGTTGCTTTCGGGCAACCCTTTTTGTCATCTCAAAATCAAAGCAGGCCTGTGCAAAAGCACAAGCCTGTTTTTTTATTCGTCATATTCTTCTGTAACATATTCGTCAGTTACGGTTTCCTCTTCCCTGCCATAGACAAAGGTATAGTCACGGTATGAACCCGTTATATCCGGAATAAAATTCTCCAAACCGTATGACGGAATATCTATATTCGGTCTTGTAAAGTCATAATCAGGCAGTCGATCAAGGAAGTGTGTTGTTTCCTCTTCGTAATACTCCGTTTCGCCTTCATCATTGGCTTTTTTGCCCAATGCAAGGTCGATTGCCGACACGTGAGTATTTTCATCAATGGTGATGTTTGTCTGTCCATAGAGCGAAAGCTGAAGCTCCTGTGCCGCCTTGACGTAGTCAACAATCCAAACATCAAGGTTACCCGTGTAGGTTCTGTAGCCTTGGAAGCCCATCTTTGTTTCTTCCGACGGAGCAACCTGACTGACAATGTCATATTTGAGCCAGCCTTCGGTTATTGCCTTCGTTGCAAGATTCACAACCTCCTTTTCCCTGTAGTTGGTTGTTACGTACGGTAAAAACGTATCCATCGCTTTATTCATATCCGATAGTGTAGAATCCTTAAGACTTTTGATAACCGAGGTTATAAGCCTTCTCTGACGCTCTGTTCGCTGTTCTTCGCTGTCAAGCTTTCTGATTCGGGCAAAAACAAGTGCGTGTTCACCGTCAAGGTTTACATTTGCTCCGCTTTCAAAGCCTTTGATTCTTGTTGTGCGGTTCATATAGTCTGCTTCTTCCTCTGTTACCATAACGTTGACACCGCCGAGAGCATTTACCGCACTGATAAATGATTCATAGTTGATTGTAACAAAGTGGTCAATCTTTATTTTGTAGTTATCAGAAAGAACTTCCATCAGCTTTGCGGGTCCACCCCAGGAATATGAATGGTTGGTTTTATCATATCTGTCCTGACCGTCAACATTCATATAAGTATACGAATCGCGCAAAAATGACGTAAGATAAATCTTTTTTGTTATCTTGTTGACCGTAACCAGTATTGTTGAGTCGGAGCGGCTTGTTCCGTCTTCAGAGTCCTCACCGACAAGCAAAACGTTGATAACGTTTTTGCTGTAAAGCTTGTCACCACCGTTGGTTGCCCAGGTTTTTATGAGTTCCTTAACGGTTTCCGCACCGTCGGGATCGGCAATGTTGGCAAAGTTAAGATTCTCTTCCTCAATGTAATTAAAAGTAGCATCAGGGTTACCGCCGATACCGTTGCTGTAATTGATTTTATTCAGTTTTGAACGAAAAAATAACGTTATTGCACCCATTGCAACCAACGCCACAACAAGAAAAATGCAAACCACAGAAATAATAATTTCTGATTTGTTATTTTTTGATGCTTTTCTTTTTTTATTTTTCAATTTATCACCGGCAAATATTTTGGTACTAAAGGATAATTATACCCCTGTTTATCTTATATATTATAGCATAAAAAGAGATATTTTTTTACATAATTTTGAAACTTTGTATTAACTTTTTGTGAATCAGCCAACCGAATCCGCTCTCAGATAAGCGGTGCTTACCCAACCCGTTTTTCCGTTATAGGTTACTTTTGCCCAGCCTTTTATTGCATCTGTAACACTCAAGGGTGTTCCATTGGGAATTTCAGCAAGAATTTCGCTTGAGATTGTCGCATCCGCACGCAGGTTAAGACCGCCGCCGCTTTCTGTTTTAACGTAATAATCGCCCAGAGGAATCGGTTCTGTTGGATGGGAAGCAGGCTTAAAATAGGCATTGAAATAAACTTCGCCGCCTTCAAGGTCCTGAACGTAAGCATCATACATTTCACTGACGGTAACAAGCTTATATCCCGCAGCAACGAGCTTGGGGATAAGTATTTCACTCATATCCGCAGTAAAATCATAAATGTCATGCATCAGTATTATATCACCGCTTTTCACGCTTGTCATAACGTGATCAATGATTTCGTTCATCTCCTGCTGACGCTGCGCCTGTGTTCTGGGTTTGCTCGCAAGGTCCTTATGGCGCCAGTCGTTTGTATCGATTGACCACTGAATGAGGGGCATATCAATTTTGTCTGTTACGCCTTTATACTTGCCGCCGGGAGCACGGAGAAGCTCTACCTCAAAACCGAATTCATTCTTTATTTTATTATTTACAGAGTTAATCTGCTCGTTTCGGGCAGAATCACTGATTTCATTTAGATATTTATGGTCATAGGTGTGGTTTGCAATTTCACAGCCCATATTGATTGCTCGCTGAATAGTGTCGTGACCGCTGTCAATTCTGTTGCCGACAATAAAGAAAGTAGCTACAGAGTTGTTGTTTTCAAGTGCATTAAGAATTCTGTTTGTTGTCGACGGATTAGGACCGTCATCATATGTCAAAGCAATAAGCTTTTCTGATGAAGGAGTTTTGTTCGAATTTGTAACAGCTTCCTTGTCCGCACCCGTGGTTTCTTGTCCGTCTGCATCAACGTATTCGACGGAAGCATTGTTATTGCCGCCTTTTTCTGATTCTTTATTTTCAGAACAAGCGCTAAAAATAAACAGCGCACAAAGCATCAGCGAAATAACTGACAACACAATCTTTTTGTTTTGCATTTTGAGACCCCCTGTTATATATTAACCTGTAAACCCTATTATATAATTATATCCCTCGTTCATTTTTCCGCTGTGGAAATATGCGATATTCCGATAAAATTTAATAACTTTTTCAAGAAAAAAGCGGAGCATCCGAACGGATACTCCGCAGAACTATTTAATTAAATTCTTGCGCTAATTTAATCAAAAAGTGTTAGCTAAGCTAAAACTTGAATTAGTCCTTTTTCTTTGTGCAAACGAAAGCAGCTGCAGCAGCTACTGAAACAGCAGCGAAAACAGCGATGCCAACGGGTGCGGAACCAGTGTTTGAAGTGTCAGCGGGCTTTGTTGTGGGAATAACAACGCCGGGAGCATAGAAGGAGAGGATCTTTTCCTTGAGAGCGCTGATGAGTTCATCAATGCCGGGGATTTCGATGCCTTCGAAGAGACCTTCAAGCTCTGCTACAAGACCGTCAACGCTACCGCCTGATGTGATACCGTTTACGAGACCGTCAAGGAAATCAACGATCTTGATGATAACGGTTTCAACGTCAGCCCACTGTGTCATGCCAGCCTTAGCAAGGTCAAGGATCATAGCGAGAACTTCCTTAACGGTAAGGTCGATGTAATCCTTTTCTGTTGCTGCTTCTGTGGGGCATTCGTGATCAGCAAGCTTTTCGCCGTCAGCGAGAACTGAACCGCAGAGACCGCACTTTGCATTTTCGGGGATAGCTTCGTTAACAACTGTATCGCCTTCATTGTTGTTAATGATGACGTTTGTTGAAACCTCAGCAGCTGTTGTTGCAGTTGTATCTTCTTCAGCAAAAGCTACAAAGCCGCAGGAGAAAGCCATTACAAGTGCAAGTGCAAGAGCAAGTACTTTTTTCATTTCGAACCATTCCTTTCATTTTTTATTGCAAGAGCAACAATTGTTATCTTATACTACCATATTTGTGTGGATATGTCAATATAAAATCGCATAAAAATGAATAAATGATAAACATTAATTGTATTAAATATTAACAGTATCCGCAATATATGGGTAAAGAACGTAAATTATATCTTATTTGAAGCAATCGTGATAGATTGTTGACCAGAGGAATACAACGTCTGCACCGTTCTGATAGTATGTATCATCGGCAAGCTGGTTTGAGGAGCTGCCTGCAGCTCTTGAGAAGCCTGACTTTCTGAGCTCTGCAACGAATGCGTTTGCCATTGCCTCATCCTTGAAGGTGATTCTGCCCTTCATCTTGAGCTCTGTTCTGGGCCATGTGTACTTTGTGAGCTGACCCTTTACAAAGCCTGTGGGCCACCAATATTTTGCGTAAGGTCTTGAGAACACCTTCTTGTAGTGACCGTTATTGCCTTCTGCCCAGTAGCAGTCCATTGACATATAGAGCCAATCGTCTTTATCTGCGCAGTTATAGTGGTTGATATCTGTAACAGCACCTGTGTTTGCGCCTTCTTCTGCTGTGTAAAGACCGATTTCAGCACCAACAAGGAGCCAGCCGTACTGACCCTTCCAGAGCTGAACCATCCAGTCCTTGCCGCCATAGTTGAATCGAACGCGAACCTGGTCAATGAACATAGCTGTAAGAGGAGCCATCTGGTCATAAACTTCGTTATAACCTGCATTCATCTGCCAGCAATCCTTATCGTCGGTGTAATAATAACCGTCGCCTTCATTGCTGTATCTGTAGCCGAGAACCTGAACGCCGTTTTCGTCGATCAGGGGCTTGATGTTAATTCCTGACTGTGTGTCGGGATATGTATTGGATTCACCCTTGTTGCCTGAACCGCTGTTGTTGTTTGTTCCGCCATTTGTGCCGCCGTTTACTGCAGGTCTTGTAGGTGTTGCGGATGTGGGCCTGTTATTGGGATTAAGAGCATTCTGTGTTGAATTGAGAACACTTTGAAGTGTTGTCATTTCCGAAGGTGTTTCAACGGTGATGCCGGGCATTGTGGGAATTGTATAACCGTTGTTTGCATCTGGTGATGTTGCCTGAGGACGCTTGTATTCTTCTGTTGTGGAGGCTGTTGCGTCTTCTTTGTTTTTGGCGATCCAATCCTTAACGTGAGGAACCATAAGAATTGCAGCCGTTGCCGTAACAATAACAACTATTGCGGAGATTGCAATGATAAGAATCTTCTGTGTTGTCTTGTTCATCAATTTTACCTCTTTTCTTTAGTAGTGATTATCTTTATGTTATCTGACATCCTGCCAAATGAAAATTACGTCTTTGCCGTGTATCTTATATGTATCTTTAACAGTGGGATTGAAAGCCGAAACACTGCTGAATCCTTCGTTTGAAAGAGATTCTGCAAATGCCTGAGCCATTGCATCATCTTTGAAGGTTATTCTGCAAAGAACACGAAGCGGATCTGAGTCCTTTTTGTTTGCAAGCTGACCGAAAACAAAGCCTGTGGGCCACCAATGAAGTTCATAAATTCTTGTAAGCTGGGGCATATAATTGCCGTTGCCCTGTTCATCCCAAAGAACAGTCATTTCCATATTGAGCCATTCTTCATAGGGAGCGCAACTGTAATGACCGATTGCACTTACTGTGCCCTTGGGTCTGGTGTAAAGACCGACTTCGCCGCCGACCGTGCCCATTTCGCCCGAAATATACTGACCCTTCCAGATCTGAATCATATATTCCTTGCCGTTATATTCGAAGGGCATTCTTGCTGTATCGATACTGAAATCAATAAGCTGTGCGCCCCAGTCGTAAAGACGGTTATAACCGAAGTTTGCCTGAACGCAGTTGGGGTCTGTGTCATCATTATAGATATACTGTTTTGTACCGTAAACCTCATGGCCCATTTCGTAAAGACCTGCAAATGACATATCCTTGGGCAAAGGACCGTTTGCGGATGTGGGAGGCTTGACTGCCTGACCGCTTGACATCTGATCCTTGTCAAACTGAGGTATTGTGACGTTTTCCTCTTTATCAACAACAACCGCCTGTGTGGGAAGCTCTGTTACGGGGGGCATTGTGGGTGCTGTTGCAGGAACTGTGGGCGGAACAACCGTTACTGCATCCGAAGGAACACTGTTTTCACCGATAAATGCATATGTAGTTTCTTCTTCGGTTTTCTGTTCGGTTGCTTTTTCGTTGGTTTTGATAAGACCCCCTGAGTTGTTTGATCTGACAACAAGCAGGGTACAAACAACGGCAACGATGCAAACCGCAAGCACACTGACTGCAATCACTATTGCATTGGTACTTTTCTTTTCCATAATATCCTCCTTTTTCCGTGTTTCTCCTCAATCAATATTTTCTCTGTAATTATCCCTTAATTATTCGCCGTTTTGTAAAAAAACTCTCACCGGCTTTAAAAATTTTATGTTCTTGTCAAACCTTGCAGGTGCAAGGCTTGACGTTGGTGGAGATGGCGGTAATCGAAACCGCGTCCGAAAAACCTCTGCAGGGACTTTCTACGAGTGTATTCCGTCTTTTAACGTTCCCTCCTGCAAGCGCCGTCGGACAGGCTCATGCATTCAGTAGACAGATTATTCATGACAGGCTATCCGCCGTTACCTGTTCACGTTCACTGCTGATCGACGCCTCTTATGCGGCCGCAGTCCTCCGCACAGAGACGGCTGCTTAGTTAAGCAGCGAGAGCAACTTTATTGTTGTCGTTTAAATTTAAGAATTGCGGATTTTATAGCGGTTCCGCACCGCTACTCGCTTATCCGGGCACGGGTTCCCCGTCGAAATCCTTTCATCCCCATATTAAATATGGTTATGAATGTAATTTATCTGCGAAGATTGCGTTCGATGGTTCTTTGAGCATCTTTTTTAGCCGCGACCTCGCGTTTGTCATAAAGCTTTTTGCCTTTGCACAAACCGATTTCAACCTTTGCTCTGCCTTT
This sequence comes from Acutalibacteraceae bacterium, assembly GCA_045587045.1. Classification (GTDB taxonomy): domain Bacteria; phylum Bacillota; class Clostridia; order Oscillospirales; family Acutalibacteraceae; genus CAG-177. The sequence continues at coordinate 36,969 of JAZNBM010000039.1, read as the reverse complement.
TTTGAAATAAACGCTCAAAGGAACAATCGCAAGACCGTCCTGCTTGACCTGGGCATAAAATCTTCTGATTTCACGCTTATGCAAAAGCAAGCGTTTGGTTCTTAAAGGGTCACGGTTGAAGATATTTCCGTGTTCGTAGGGACTGATATGCATACCGTTGACAAACATTTCGCCGTCTTTGACAAAGCACCAGGAATCCTTGAGGTTTATTTTGCCCTGACGGATTGATTTAACCTCGGTGCCGAAGAGTTCAAGACCAGCTTCAAGCTTTTCAAGAACAAAATAGTCATGATATGCTTTTTTGTTTTGGGCAACAATTTTAATGCCACTGTCCTTATCCATAAGTGTTACCTCAATCGCCACACTCGGAGGCGATTATATCATACATTAAATTAGTGTGTCAATATTTAAAAAATGTTGCACACGAAAAAAGAAATATTAATTTTGTGCAACATTAACAAGCAAAATGCTCTTTGAGTGGGTTTTACGTTTGTCTTTCTGCAAATCAGGCATCAGCGAGAGCCGTAAGTTCTCTTTTTTGCATAAAAATCTTTTTTCTGCTTCTTTTCTGCAGCTTCTCTTTTTGCTGCGGCGGCTCTTTTTGCCTTGACCCTTGAAAGCGGTTTGCCTTTTTTGGCAGGTTTTTTCTTTGTTTCTTTGCCAAGGTCAGGGTTCTCTTTGTAGAAAACAATACTGCCGCCGATAACCTGGATAACCTCACTGCCTGTTGCGGCAGCAAGCTTGTCGGCAAATTCACGGGGAGATTCGGGTGCACTTTCAAGAAGTACCTTGATTTTTATAAGCTCTCTTTTACGGAGTGCATCTGAAACCTGAGCGATGAGAGCATCCGAAATGCCGCCTTTACCTATCTGAAAAAGCGGCTCAAGTGTGTTTGCCTGCGCTCTGAATGCAGCTCTTTCTTTACCTGTCATTCTTTTATTTCTCCAATCTGTTTTGCAATTTCACGAACTGCCTTACCTCTGTGGCTGATGGCATCTTTTTCGTCAGCGGTGAGCTGAGCCATTGTTTTTTCGCCGTTATATTCAACGGGATAAAACATAGGGTCATAACCGAAACCGCCGTCACCTATAAGCTCGTGACCGATGTAGCCTCTGCATTCACCTCTGGCGGAAAGCCTTCTGCCGTCGGGATAAACACAGCAAACAACGCTCACATAAGCCGCACCTCTCTGCTCGTCGGGCACGCCGTCAAGCTCACTGAAAAGCTTGGCGTTATTGGCATCGTCATCGCAGGGCTCGCCTGCATATCTTGCCGAATAAACTCCGGGGGCACCGCCAAGATAGTCAACAGCTATTCCCGAATCGTCTGCAAGGCAGGGAAGACCGCTTTCCCTGCAGCCGCTTTCAGCCTTGAGAAACGCATTTTCTTCAAACGTTGTGCCTGTTTCTTCAACGTCCGAAAGCTCAACGCCCGCTTCCTCTGCAAGGAGCACTCTTATGCCCAGAGGGGAAAGAATACGCTGAAGCTCATCACGCTTTTTCATATTATGGGTCGCTATAATATAATCCATACCTTTATTAATCCTCATCCTTGTCTTCTTCAAACAGTCCGTCGGCAAATGCTGCAGGGTTGAAGGGTCGGAGGTCATCAATACCTTCGCCTACGCCGATAAACTTAACAGGCACCTTGAGGTCGTTCTTGATTGAAAGAACCACGCCTCCCTTTGCCGTGCCGTCAAGCTTTGTAAGAATAATACCTGTAATTTCGGCAACCTCTTTGAATTCCTTTGCCTGGTTGACAGCATTCTGTCCTGTTGTAGCATCAAGCACAAGCAGGATTTCACGGTCAGCATAAGGAAGCTGACGGTCAATTACTCTGTAAATTTTTGCAAGCTCTTCCATAAGATTCTTTTTGTTGTGGAGTCTGCCTGCGGTATCGCAGATGATTATATCTGCATTTCTGGCTTTGCCTGCGCTGATTGTGTCAAATACAACTGCGGCAGGGTCAGCGCCCTCTTTGTGCTTGACAATGTCAACACCTGCACGGTCTGCCCAGATTTCAAGCTGGTCAATTGCGGCAGCTCTGAAAGTATCAGCCGCACCAAGGATAACTTTTTTGCCCTCATCCTTGAACATTGCCGCCATTTTACCGATTGAGGTTGTTTTGCCTACGCCGTTAACACCGATAACCAGAATAACGGAAGGTACTGTTATCATATCAATCTCTTCGCCGCCGCTGAGAAGGTCGGCAACGATGTTGCGGATTTCTTTTTTAACGTCCTTGACTTTGCGGAGTCCTTTTTTGAAAACGGAATCCCTGAGCTTTTCAACAATTTCGGTAGCGGTATTTACGCCAACATCCGCCATAACCAGAATTTCTTCAAGGTCATCGTAAAACTCTTCGTCAATCTCGTTTTTGCCGTGAAGCGCCGCATTGATTGCGCCCGACATACTGTCTCTTGTTTTTTTGAGACCTTTGTTAATCTTTTTGAAAAATCCCATAGTGTACCTCTATATATAAAATGTATCCGTATTACTGCTCACGGGTATTTTTGATTATGTTGTCAACCGTCTTTTTAAGATTGGGGTCTTTTTCGATTTCCTGTGCAATAAGGTCTGCCGAATAAAGAATTGTTGTTCTGTCACGGTTGCCGAAATATCCGCTTATCTGCTGCTGGGTAAGGTCGGTTGTTGTTCTGACAATATAAATCGCAACCTGCCTTGCCTTTGCTGTTTTGGCATCTTTCTTTTTTGAGATGATATCGCCCTGGGGCACGCCGAATGTTCTTGAGGTTTCGCTGATTATCTTGTTAACGACAAATGCAACGGGGCGGCTGTCGTTCATAATATCCTTGATAGCATTCTGTGCCATTGCAATATTGATTGCCGCACCCTCAATGTTGACAAGTGCGTTAATCTTTTTGACCGCACCCTCAAGCTGACGGATATTTGCCTTGATTTTTTCTGCCACAAACTGAACGACGTCATCAGGAAGCTCAAGTCCGAGAGTCTGCGCCTTACGCTGAATGATTGCCATTCTTGTTTCGATATCGGGCGGCTGAATATCCGCAATAAGCCCCCACTCGAAGCGGTTTCTGAGACGGTCATCGAGAACCTCAATATCTTTGGGTGAACGGTCAGACGTAAGAACAATCTGTTTGCCTGCCTGCGTAAGTGCATTGAATGTGTGGAAAAACTCCTCCTGAGTTGAAGGCTTGCCTGCAATAAACTGAATATCGTCCACAAGCAAAACATCGCAGTTTCTGTATTTCTCGTGAATTTCGTTCATCTTGTTTTTATTGATGCCGCCGACGATGAGGTTTACAAACTCTTCGCCTCTTGTGATAATAATATCTGCGTCGGGATTCTTTGCGGTAATTTCGCTGCTGATTGCGCGAAGAAGATGAGTTTTGCCCAAACCCGAGTTACCGTAGATAAAGAGCGGGTTATATGCCGCACCGGGTGCGGCGGCAACCGCCTGTGCCGCAGCATGTGCAAATCTGTTTGATGAGCCTACAACAAACGTTTCAAACGTATTCTGCTCAATGCTTATAACCGAACCTGCCGGCTTGTCGTCTGCAGGTTTTTCTGCTTTTGCGGCAGCTTCTTCGGGGTCAATAAGAACAACCTCTATCTCAAAGCCCATAACGGACTTGAAAGCATCCTTGAGTTCCTGATAAAACTGCTGCTCAATAATTTTTTTCATAAAATTACTTGCCGCAATTTCAACCTTGGTGCCGTCGAAGCTGAGAATTTCAAGCGGTTTGAACCAGATGTCATAAATAACTTCGCCCACGTTTTTCTTAAGGCATTCGCATACCAATTGCCACATATCCTTAACGGATTCCATCAATTAACAACCTTCCTCTTAATGATAATCTTTATATTTTACCCTGTAAGCCTGATGAACGGGCTTGATTTAACCCGAAACTTTGGCATTTTACTGATAATGATACATAATAGAGTATATCACAACCCCTCACCGTTTTCAAGCAAAAAGATAAGGAAATTTGCATTAAATAAAAAAATTGTTGACATTCGTGGTCAAGCTGTTATATAATGTGTATTCCGAGGGGTATTTTACCCTTGTTTAGTTATGCCCGATAATCGGTTTAATTCACCGATTGTTTCCGGCAATGCCGGTTAATCCAAAAGTGAAACGGAGGTTAGAAAAATGAAAAGAACTTACCAGCCCAAAAAGCGTCATCGCAAGATGGAACACGGCTTCCGCAAGAGAATGGCTGACAGAAACGGCCGCAAGGTTCTTGCCCGCCGCAGAGCAAAGGGCAGAAAGCAGCTCTCTTATTAATTTCTGAGAGGGATGTTCAGTAATGTCCTACCCGGTAACCTTAAAACAGAATACCGAGTTTAACCGTGCTTACGGCAGGGGAAAAGTAAAAGCCTCCCCCGCCTTGGTGACCTATGCTGTAAAAAACAGAGGTCTTGGCTGCCGAATAGGCATAACAGCCGCCAAAAAGCTCGGCAGCGCAGTCGAGAGAAACAGATGCCGCCGTATTATCAGGGCGGCATTCTCCTCGATTTCTCCGCAATGCAGCGGTAACTGGGATATTGTGTTTGTTGCAAGGTTCAAAACAAAAAAGGTTAAAAGCACCGATCTTACCCCCGTTATGCTTTCCCATTTAACGGAGCTCGGCATAATCAGAAATCAGGCGGGAGAGAATTTCTGATGAAAAAACTACTTCTACTACTTATCCGCTTTTACCGCAGGCGAATTTCGCCGCTGTTCCCGCCCATGTGCAGGTATTATCCGACCTGCTCTCAGTATGCTATGGAGGCAATTGAGATTCACGGTGCATTCAAAGGAACTCTGTTGGCAACAATAAGATTCCTTAAGTGCAATCCGTTTTTCCCCGGCGGCGTTGACCTTGTGCCGCCCAAGAAACACTCACATTCGGAGGACAAATAGTTATGGACGGTATTTATAAGGTACTTGGCATACCTTTCGGATTTGTGCTTGAACTTATTTACAGTTCCGTTGGCTTCGGCAGCTATGCCGTTTCAATTATTCTGCTTACTTTTTTTGCAAGAGCTCTTACAGTTCCTTCATCAATCAAGCAGCAAAAAGGTATGGCAAAAACACAGCGTATCCAGTCAAAAATCCGCAAGATTCAGACAAAGTATGCAGGTGACCAGAAAAAAATTCAGGAAGAAACAACCGCCCTTTATCAGCGCGAGGGTTATAACCCCATGGGCGCAGGTTGCTCTCCCATGATTATCCAGTTTGTTATTCTTTTCGGTCTTATCGGTGCAATTTATTATCCTCTTTCAAACTTCCTCCACATCGACAAGAGCGAAGTAGACATTCTCGTAGCAAAGCTCACGGAATTAAAGCTTGCCAATATCCCCAAGGGAACTATTCAGGCAGAGCTTTACGTTATGGAAAACATAGACAAACTCAAAGCTGCGTTTGAGGCAGGCAAATTTACAGGCGTATCACCGGCTACATTCGAAAAAATCAAGAGTGTTGATTTTGAAATTTTCGGCGTTTCTCTGGGTGTGTTACCCTCAGAAAATTTAGTTCCCGGAATCACCGTTCTCGTTCTTTCCGCTCTCACATCAGCACTTTCAAGCGTTTATTCGTTTATCAAGCAGAAGCAGCAGAATTCCGCTGCAGGTTCAGGACCTATGATGGGCTGTATGCTGATATTTATGCCCCTTATGTCCCTTTGGTTCGTTTGGAAATTCCCCATTGGTATCGGCGTTTACTGGATTGCATCCGGTCTGTTTGGTTTCATTTCAACGGTTATTATCGGTCATTTCTACAGTCCCAAGAAAACTCTTGCAAGACTTATGATTGACGAAACCGTGGAACGCCGCTCAAAAGAAGAAAACCAGAAGCTCATTGCAGCTAAAAAAGATAAATAATTTTGGTGGTGAAATTTTTGATTAAAGAAGCTATCGGCACAGGCTCAACTGTTGAAGAAGCAAGAGAGGCTGCCCTCAAAGCTCTTGAAGCACCTGAGGATGCAGATGTTAAATATGAAGTTATCGAAAGAGAAAAGAAAGCTCTTTTCGGTCTTTTCGGTGGCTCACAGGCAAAAGTCAAGGCTTCATACGAATATGAAGACGACCCCTTCGCAAAAGCAAAGGATTACGTTCAGACAATCCTTAAGAATCTCGGCGTAAACGATGCTGAAATCACCGTTGAAGCTGATGACGAAGACGTTCGCATCTCAATCAACTGCGGTGACGATTACGGCTCGGTTATCGGCAGAAGAGGCGAAACTCTTGATGCTATCCAGTATCTTACACGCCTTGTTATCAACAGAGGCACAGAAGATTACAGAAGAGTTTCAATCAACGTCGGCAACTACCGTGAAAAGAGAGAAAACACTCTCCGCTCGCTCGCTCGCAAAAACGCAGCTAAGGTCAGAAAGTACGGCAGAAACGTTGTGCTTGTGCCCATGAACCCCTATGAACGCCGCATCATTCACACAACCGTTCAGGAAATTGAAGGCGTTACCTCCCACTCCGTCGGCAGTGACAGTGACCGCAAGGTTGTTATCACACTCGAAGAAGGCGTTAAACCCACTCACAGCGGCGGTTACAACAAGGGCGGCAGAGGCGGCTACAATAAGGGCGGCTATAACAAAGGCGGCTACAACAGAGGCGGCAGAGGCAACTATAACAAGAGTGAAACTTCTTCCGCTCCCTCAAGACCTCCCCGTTCAGATTCCGCAGGCGCATCGCTCTACGGCAAAATTGACCTCAACAAATAATCATCACAGGCTAGCATAAGTGCCGCTTATGCCAGCCTGTTTTTGTTTTGTTGACAAAAGCTGTAAAATAAATTATACTTTTATCAGCAATCACAATTTTTAAAAGGAGATAAACTATGGCTTTTATTCGTGAGGTTGACAGTGTCGGCAGAATAGTTATTCCGATGCAGTTAAGAAAAGAATTCAACATCGTTGAACAGGGCAGCAAGGTTGAACTGTCTTCCGACGGCAAGCAGATTATCCTCAAAAAAGCCGCAAATTGCTGTGCGTTTTGTAAATCCGAAGCTGACCTTGTGGAGTTTGACGGCAATTACGTGTGCAAAGTTTGCCTTGATAAGCTTAAAAATATTGAACAAGACTGACTTAACATATATTATATATTTCACCTGTCCGACAAGCCACGGGCAGGTGATTATTTTTTACTCTCCTGAATATATTTTTACAAAAATATTCAAGCCACATAGGCTTTTCAAGAGGGGAAACTTTATGAATTGGCACACATTGACCGCTGAAAAGACAGCAGCGGAACTGAAAACGGATTTGTTAAACGGACTTAATGAAAAGGAGGCAAAAAAACGGCTTGAAACATCAGGACCGAATACTCTTCAGGCAAAGAAAAAGGCTTCCGTTGTTAAAAAGTTTTTTGCTCAATTCAAAGATTTTTGTGTAATCATTCTTTTCATAGCCTGCGTAATTTCGTTTGCAACAGGCTTCATTGAGGGCAAAGGTGATTTCGTTGAGCCCATCGTCATTCTCGTTATTGTTATCCTCAATGCGGTCATCGGCGTTATTCAGGAACAACGGGCAGAAAAAGCAATCGATGCCCTTCGCAAGATGTCTGCGCCAAACGCTGCTGTTATAAGAAACGGCAAGCATCAGCGAATTCCCGCATCTTTGCTGGTTGAAGGTGACGTAATCTGCCTTGAAAGCGGCGATATGGTGCCTGCTGATGCACGGCTTATATCAACTAACTCATTGCGTGTGCAGGAAAGTGCACTTACAGGCGAATCCGTACCCTGTACCAAGGATGCTGATTTGGTTTTTGACGAAAATTGCCCACGTGCCGATATGAAAAACATGGTTTTTTCATCAACAACGGTTATGGCAGGCAACTGCAAAGCGGTTGTTACGCAAACGGGTATGAACACCTGTGTTGGCAAGATTGCAAATCTGCTTGACAGCGAGGATTCACCGCAGACTCCGCTTCAGCAAAGACTTGCCAAGGTCGGCAAAGCTCTGGGTATCGGCGCCGTTGGCATCTGCGCCGCCGTTTTTATTCTCAGTATTGTCCGTAAAACAGGCATTTTGCCTTCATTTATGCTCTCGGTAAGCCTTGCTGTAGCGGCAATTCCCGAGGGATTGCCTGCCGTTGTTACTGTTGTTTTGTCTATGGGCGTTCAGCGCCTTGCAAAGTGCAACGCTATAATCAGAAGTTTACCTGCGGTTGAAACTCTGGGTGCTGCAACAGTGATTTGTTCGGACAAAACAGGCACACTCACACAAAACAAAATGACGGTTACCAAAGTATTCAACCATTCGGGTGAAATAAATCTCCACAGTGACCAGGGCAAAAAAATTATGCTTTATGCCGCCCTTTGCAGTAATGCACGTGAAACCTCAAAAGGCAAAGCCGTTGAGTTTTCGGGTGATCCGACTGAAACCGCTATTCTCTATGCCGCAAAGGATTCGGGGATAATCTTCGATAAAAGCAAATATATCCGTCACCACGAAACACCGTTTTCAGGAGAAAGAAAGCGGATGTCCGTTGTGTGCAACGTTGACGGTAAAAATATGCTTCTTGTCAAAGGTGCGCCCGACGTTATACTGCCGCGGTGCGTTAAATATCTGTCATCAAACGGCGAATTGCCCCTCACCTCAAACAGAAAAAACACTGTTATTTCGCACAACGAAGCTATGGCAAAAAAAGCTCTGCGTGTGCTCGCCGTAGCTTATCGCGTTGCAGACAACAGCCATGACTCACGTGAAGAAGGGCTTGTTTTTGCAGGACTCATCGGAATGAGCGACCCTCCACGCCCCGAAGCTGCAAAAGCCGTTGCGGAATGCAAAAAAGCAGGCATAACGCCCGTTATGATTACCGGAGACCATATCGTGACTGCCTGTGCCATTGCTGAAACACTCGGTATTGCCGATAAGTCCACAACAGCACTGACAGGCAAACAGCTTGACCGGCTGACGGACAAAGAGCTTGAAAAAGAGCTGAAAACCTGCCGTGTGTTTGCCAGAGTAACCCCCGAGCATAAGGTGCGGATTGTAAAAGCCTTCCGTGCACGTGGTGAAACCGTTGCTATGACGGGTGACGGTGTAAACGATGCACCTGCCCTCAAAGCGGCGGATATCGGTTGCGCAATGGGCAAAAACGGCACCGACGTTGCCAGAAACGCTGCCGATATGATTCTGACAGACGATAACTTTGCCACAATTGTCAGAGCCGTTGAGCAAGGCAGAGGCATTTATGACAACATCAAAAAAGCCGTTCACTTTCTTCTTGGCACAAATATCGGTGAAATCATTGCGGTATTTGCCGCATCCGTACTTGGTTGGGGTGCTCCCCTTTTGCCGATTCAGCTTCTTTGGGTAAACCTTGTTACCGATTCCCTGCCCGCCATCGCCCTCGGCGTTGAGAAAAACGAAAGCAACATTATGAAGCGCAAACCCATACCGCCCTCACAAGGTTTTTTTCACGGCGGATTATGGCTCGATATCACTCTTGAAGGCGCTTTTGTGGGTGCCCTGACCCTTCTCGCCCACGCAATCGGCAATCTGCTTTGGGGCGGAATCGGCGGCACAATGGCTTTCTGCACACTTAGTTTTTGCGAAATCGCTCATGCCATAAACACACGTTCATCCGAATCTCTTTTCAAAGTCGGATTTTTTTCAAACAGAACAATGAATATTGCCGTTGCGGTGTGTGTTACTCTTCAAGCCGCTGTTGTGTGCATACCGCCTCTTGCCAACCTTTTCGGGACAGTTCCGCTGAGTATCGCACAATGGCTCACGGTGTTCGCGATTTCATCAATGCCTCTGATAATAGGTGAAATAGGCAAACTTCTGAAAAGGAATTAATTTTACTTTATTAAATTTTATATTTTTCTAAATAAGAATATTGTTTTGCTGCTCTTTTGTTATCATATATTATGGTATATAGTATATTGACAAACTTATGAACGGAGTGACCGTTTTTGTCCAAAACTCTTGTTTTAACTGAAAAACCTTCTGTTGCCAAAGACATTGCCCGTGTTCTGGGTTGCAAAAAAAACGGCAACGGTTGCATAATCGGAGATAAATATATCGTAACCTGGGCGCTGGGTCACCTTGTGACCCTTGCCGACCCCGAAGCTTATGATGCAAAATATAAAACCTGGCGTATGGATGACCTGCCGATGCTGCCAAGTAATATGAAGCTTGTTGTTATCGGTCAGACGTCAAAGCAATTCAAAGCCGTAAGCTCTCTGCTTAGCAGTGCTGAAGTTGACAAGGTTGTTATTGCAACCGATGCAGGCCGCGAAGGTGAGCTTGTTGCACGCTGGATAATCAAAAAAGCAAATTGCAGAAAGCCCATGCTCCGCCTGTGGATTTCTTCGCAGACAGACAAAGCCATCCGCGAAGGCTTTGCCGCTCTCAAACCCGCCTCACAGTATGATAATCTTTACAAAAGCGCTCAGTGCAGAGCCGAAGCAGACTGGCTGGTCGGTCTTAATGTGAGCCGCGCGCTCACCTGCAAGCATAATGCCCAGCTTTCCGCCGGCAGAGTACAGACCCCGACCCTTGCAATGATTGTAAAGCGTGAGGAAGAAATCCTGAAATTCCGTCCCAAGGATTATTTTACCGTTAAAGCGGATTTCGGCGGATTCACTGCACTTTATAAAGACTCACACAACCAGGCAAGATTCTTTGATGCTGCCGCGGCGCAGCAGATTGCCGACGACGTAAAAGGCAAACGAGGTGTACTGACCGAAGTTAAAAAGGTTTACCGCTTCAAGGCACCGCCTGCCGCCTATGACCTTACGGAATTACAGCGTGATGCAAACAAAAAATACGGCTATTCCGCAAAGCAGACCCTTTCGCTTATGCAAAGCCTTTACGAAACACACAAGCTCCTCACTTATCCGAGGACAGATTCAAGATATATTACAAAAGACGTTGCCGCCACTTTGCCCGAAAGGCTCAAAGCAATTTCAGTTGGGGCATATAAAGAAGCCGCAACCGCAATTCTCCGCACAAAACCCATTCAAACAAAATACATTGTAAATGATTCCAAAGTTACCGACCACCACGCCATTATCCCTACAGAGCAATACGTTGACCTCAACAAGCTCACCCGTGAAGAAAAACATATCTATGACCTCGTTGTCAGACGTTTTCTTGCCGTGCTGAGTGCTCCGTTTGAATATGACGAAATGCAGGTCAAAATAACCGTCGGTAAACACAATTTTTATACCAAGGGTCAGGCTGTCAAATCCGCAGGCTGGAAAGCTCTTTATGATTCTTCCCTTGCCGACGATGATGATGACGGAGATGATATCCGCGCCCAATCCCTGCCTGCTCTTTCACAGGGTGCGCCCGTATTTCCAAAAGAAGTGCGCATCTGTGCAGGCAAAACCACTCCCCCTGCCAGATACACAGAAGCTACGCTGCTCACCGCTATGGAAAATCCCACAGGTCAGGTTGATGACGGCTCGCTTCGCGATGCGCTCAAAACCGCAGGCGGTCTGGGCACCCCTGCCACAAGAGCAGATATAATCGAAAAACTTTTCGACTCTTTCTGCATTGAAAGAAGAGGAAAAGAAATTCATCCCACATCAAAAGGCAAACAGCTTGTTGATATTGTACCTGCCGACCTTAAATCGGCTGAGCTGACCGCCCGCTGGGAGCAAAGGCTCTCTCTGATTGCAAAGGGCGGTGCAAACGATAAACAGTTTGTTTCCGAAATGCGCACCTATGCAACGGCTCTTGTCAGCGCCGTCAAAACAGGTGATGCAAAATACAAACATGACAATATGACCCGTGAGCCCTGCCCCGAATGCGGCAAATATCTTCTTGAAGTCAACGGCAAAAAAGGCAAAATGCTTGTTTGCCAGGACAGGGAATGCGGCTACCGCAAGAGTGTTTCAATTATTACCAACGCACGTTGCCCCGAGTGCCACAAAAAGCTCGAAATGCGCGGCGAAGGTGAGAAAAAAGCTTTCTTCTGCATCTGCGGATACAGAGAGAAGCTGACCGATTTCGAAAAGAGAAAAGAATCGGCAGGCGCAGGCAAACGTGACGTTGCAAAATATATGCAGCAACAAGCAAAAGCAAAAACAACAAGCAATCCGCTTGCCGACCAGCTTGCAAAATGGATGGAGGAAAATCAATGAAGAGAATAATTGCTGCCGTCGCGGCGATTATCCTTCTGCTTACGTGCACGTCCTGCACCCCTAAGGGCAGCGGCAAATCAATCGCTTATCCGATAAGTGCTTCGCCCAAAACCCTTGACCCTCAGTTTGCTGATGATGCAAACGCAATGCTTATCATCAACAACACCTTTGAGGGACTTGTGCGGCTTGATGCAAACGGCGACGTTATTCCCGGTATAGCAGAAAGCTGGAACGTTTCTTCCGACGGCAAAACTTATACCTTCAATCTTAAAAAGAACACGGAATGGTATTGCCCCAATGCACTCAAAAATGAGTTCGGCAAAGAATTCTACGACCGTTTTTCAAGCGAAAAAGTTACGGCGCACGACTTTGTTTTTGCATTCCGCAGAGCGGTTATGCCCGAAACAAATTCACCCAATGCGCATAGACTTTTTGTGATTGAAAACGCCTATGACGTGTTTTATAACAACTACAGCGCAAATCTTCTTGGTGTTTCTGCACCCGATAACCACACCCTGACGGTGAAGCTCACCGAAAAATGCGATGATTTTCTGCAAAGGCTCACCGAAAGTGTGTTTATGCCCTGCAACGAAGATTTCTTTAACGCAATGAACGGCAGATACGGTCTGAGCCACAGACACATCATCTGTAACGGTCCGTTTTATATAAGCTCGTGGGACAGCGAAACCTCACTTACCGTCAAGAGAAACGAATACTATGCAGGTGAGCAAAAGGTTATGCCTGCCTCTGTTGTTTTCAGCTTTGACCCCAGCAAAGAATCTGTTGCAAAAAAAATATCCGAAGGCGGAGCAACAGCGGCATTTTTACCGCCCGATTGTCCTGTTCCCGAAAACAGCAAAACCGTCAGCAACACCAAAAACTCCACTTTCGGTTTCGTTTTTAACTGCGCAGACCCCGTTCTTTCAGAAGCATCCCTGCGAATTGCTTTGTGCAAAACGATTGACCGCAATCTTTTTGCAAAAAAAGAAAACGCCGTTCCGCAAAGCGGATTTATTCCGATGAGTTGCCTCGTGGGCACAGCAACCTACAGAGAGCAGGTCGGCTCACAGACTCTGCGCATTGAGCAGGATGCGGCACAGGCGGTAACCCTGTGGAAAGAAGGACTTGCAAATCTCGGCAAAGACTCCGTTCAGCTTACCGTTCTTTGCCCCGAATGGCTTGACGGTGCGGTCAGACAACAGTTTCAGATATGGCAAAAAACTCTCGGTGTCAGCATCGGCATAAGAATTGAAAGTAAAACCCCCGAAGATATCTCAAAGGCAGTTGCTCAGGATAATTTTCAGATAGCTCTGACAAGCATTGAATCCGACCACGAAAACACTGCTGATTTTCTTGCCACGTTCACAGACGGCGGCGTATTCAATCACAAGTCCGCAAGCTACAACAGCATCATAAATGACCTGATTGCCGCTGAAACCTATGACAATATCATCAAAGGCTGTTTTAACGCAGAAAACTATATTCTGCAAAATGCACTTTGCTATCCGCTGTATTCACGCTCAAGTAGCTTTGTTGTTAATGAAGATGCCGACGGAATAGTTTTCCTCGGTTCAGAAGCAACCGTAAGCTTCATTGGCGCAAAGAGGTATGACTGATGAAAACAAAAAAACAAATTGCAGTTATTACTGTTTCGTGGATAATGGTTATTGCATGTATGGCGATAATATTTATGTTTTCAATGCAAAACGGTGCGGCCTCACAGTCACTCAGTGATAATTTCACTCTTTTTCTGGGCTTACCCGTTGAGGTTGTGGGCTTCATACGAAAAACCGCCCATTTCTTTGAATTTGCAGGACTTGCGGTTCTTGCTTACAACGCATTTTACAGAACCTTCGGCTCTTACAAGCCTTTATACAGCTTTGCCCTGACGGCAGTTTATGCGGCAAGTGATGAAATTCACCAGATTTTTGTTGAAGACAGAGCTTGCAGACTGTTTGACTTTTTTGTTGACTGTTGCGGTGCCGTAACCGGAATTGCCGTCCTTGCACTATTAATTTTGATTTATAACAAATTCCAATCAAGGAGGGGTTTGATTTGAATAATACCGAGAAAAAAATAATGGCTGTCGGTGCAGTAGTGGGTGCAGTTGCAGCAAGTGCCCCTGTAGCCATCGGTCTTGCCGGTGCCACACTCCCCAAGGCACTTGATGAAAACGATGCTCTTCACATTGAAAAAGGCCGTTTTTATACAAGACAGGGAATTCCTGTTCAGCTACGCGGTGTAAACCTTAATGATGAGCTGTTTTATTTCAAAAAAGCAGGTATGCCGGATTTTGCGCCGAATTACGACATCTTTGACGTTTTTGAAGAACGCTTCGGACGTTACGGTGCAAGAAAACTGACCCAAACATTCAATGAGAATTTTATTTCTTCGTCAGATTTGAGAAAAATAAAGGCTCTCGGTGCTAACTGTGTCAGAATTCCTCTTCGCTACAGAAATCTTTTCAAAAAAGAAAGCTGCAAAGGCGAAATTAAATTTGATTACCTTGACAGCGTGGTAGAAGCCTGCCGCAAAGCAAGGCTCTATGTCATTTTTGACCTGCATTCCGCCCCCGGTTATCAGAATAATGCTTCTGCCTGCGGCAGTAACGGCAAATGCATCCTCTTTGACTCCTCCAAACAGGCTCTGGATGCACGCAACAATGTTGTCAAGCTGTGGACACAGCTTGCCGCTCACTACAGAAACGAGCCGGCTGTTGCCGCCTTCGACCTGCTCAACAGACCTCTCCATAAAGTTGCAGGCTGGGAAGAAAAAGCAGACACCCTCAACAAATTCTATCTCCGTCTTTACAAAGCAGTCCGCACCGCAGACAGAAACAGAATTATGATTATGCAGTCACCCCATTCAGTTGAAAATCTGCCTGTTTTTGAAGAACCCGTCAAAAACGTTGCTTACGGTCTTTATTCGCATTTCAGCACAACGTTTGAGACTGATTCGCTTATAAATAAAATCAAAAATATCAGCAATAAAAACATTCCCGTGGTTATCTGCAAGCTTCGCACGGACAAAGACACAAGCCACACTCTCACCGCGCTTTGCAACAACGGCATTTCATGGCTTTTCGGCGATTATAAAGGTCCTGCAGGTTCATCTTATCTTTACACAGGCTGCCCCGAGCCTGCGGATTTTGACAACGATAATTTTGAAGCTATCGAAGAAAAGTGGACAAAACCCCTTGCAACAAAGAATTTTGAACTGAATAAAGACCTTGCAAAAATTCTGAAAGCTCATTTCGGACGTGGCTATATCCGAGGCAATAAAAAAGATGCCGAAAAAACCACGAAGGTCAAATTTCACCCCACGTTTAAAGCAAAAATCGGCGCCAACCTTCTTGTAGGCGGTAAAAACACATCCTCCGTTCCCGTACTTAAGGAAAAAGCATAATGACACCCGAAGACAAGATTTTGATTGCCCGATATGAGGACAAGGTTCGTCAGTGCAGTGAAAACTCAATGATAACTTGCACCTGTTTTCTGGATATGCATGAGCGTTCGGTCATCGCTTCTCACCTTTCGCCGCAGAGCGAAGCAAAAACCGTTTTTTACGGTGTTTTTGAAGATGCCGAAAGAAATGCCGCCGTTATGCTTCCCTATTATATTGAAGCAACCGATACGGAATCATTGTGCCGCTATTTTGCAGAAAACCCCGAGGACAACCCTCTTGCCGTTATCGAGGTGGAAAAAGACCGTTTTTCAAAGCCACTGAGCCACCGCGACTATCTCGGAGCATTAATGGCTCTCGGCATAAAAAGAGAGATGACGGGAGATATCATCGTCAGCGAAAACGGATGCAGCATTGCCGTGCTTTCACATATGGCTTCGTTTATTGCAGAAAATCTGTGCAAGGCAGGCAGAGGCACGCTCAAAGCAACAGTTGTTTCCCCTTCAACCGTTTTAAATACAGAAAAGCCGACAGGTCTTGAGGACAGCTTTACAGTTTCATCAATGAGGCTTGACAGTGTTGTCAAAAACGCATTCGGTGTTTCACGCACCGATGCCTGCAAGGTAATTGAAAGCGGCATTGTTTTTGTTAATGACACCGAATGCCTTAAGCCTGACAAAAAGATTGGGGACGGTGACAAAATTGTTTTTCGCCGCAAGGGAAGAATTATCATCGAAAACTGCTCGGGTATCTCCAAAAAAGGACGCACTATTGTAATTATCAAAAGATTCACATAACAAAAACCATCGGTCAACGTTAAGGTTTCCGATGGCTTTTTCATTTGCCCGTAATTATATTAAGTATCTCGTCCTGCTTTTTTGAGATTGCATTAAACACATAATCACCACCATAATTTTGATTGTACCGTTTTACGTTCTGATATAATTTTATCATAAATCAAAATTACAGGTAATAGGTATTCTTCCCAAATAATCGCTAAATCATATTGTGCAAAATATCCAACCGATATGTTAGATTATTGTTAAAATAATGTAAAACCGACAATACCACTTGAAAAGCGTCGCTATATGTGATACAATTTATGTAATCATGTAACATCATGGTATGGGCAAGGGTAATCCAAGCCTTAAGGGACAAAAGATTTTTGAAAGGAATGGCACTATGCAAAAGGACACCAAAAAGCTCATTTCCTCAACATTTGTTGAACTGCTCAGCACAAAGCCGTTTGACAGAATTACCATCAAAGATATCGTTGACGCCTGCGGCATCAACAGAAACACCTTCTATTATTATTACAGCGATATCTATGACCTGCTTGAGGAAATCTTTAAAAAAGAGCTCAACGAGATTGTCGGCGGCGGCAACAACACAACCGCTTACGTTGAAGGTCTTACCAAGGTTGCAAACGTTGCATACTCTCACAAAAAGCTCATCAACAACATCTGCTCCTCGCGAAGCTACGAATACCTTGAAAACTATTTGTATAAATCCTGCAAACCCATTATGATTGACGTTGTCACCAATGCGGCAGAAGGTCTGGACGTGCCTGATGAAGACATCGAGTTCATCGCTTCTTTCTATGAATATGCCTGGATTGGCGTGATTTCAGAGTGGTTCAGAACAGGCATGCGTGAGCCCCCTGCCAAAATAGCAGGTCAGCTTTGGCTTGTTATGGACGGTATCCGCCGAGCATTAAGAAAGAGCGCCAAGCGCCACGCAGAGCTTTCAGAATGACAGATATTCTTTTTGAAGATAAATCAATCATTGTCTGTCTGAAGCCTGCAGGGCTGCAAAGTCAGGGCGGCAAAAACGATCTTGTTGCCATGCTCGATGAATATTTCAGCAAAGGTGATCCTTCTGCAAAAGCCTATCCCGTTCATCGGCTTGACAGAGAAACCGCAGGAATTATGGTTTTTGCAAAAACACAACGCGCGGCAGCACAGCTTTCGGCGCAGATAACACGCAACGAAATGAAAAAGCATTATTATGCTGTTGTGCAAGGTATGCCTGACGAAACGGGAGTTTTCAAGGATTTGCTGTTTCATGACAGGCAAAAAAACAAAACCTATGCCGTAAAAAGAAGCCGCAAAGGCGTCAAGGAAGCATCGCTTGAGTTCAAAAGAATCTCTGTGCAAGAGAATGTTGCTCTGGTAGACGTTCTTCTTCACACAGGCAGAACACACCAGATAAGAGTTCAGTTTGCTTCAAGAAAAATGCCGCTTCTCGGTGACGGCAAATACGGCGGAGCCAACGGAAGGCTCGCTCTGTTTGCTTATAAGCTCGAGTTTAACCACCCCGAAACAAACAAAGCTCTGTGTTTTTCTGCAACCCCTGCAAACGAATATCCATGGAATCTGTTTGATTCCGCACTTTAAGAATAAAAACAAAAAGGCCGCCTTTTGGCGGTCTTTTTTTGTGTTGTTAATTGTTAATTAGCCAACGTTGTCAGCGATAAACTGAACGAGCTTTTCGATAACGGGAATAGCTTTTTCAACGATGTCCTTAACAGTAGCAATAACTTTGTCCCATTCAATGCCCTTAACTACTTCAACAACTGAATTAATGATTGTGTTGAAATCCATCTTTTTGTCATCCTTTCAAAATTTGTTCAGCATAGCAAATTGCTATACGGATACAGTAATATTAGCATTTTTATTTAAATATGTCAATATTTGTTTAAAAAATATTTTAAGATGCAACGTTCACTACAGCACCGCAGCCCTCATTCCAATTCTGAACCGCTCTTGTATGGGGATTGGCTACATTAATTCTCTGCGACGATACCCAGCCGTAGAAAACACCTTTTCTGATTTCGGTAACATTCGCAGGAATATCAAGAACGCTGATATTATAGCATCCGCTGAAAGCATATTCATCAATATATTCAACCGTTGTGCTGATTGAAAGCGACTTAAGATTGACCGCCTGGAAGAAGGCATATTCGCCTATAATCTTAACCCCCGAGGGGATTGTGTAGCTTGTGCTAGGGCTCTTGTTCGGGTAAGCAATCAGCATTGTGCCGCTCTTGTCAAAAAGAACACCGCTCTGACTCTTGAACTGTCTGTTTGAAGGGCTTACCTCTATGCCGCCGAAATTGCTCAAAGCAAGCACGTCAAATGACGTAACTGTTGAAGGTAAATATATAGTGTCAGGCGAAATCGCGGTAAACGAACCTTCTTTGACACTCGTCACACCCTCTTCTATAACAACTCTTGCAACGTTTTTCCCTGACCACGGAGCATCTGTATGTTCATAATCCTGCATTTCGCCCGTGCCAAAAACAGTAAGCACACGACCTGCCTCATCATAGTCATAAAATACGTCGGCGCCGCAAGAACCGTCAAATTTTCGTTCTGTGGTTGGCGGTACAGTAATAGTTTCAACAGTTGTGTTTTCAACAGTAGCAACAAATGCATCGATACTGTCGCCATCTTCTCTGTTTTTGTCGCCTTTGTCTTTTTCGGCATCTTCTTTTTTGCTGTCACTGAAACTTGCAAAAGAGTTGTTAAATGACACGCCGTCAAGCTGTAATATAAAAACAATGCCAACCGTGCCGATAGCAATAAAAATAACTGCAATGCAGACTATAACAACCCACATCACGGATTTTGATTTTTGGGGTTCTTCGGGCGGATTGCGGTAAGCATTCTGTGCGGTGCTTCTCTCAATATAATCATTGTTATTGTGTGAAACAAATTCCTGCTGAACATAACTCTGCGGCGCATAAGCCTGTGGTGAATAATCCTGCGGAACAGCCTTAATAATATCCGGTTCGCGGTCATAAAAAGCAGGGCGGTTAAAACCAACCTTTGCAGCTGCGTTATCTTCTGCCTGCCGTTCAACTCCTTGGGAACAAACAGAGTATGTTTTATCCATAGTGGGATAGCTGAATTCCTGTGAAGTTACACCCGGAATTGCACCCGAATAAATATTATTATCTTCTTGCGACGAAAGAATGGTTTTATCCCAATCGTCATCTTCAGACAAAACAACAGTTTTTACTTCGTCTGATTCTTCTTCCGAAATCAATTTATCTTCTTCGTTTAACTCCTGTTCGGGAGGCAGAAAATCTTTTTCCGAAGCTGTTAAACCCTCAGTTACCGGCTGTTTGTCTGGTTTTTGGAGAATAATTTCATCATCATCCGAGAACAGCGGTGACGTTACCGCAGAAAAATCAAGAACAGGAGGTTTATCTGAAAAATCATCTGCATCCGAAGCCGATGCATCCCGTTCAACGGGAAGTTGAGCTGCAGGCGAAACAAATTCTGTTTCCTGTTCTGTAGTTGTTTCAGCTTCTTTAACGGGTTGAACGGCATTATTATATGAAAGCCCACTCTCCTCAAAAAGCGAACCTCGGTATTCAATCTGTTCCTCGGCATCTCTTGTTACGCCTAAAACCACGGTTTGATCTATCTCATCAAGCCTCGGCAAAGGCTCAACCTTGCTTCCGCAGCCGGAACAAAACAGATCTCCATCATCAATTTTGTTTCCGCAATTCCTGCAAAACATAATATCCGCTCCTTTGTGCAGATTATATCTTTGTTTTTTAAGTATCAGAGTCTCTGACCGCAACCCGAACAGAAGCTTCCGTCGTTTCCGTTGCGCGTTCCGCAGTTGCCGCAGAAAATATAGGTAACTGTTGTCATGGCAAGAGGGGCTTTGGGTGCAAAAAGATTTTTTTCATCCCCCGCCATAAAGGGTGAAACAGGCTGTGCATACGTTGCAGGAGCAACGGGAGCCGCAGGAGCAACGGGCGGTGTATTCATTCCGGGTGCAACAGGCACTGTGTTTTCAGGCTGAAGTGCAGTCTCCGGCTGAGCCTTGGGTTTTGCGCTGAAACACTTGCATACAATAAAATTGCCTACGAGTATTACTATAATTCCCATAAACAGCAGCACGGGTCCTATGAGCATACAGAACCATCCGTCAAGAAGCTGTCCGTACCAGGTTTCAGCAATCTGTGCGCCCCGGCTCATACTCAGCAACATCACGCAAATGCCAAAGCAGTCAATCAAAAAGCCTGCCAGAAAAATAATCAGACCCGTGATTGATTTTTTATTCATCTGCCGACACCCCCATTATTGAATTCGCCGTTCTGCTGATAACAGTTATAACCCGGCAAATAATCAATGCGGGCATAAGCTGCGGTGATATTGTCGCTCTCGCCTGCCTGCTTCGCGCCCATAACGAGATTTGCACAGGCATTTGCTTCGTCGGCAAACAGTATATTTGCAATCTGCTGCTCACTTTGCCTTTTATATATACCGTCGCTGCAAACAAAGAAGCCGTTGACCACACTGTTAAGAGGTCCGAAGCTCAAATCAAATTTTATACCTTTTTTATGACCGAGACCGTCAGTCAGAGCAGACTGCACGTACTTGCGTCCGTCTTTTTCTCTTATAATATCTTTTGAATGGTCTGTTGTAATCTGATATATCTTCTTTTCGTCTTTCGCACAGGCGTATACCCTTGAATCGCCCACGTGGGCAATACAATAGTTCTGATTGTAAAGAAGAATAAGGGAAAGCGTCGTTGCCGACTGTGTTTGATTTGCCTGATTAAAAGCGTAGATATCTCTGTTGATTTCATAAATCAGCAAAGATAAGCTGTCTGTGATTTTTTCAATACGTTTATCAAATTCGTTGCTGTTGAAATGTTTCCACCACTCAGCAACGTGTTCAGTTGCCTTGGCACTCGCCACCTCGCCAAATTTGAGGCCGCCAACACCGTCAGCAACAGCAAAAACACCTGAACTGCCGTCATGCGAAACGGCATAAAACAGTGAATCCTGATTTACCGGCTTCACTCTTCCCACATCTGTTATTCCATTGCCGATTATTCTCATTAATTCACCTGCTTATTTTTTTCTGAAAACAAACTGAACATCTGCAAGAGAAAGCACAGATCCGTCTGTAATCGGATACTCTGCACCGGGTGTAAGCTTGTTGCCGTTGACATATGTGCCGTTAAGGCTGTTAAGGTCAACGATAAAGCACTGACCGTTTTTGATAACCGCCTTGCAATGAACACGGCTAACAAGTTTGCTGCCTCTTACAATGCCGTCAACTCTGTTATCCTGCTGGCTCTTGCCGATAACGAACTCATCTTTATTGATTTCAATATCTGGTGTTTCACTCTTGCTGCAAAGCATAAACACAGGTGAAGCGTAATTCTGCTGTGCGTGTGAATTATAACCCATACCGTATGCAGGAGGAGCAACGGGAGCTGCAGGAGGAGCAACGGGTGCCGCAGGAGCAACGGGAGCTGCAGGCGCAGCGGGAGCTGCAGGCGCAGCGGGAGCCGCAGGCGCAACGGGAGCTGCAGGCGCAACGGGTTGCTGGGGCGCTGCATAACCAGGCGTAACCGGATTTGAAAGCTGTCTTATCATATTTGCCGTTGCAGGGTCCTGAACATTCTGATACGCGTTGTAAATTTTTACAATGTTGTTTTTCATCTTCTTTTCAAAATAGGGGAGACAATCTTCTTCGCCGTCCGCCTTGAGAGGAAGATAAACAAGATGAGCTTCGTATCTCACTCTGTCAACAAAAATTCTGTCAACGGAAAGATACGTGTTTTCACATTTAAGAACACTGTTTTCGCGGAAGAAGCTAATTTTATCTAAAAGGCTTGTTACAACACATCTGAACATAGCAGGGGTCATCGAAGGCAGCATATCATAAAGGCTCACATACTGTGCAAGGGAGTAATCAATTGTAATAATACCGTTTGCAGCAGATTTTCTGCAGGGTACAAAACCTCTGTGAATCTGGCTTTCAAGCATCCTGAAGCCTCTTTCGTCATAATACATAGGTGCATTAAACACAACTGAAAGTCTGCCGGGAGCACTCTGTTCATAAAAGATTTCGTTTGATGTCATTTTTATCACCTTTTTAAATATAATTATGCATAATAATTTTACTAAAATGTTTGCTGAATGTCAACTGAATCGGAAGCATTATATTAGTATAATTATATAATAATTCCTTAATTAATATCGCCGTAATTCTGATTTTACTTTCAGGGTACAGCCGCAATTTTTCATTCAACCGGGGTCAGGCAACCGCATTGTCTGTTATGTTGCCTTGCTTGAATATGTACCAATATGCCGTAAAAAGAAGAAGCCGAGGTAAGAGGTTTTTCCTCTTCCTCGGATTTTTCTCGTATAAAACGGGGGGGACAAAAGATGGTAATGGTTTAAATTATTGGTTTGCCTTCTTGGAATACTTAAGGAGATAAACAACTCTCATAAGCTTTGCTTCAATGGGATTAATCGGCTTTGCTTCGCCGAAAACCTTTGAGCCAAGAAGAGCAAGAGCACTTTTGCTCATAATCATATCAACGGCCTGTGCGTCACCTTCAACAGCGCCGCAGCAGAGAGCACCGTTATCCTTAAGAAGAACGGCGTTTTTGCCTTTGATTTTTTTGCCGCAGTTATCAGTGTCTGCACACTTGATTTTGGTGCCGCAAATCTGAGCAAAGTCATCAAGCAGAGGCTTCATAGGCTTGTGGAGCCTTGAAACAGCCACAACTTCGCTTGATGCGTTATGAATAATGTGGTTGAACTTTTTGTTTGCAAGGTAAACATTGCGGTGTGCAAGAGCAGAGCTGCCGATGCAACCTGTGCACTCGCAAGTAATGATGTCCATAGTGATTTCGGTGCCGTCAGCTTCGTTTGTGAAGATGATTTTGCCGTTCTCTCTATCGTAGTAACTATTATATATCAGTGATTTATTAATTTCAACTGTTTTTTTGCTTTTGGCAAGCATATCCGCCATTTTTGTACAGAATTCATCCAATGTGTCTGCTTTTATGCCGAGCTTGATTTTTGCATTTTCAAGAATATAATTTGTGCAAACGTTTTCAAGCATATTTGCAACGTCAAATGCCTCGTCACTGTCTTTGCCGAAGCAAAGAGCACCGTGGTGAGCCATAATAACAGCTTTTGAGGGTGACATATGCAAAGCCTTGGTTACACCCTTTTTAAGCTTCTTTGTGCCGGGCAGACCGTAGGAACCGATGAGCACGTTGCTGCCGATAATTTTTTCAGCTTCGCCCGTGATTTTGTCTATACCCTCTGAAAGTGTGCTGATAACAGATGCAACTTTCTGATGGGTGTGGATAACAAAACCTGCTTCGGGATATGCCTTATAAACTTCGGCATGGATGCCTTTTTCTGATGAGGGCTTAACACTTCCGCCCCACTCAAGGGTTTCAATCTGAACCTCAACGATATCATCGGGAGTAAGGCCGATATAGGATTTGCCGCTGGGCGTGATAACAAATGTCTTTTCGTCAACGCGGCAGCTTACGTTACCCCAGGTTCTTGCAATAAGACCTGTTGCAACCAGCTTTTCGCCTGCTTCGATGACGAGATTTTTAGCGGTTAAAACATCCATCTTATACTTTCCTTTCGGACTGACGGGGAAGCGGATATCCGCT
The DNA here is from genome assembly GCA_045587045.1 of Acutalibacteraceae bacterium. Lineage (GTDB taxonomy): Bacteria > Bacillota > Clostridia > Oscillospirales > Acutalibacteraceae > CAG-177. The sequence continues at coordinate 13,029 of JAZNBM010000039.1, read as the reverse complement.
CCCCGTGTTCTTTTAATTAATTATTTCTCAAGGCAAACGATGTTTTCGAATACTCTGTCAAATGCTGCAAGAGCTTCGTCAATCATTTCGGGTGTGTAAGCAGCGCTGGTGTAAAGACGGCTGCCTGCAAGAGTTACAAGACCTTCTGCCATATAAGCAGCGCCCATGTGAGTCATTTCCTTCTTGCGGGCGGATGTTGCGTTGAGAACGCCGGGGATTTCCCAGGGCTTCTTCCAGTTAATGGAGAAGTTAAGAGTACCAACAGTTTCAAGATGGCAGATTGAACCCTGGTTGAATGCTACGAAAGGAAGGTCACGTCTCTTGATGATTTCCTGAAGACCTGCGGTGATTCTGTCACCCATCTGTGCTGCCTTGTAGCAAGCATCAGCTTTTTCCATTTCTTCAAGCATTGTGTAACCTGCTACGCAGCTGAGGGGGTTGGCGCTCATTGTGCCGCCGCAGAATGCCTTCTTAACCTTCTTGCCTGTGTCGTCAAGACCTGCGCCGAGGTACTTCATATATTCTCTCTTACCGCCGAGACCGCCTGCACCGGGATAACCGCCTGCCATAACCTTACCGAAGATAGTGAGGTCGGGTGAGCAGCCGAAGTAGCCCTGTGCGCCGTGCATGCTTACGCGGAAAGCTGTAACAACTTCGTCAAAGATGAGAAGTGCGCCGTACTTGCGGCAAAGAGTTTCAACGCCCTTGCAGAAGTTCTTGTCAACGGGTCTTGTACCGCTTTCGGGGCCAACGGGTTCAAGCATAACGGCTGCTGTGCCGCCTTTGAATCTGTTTGCCTTGAGCTTTCTTTCAAGATCGTTGAGGTCGCCGGGGAAGAACTCTTCTGTATCTCTGAAGCAGAACATGGGAACGCCTGTTGCCTGAGTCCACTTTGAACCGGGAACACGGATGCCGTAACCAAGCTGATCTGACCAGCCGTGGTATGCACCACCCATTTTAAGAATCTTCTTTTTGCCTGTTGCAAGACGTGCAACACGGATAGCTGTCATACAAGCTTCTGTACCTGAACCGAGCATACGGAACATATCAACGTTGGGGATAAGGTCAGCAATCTTTTTGCCAAGCTTATATTCATATTCGTGGAAAAGACCTGTTGAAGGACCGCAAGTATTGAGGAGTTCGATAACCTTTTCACGAACTGCAGGAGGGTTGCTGCCCAGAACTGTGGGACCGCCTGCCTGAAGGAAGTCGAAATACTTGTTGCCGTCAAGGTCATAAAGATATGCACCTTCAGCTTTTGTGAAAACAAGGGGGAAGGGATAGTTGAAAGCAAGGTTGTGCTGAACACCGCCGGGGATGATCTGCTTTGCTTCTTCAATCATAGCCTTCGACTTTGCGCATTTCTTATCAAAATACTCTGTTTCATACTTCTTGAGAGCATCGGGAGCGATTGTGTAAATCGGCTTTTTGATAAGGTCGTCAAGCTGTTTCTGAACCGCCTGAGCGTCGGGGTAAGTGATGATACCATGGTTAGCCATTTTGAATTCCTCCTACCAAATTATGTAAATTTAATTAAACCTGAATTAAGCAATAACTGCTATTTATTTGATTATATCATATAGTATTAAATTATTCAAGACCAAGTTTTTTAGCCATTTCGGCAGTTTTAAGCTCAAGAAGCTTTGATACGCCTTCTTCCTGCATCGTCACGCCGTAGAGCATATCAGCTTCATCCATAGTTCCTCGTCTGTGGGTAATGAGAATAAACTGTGTGCTGCCCGTCATATTGCGAACGTAGCTTGCGTAACGTGAAACGTTGACATCGTCAAGCGCGGCTTCAACTTCGTCAAAAATGCAAAACGGTGCGGGTGTGACCTTAAGAATTGCAAAAAGAAGAGCAATTGCGGCAAGACCCTTTTCGCCGCCCGAAAGCAGGTCGATATTCTGAACGTTCTTGCCCGGAGGCTGAACCCTGATATTGATGTTGCATTCGAGAACATCCTGAGGGTCATCAAGAACAAGTTCTGCTTTACCGCCGTCAAACAAATCTCTGAAGGTTTCGCCGAACTTATTGTTGATACGTCTGAACTGTTCTCTGAAGCGCTCTGCCATTTTGCCTGTAAGCTCATCAATAAGCTTTGTGAGCTCTGCTTTTGACTTTTCAATATCGGCAAGCTGACCGCTCATATATTCATAGCGTTCAGAAACTTCTTTATATTCTTCAACAGCACCTACGTTGACGTTGCCAAGACCTCTGATTTTATTTTTGATTTCCTGCAACGTACGCTGTGCCTTGGGAATATCGTCAAGAACAATTTCCATTTCAACGGCTTCACGCAAAGTGAGCTGATATTCGTCATAAAGCTTGTTCTGTGCGGTTTCAAGCTCTCTCTGCATTGAGTTGCGGCGCTCTTCGAGCCTTGCAAGCTCGCCGCCAAGTTTTTCACGCTCTGAATTCTTTTCGCGCTCTTTGTTTCTCAAAGCAGTGCTTTCACCCTCTGTCTGTGCGCGCTTTTCAACAAGAGCATTGATTCTCTCTCTGGTTTCAACGGCATTTGATCGCAGGTAAGCGGCTTCTTCTTCGAGCTTCGCAATACCTGCGGCTGTTTCTTCGTTAATGCGTCTGATTTCTTCAATTTCAGCGTTAAGCTTATCCGCACGCTTGCTGAAAGCATCCTTGCGGCGCAGACATTCTTCAATCGTTTCGTTATCCGCTTCAATTTCTTTGCGCATTGAAACAATTTCAAGATTAAGCGTATTCTGAACCTCGCCCGATTCCTCACGCAGTTTGTCGATTGACTCTTTTTCTGCGTTGAGCTCTGTCAGTGAAGCGGTGAGATTTTCTGTTTCTTCGTTTACTGCGGTAAGGTCTTTTTCTGCCTTTTCTTCGGTTGCAACAGCTTCAGCGATTCTCTGCTTTGCCCTTGTTTTTTCTGCTTCAAGTTCATCGATGTGACCCTTTGCGGCGGCATATCTGTCGCTGATAAGCTTAAGTTCACCGTCAGCACGGATAATGTTTTCCTGAACTTTGATAAGTTCAGCTTCCGATGCATCAAGCTCTGCCTGAACAAGAGCAAGTTCTTCGGAAATGCCCTTGAAAACGCTCTGCTTTTCGCTAAGCTGTTTTTCAAGAGTGGCAACCTTATCCTTAAGACCGTCGATTTCGTTTGCACGGCTGAGGAACCCCGTGCCCGAGCCTCTTGAACCGCCCGTCATTGAGCCGCCTGCATTAAGCACCTGACCGTCAAGCGTAACTATCTTGAATCGGTAGGAATATTTTTTTGCCATTTCGATGCCGTTATCGATATTGTCAACAACAGCTGTTCTGGCAAGCAGTGAACCGATGATTTCGGCATACTTTGCATCATATTCGAGCAGCTTATCAGCCATATCAACAAAGCCCTCACAATTTTCGAGACCTTTTTCGGTGAAGGGTCTTGATTTAACGGATGTCAGCGGCAAAAACGTTGCTCTGCCCGCTCTGTTATCCTTGAGATAGTTGATGGCTCGTTTTGCAGTATTTTCGTTATCTGTAACGATATTCTGAATTGCCGCACCGAGAGCGGTTTCAATGGCAACGGCATATTCCGCAGGTGCAGTTATAAGCTGTGAGAGTGTGCCGTGAATGCCTTTGAGGAAACCTCTGTTTGCCTCCTTGATAACCTTCTGAACACTGCCGGCATAGCCGTCAAGATTCTTTTCAAGGTCATCAAGCATCTTTATGCGTGCATTCTTCTGATAAATATCGAGATTGAGGGAATCGATTTCAGCACGGTATTTTTCAACCTTTGCGCCTCTTGTATCAAGAATCATTCTGTAGCCTTCAAGGGCGTTTTCGTGCTCTGCGGCTTCACCGTTAAGACGGTCAAGCTCTGCTTTTGCGGCGGCCTCCTCTGCCTTGAGAGTATCAAGCACGCCGCCTCTGGCTCCGATAACCTCGTCGATTGATTTTATGCGTGTATCAAGCTCTGTGCGGGTTGACTGTGCGGTTGATTTTTCAACCCTGATATCTGCCGCTTTTATTGCTGCGGCAGTAAGCTTTTCGTTAATTTCTCTTGCTTTTTCGCTGTTTTCGCTGTTTTTGCCGAGCAAGGAGTTAAGTCTTTCTATTTCGGCTGAAAGCTCCTCTTTCTTTGCAGCAATTTTAGCTTCGTTTTCGGCAATATTCTTCTGTGCGTTCTCAATCTGCGCATCTGTTTCTGCGGCAGACTGCTCGCTGTCACCCATATCACCGCTGATTCTTTCTATTGTCTGTGTGTTATGCTCAATGGTGTTTTTCTCAACGGCAATTTTACCGTCGATAACAGCCGCTTCTTCTTCGCTTTCGGCAATAGTCTGGCGCAGACGCTCAACCTCAAGAGTGATATCCTGGGTTTCTTTGATAGCGGCTTCGATTTTTTCAATAAGCTCAACAAGCTCATTTTCAGTCATCTCATACTGCGACGTTGCAAGTGAGAGCTTATGCTCCTGCTCTTTAAGACCGTTTCTTGATTTTTCGATTGTGTGAAGCCACAGACCGATTTCAAGAGTTTTCTTTTCGTCTGCAAGAGCAAGGAATTTAAGAGCTTTTTCGCTCTGCGTTTTAAGGGGACCGATTCTGCCCTCAAGCTCTGCGAGTATATCTCTCAAACGTACCAGGTTTTCTTCCGCCTGATCGAGTCTGCGGTTTGCATCGGCTCGTCTGTAACGGAAATGCGAAATACCCGCCGCTTCTTCAAGCATATCTCTTCTCTGCGAAGAGCGTGCGGAAACAAGGTCTGCAATTCTGCCCTGACCGACCATTGAATAGCCGTCACGGCCAAGACCCGTATCCATAAACAGCTCGTGTATATCTCTCAGACGGCATACCTCGCCATTGATTTTATATTCGCTTTCGCCCGAGCGGTAGTAACGACGGGTTACGGAAACCTCGTCCTTATCGTTGTTAAGCCCTCTGTCGGTGTTATCAAGGCGCAGAGTAACCTCGGCATAACCCAAAGCCTTACGCTGGCTTGTGCCGCCGAAAATAACGTCTTCCATTCTTGAGCCGCGCAGAGTTTTGGTTGACTGCTCACCCAATACCCAGCGCACACCGTCGGAAATGTTACTTTTACCTGAGCCGTTAGGACCGACAACGGCGGTTATGCCTTTGCCGAATTCGAGCACGGTTTTGTCGGGAAACGATTTGAATCCCTGCATTTCAAGCGCTTTTAATCTCATAATAACCTAACCTTTATGTATCACTGCAATTTCATACTTCGGCAAATCCTCCCGTCCTTCAACGGTGCAATCATAGCCGAAAGCCTGCAGTTTTATCAGATTTTCTTTCTTTTGCCCTGTCATTTTGGAAATTTCTTTTTTATTGACCGCAAGCACATAGCTGCCGCAGCCATAACCGCGAAGCATATTGAGCACAATATCATAATAAATCCTGCTCTCGCAAAGCTCCCTTAACGCCGGGTGATAAGCTCCGCCGGCATAATCCTCTTCAACTCCTCCGCCCGAATGCAGACCCACTCTGATGATTTTTATACCTGCATTTTCAAACATTGGAATAAGCTTGGCGCAAAGCTCTGTTGTTTCGCCGATTCCCTTGGGAATGAACTCACCCGAGAGCATAAGCTCGTGAAGCTTTGTCCCTTTTATAACAACTGTGGGATAAATTCTGACTGTATCGGGATGCATAACAATGATTTTGTGTGCGGTTTCAATGCTGTCCTCATCCTGCGAGCCGTAAAGACCCGTCATCATCTGCAAACCCGTTTCAAAGCCAAAGCTTTTAAGCAATCTTACGGCATCTTCAACCTGCTTTGCGGTGTGACCCCTTTCGTTAAGCTCAAGCACCCTGTCATCAAGGCTTTGTGCGCCCAGCTCAACAGCCGTAACACCGTATTTTTTAAGAATCTCACATATTTCTCCGTCAATACCGTCGGGTCTTGTGGAAATCCTTATGCCCTTGAAAATACCCTTTTCAACGTATTCATATGCTGCCTCAAGCAGGGAAATCATATATTCCCTTTCAATCATCGTGAAACTGCCGCCGAAAAAAGCTATTTCTCCGCCTGCCGCTTCGCTTGAAGAGAGCGACATAACCGCCGTTTCTGCCGCAGAGCGCACTTCGTCGGGAGTTATTTCTTTCTGACTGCCCGAGATGCTTCTCTGGTTACAGAACGAACACATATGCGGACAGCCTTTATGCACAACAAAAAGCGCAACGTTTATATGCTTCATTTTATTCCCATAAGCTCAAGAGCTTCCTTTGCGGCAAATTGCTCGGCAAGCTTTTTGCTTTTGCCCGTGCCTTTGCCGATAACGTTGCTGTTAAGATGTACTTCAACGGTAAACGTTTTTGCGTGGTCGGGTCCCGAAGAATCCGTCACAACGTATTCAATTCTCTCCTCACGGTTGCGCTGAATGATTTCCTGAAGCGTTGTTTTGTAGTCCTTTGCGTTGTCATTTTCATCGTGACGTGGTACAAAACGCAGAACAAGCTTGCTTGCTTCTTCAAGTCCGCCGTCAAGATAGATTGCGGCAAGCACCGCTTCAAACGCATCGGCAAGAATCGCCGGTCTTTCTCTGCCGCCCGTTCTGTCTTCGCCCCTACCCAGAAGCAGGGCAGAACCGATGTCAAGTTCCTTGGCATAGGAACAAAGCGCCTTTTCACAAACCTTTGCCGCCCTGTGCTTTGTCAGTTCGCCCTCGGGCATATCAAAATTACTGTAAAAATAATTAGCCGAAACAAAGCCGAGAACCGAATCGCCCAGAAACTCCAGTCTTTCGTTACAGGCTGTTTTTTCGCTTCTTTCGTTTGCGTACGAGGAATGGGTCAGCGCCGTTTCAAGAAGTGATACATCTTTGAAGCGGTAACCGAGTTTTTCCTGTAAGCTTTCAAGTTTTTCGTTCATTTTACATCATCCTTAGCAAGTTGCTCTTTAAGGGCTTCCAGCCCTCTTTCAGCAAGTGCTTCATAACGCTGTTTTTTGTCTCTGATTTTTATTTCAAGCGGAGGAAGCAAACCGAAGCTTGCACCCATAGGCTGAAAGTTTTTGACGTTGCCGTCGCTTATATATCTTGCCAGAGCGCCCGAAATTGTATACTCATCGGGCACAAATCTTTCTTTGCCGAGAATACGGTTTGCGGCGTTTATTCCTGCAAGAATACCTGCGCACGCGGATTCCATATAACCCTCTACACCCGTTATCTGACCTGCAAAATACAGGCCGTCTTTTGCTTTGAATCCGAAATCCTCACCGAGCAAACGGGGTGAATCAATAAATGTGTTGCGGTGCATTACGCCGTAGCGCACAAATTCGGCATCCTTAAGAGCAGGAATCATTGAAAAAACCCTTTTCTGCTCACCGAATTTAAGGTTTGTCTGAAAGCCGACAAGGTTATACATTGTGCCTGCCTTGTTTTCTTTGCGCAGCTGGAGATTTGCCCACGGTCTGTGACCCGTTTTGGGATTCACAAGACCTGCCGGCTTCATCGGGCCGAAACGGATTGTGTCGTGTCCTCTTGAAGCCATAACCTCAATCGGCATACAGCCCTCATAAACACCCTTGCGTTTATCAAACTCGTGCGTGGGAGCACTTTCGGCGTTGATAAGCGCTTCATAAAAGGCTTCATATTCCTCTTTGTTCATCGGGCAGTTGATATAATCGTCAGGCTCTCCCCTGTCATACCTCGACTGCATAAATGCATTTTCAAGGTCAATGCTCTCTGCGGTAACGATAGGCGCCGCCGCATCAAAAAAGCTCAGGTTTCCGCCGCAGAGCTCTTTGATTTTATCCGACAGAGCTTCTGAAGCAAGCGGACCTGCGGCAACTATAACGTCACCGTCGGGGATTTCGGTAACCTCTTCTCTGATAACCGTTATTTCCTTGCGTGAAAGGATTTTTTCGGTAACCAGAGCAGAAAACTTATCTCTGTCAACGGCAAGCGCTCCGCCTGCAGGCACAGCCGTTGCCTTTGCGCACTCGACGCACAGTGAGCCCATAAGCTCCATTTCGGCTTTGAGCATACCTGCCGCACAGCCAAGACGCATTGCCTTGAAAGAATTTGAGCAAACAAGCTCTGCGAAGCCTTCATTTGAATGAGCGGGAGAAAATCTGACGGGCTTCATTTCATAAAGCTCAACTTCAATTCCTCTGTTTGCAAGTTGCCAAGCCGCTTCTACGCCTGCAAAACCCGCTCCGATAACTTTAACCTTATTCATCATCGTTCTTTTTCTTGCTTGCCGCTTTTTCGTAGCCGCAGCCCTTTGCCATACAAACAAGCTTGCCGCCCTTCTTTTTGAACAGGGACTTGCCACAGTCGGGGCAAACCTTGCCTGCAGGTGCATCCCAGCTCATAAAATTACATTTGGGCCATTCACTGCAGCCATAGAAAACGTGACCTTTTTTGGATTTTCTTTCAATAATCTCGCCGCCGCAATCGGGGCACTTTGCTCCTGTGTTGACAATAAGCGGCTTTGCGTTGCGGCATTCCGGGTAACCGGGGCAGGCAAGGAATCTGCCGAATCTGCCCGTCTTGATAACCATCATTCTGCCGCACTTGTCACAGGGAATATCGGTGATATCTTCTTCAAGCTGAATCTTGACGTTTTTCATATCAGACTTCGCTTTGTCGAGAGTCTTTTCAAAATCAGCATAGAATTCGTCAAGCATCTTGACATAATCAACGTCACCGCTGCCGACGTGGTCAAGGTTTGTTTCAAGCTGGGCGGTGAACTTTGTGTTTACGATTTTGGGGAATTTATCCTTGAGAAGTCCCGTGATTGCAACGCCGAGCTCTGTAGGCACAAGCTGCTTGCTCTTTCTCTGGATATAGCCTCTCTTGATAATGGTGGAGAGAATTGTGGAATATGTGCTGGGTCTGCCCACGCCGTTTTCTTCAAGCTCTTTGATGAGTGAAGCTTCAGTGTATCTTGCAGGCGGCTGTGTGAAATGCTGATTTGCGTTAAGCTCACGAATTTTGAGCTTTTCATCAGCCTTGATTTCGGGCAGCACACCCTTGTCGGTTTCTTCCTCTGCAAGCTCATAAAGCTTTGTGAAGCCGTCAAACTTAACGGAATAGCCTGCCGCTGTAAAAAGGCAGAATTTATCGCCGTCATTTTCTTTGTGAGCAACGATTTCAGCCTTAACGGTGTTCTGAACACAGCTTGCCATAAGGCTTGCCATAAAGCGTTTCCAGATAAGAGCATAAAGCTTATACTGGTCAGATGAAAGACTGCTCTTTACCTGCTCGGGTGTGAGCGAGGGAACTGAAGGTCTGATAGCTTCGTGTCCGTCCTGAGCGTTTGCTCTGGACTTATAGTAAACGGGCTTTTCGGGCAGATATTCGTTGCCGAAAACCTGGGCAATATAGCTCGTTGCCGCCGCTCTTGCTTCTTCTGAAATGCGGAGTGAGTCGGTTCTCATATAAGTGATAAGACCGAGCATACCCATACCCTTAACGTTGACGCCTTCATAGAGTTCCTGTGCGGTTCTCATTGTTCTCTCTGCCTGGAAGCCGAGCTTTCTTGATGCTTCCTGCTGAAGGGTTGAGGTGATAAAGGGAGGGGCGGGATTCTTTTTTCTTGTGCCTTTTTTAACGGACTTGACTTCATAATCTGCACCGTCAAGACGTGCAAGGTAGGTATCTGCCTGCTCTTTATTTGTGATTTTGATTTTGCCGTTTTCGTCAGCATAAAGAGTTGCGGTAAGAACTCTTCTCTGGGCTGTTGCCAGCTTTGCTTCAAGAATCCAGTATTCTTCAGGGTTGAATGCGTTGATTTCATTTTCACGGTCAACAATAAGTCTGACGGCAACGCTCTGAACTCTGCCCGCGGAAAGACCTCTTCTGATTTTCTGCGAAACAAAGGGACTGAGTCTGTAGCCCACCAGACGGTCAAGAATACGTCTTGCCTGCTGTGCATTGACAAGGTCAAGGTTTACCTGCTTGGGGTTTGCCATACCGTTTGCAATGCCCGTTTTTGTGATTTCATTAAAAGTAACTCTGTTCTTCTGCTTAAGATCAAGACCGAGAACGGTTGCAAGATGCCAGGAAATTGCCTCTCCTTCACGGTCAGGGTCGGCTGCAAGATAAACTGCGTCACTTGCATCAACCTTTTCTTTAAGCTCTTTTACAAGCTTCTCTTTGCCCTTGATAAGAGCATATTTAGGTGCAAAATTATTTTTTACATCAACACTGAGCTTTGCGGCAGGCAAGTCTCTGATGTGACCCTTTGAAGCAACAACATCGAATTCCTTGCCGAGATATTTTTTGATGGTGTTCGCCTTTGCAGGCGACTCAACGATAACAAGCTTTGCCATTGTAAAAATTTCTCCTGTCGCTAATTTATTTGAATTTTTATTTAATCAACTCATAGCATCTGCCCTCGGTTGCCTTGATGAGGTTTTCAATTTCAAGCGTCATCAGAGCCGTGAGGACTTTTGAAGCGGTCAAGCCGCTCTTTGCGCAGATTTCATCTGCGTGAAGGGGTTCATCTTTGAAAAGGCGGTAAACCGTCAGAGAATCTGAATCCAGATGGTCGGGCGGTGATTTGGGTGCTTGGGGAATAACGGTTGCAGCCTCTTTTTCTTTGATTATTGCTTTGACTGCCAAAACTTCATCGAACAACATCTGAGGTGCGTGTGCGTTGCTGTTCACCCTGTCGGGATACATAATTTCGTAGCCGCCGATGATATCTTCGGCACAGGTTACTGCCGCCGCGCCGTCACGTATAAGACGATTAACACCCATATGCGCACTGTTGAGAATACTGCCGGGCACCGCAAAAATATCTCTGCCCTGTTCATTGGCCTTGCGTGCTGTGATAAGCGAGCCGCTTCTTTCCCCCGCTTCAACAACAAGAACACCCATACTCATGCCCGATATTATTCTGTTGCGTTCGGGAAAGCTTGACCTTGTTACGCCTGAAAAAGGCGGATATTCGGTAACCAGCGCACCCGACTGACTTATTCTTTGGCGCAGAGGTTCATTTTCACGGAGATATCCGAAGCCCAGACCGCAACCCATAACACAAACGGTTTTGCCGTCTGCATCAAGTGCTCCTTCGTGAGCCGCACTGTCAATTCCAAGTGCACCGCCGCTGATAATAACAGCTTTCATTGCCACCATATCAGCACATAGTTTCCTTGATATTTTAACGCTTTCATACGAGGGTTTGCGTGTACCCACAACGCCGATACACACGCTTGAATTGACGTAAGAAATATCGCCGTCAACGTAAAGCACAAGCGGCATATCAACAATATGTCTCAAAAGCTCGGGATAATCCTCATCATCGGGAGTGTATGCCTTCCAGCCGTTACGTTTGCAGGTTTCAAGGGCAATCTGAGCATTTTTGAGGGGCGTTTTTTCGAGTCTGTCAAGCTGCGGTCTTGAAAAAACACCCGAAATAATTCTTGCCGTTCTGTCTGCTTCATAAATCTCTTTGGGTGATTCATAGCAGGCAAGGATTTCATCAACCCGCGCCGCAGCACCAAGAGCCAATGAAAGCCAAGCCCAGTAAACCGTGTTTGCGTTCATCTCATCAGCTCCCATGCAAGAATTGCAGCTGCCGCCGAAGCATTAAATGATTCTGCCCTGCCGCCCATAGGAATGGTAATCGCCGCCTCACAGGTGCCGATTACTTCCTGCGAAAGGCCCGAGCCCTCGTTTCCCACGCAGATTATCACGCCGCCGTCAAGACTGACCTTGCGGATATCCTCTGCATCGCATCGGGGCACAGATGCATAGGTGTGCATACCGTCTGACCTTGCAGATTCAAGCAGCTTTGTAAGATTATCGGTTTCGATGAGCGCTATCCTCAGCAGTGAACCCATCGCGGCACGCATAGCCTTGGGGTTATAAACGTCACAGCCGCCGCTGATTATCAAACCGTTCAAGCCGAGTGCCTCTGCCGTTCTGCTGACTGCACCGAGATTGGAGGGGTCCTGAAGGTTTTCAAGAGCAAGATATTTGCCGCAGGAATCCAGAGCCGATTCAGTATCTTTCTTTTTGCAGATGCAGAAAACACCCTGCGGGTTTTCGGTGTCTGAAAGCTTTCTGGCAACGTCGCCGCTTATTTCACAGCATATGCAGCCCGTTTCAATAATACTCTGTGTATAACCGGAATATTTTTCGAGAGCCGCCGCCGTAAAAAACGCCTGTCTGATTTCAACACCGGTTTTAGCCGCATCGAAGCAGAGTCGTGCGCCCTCGAGAAAGAACTCACCGTTTTGTTTGCGGAACGAAGCACTCTCTCCAAGGCGAACGGCATATTTGATTTTTTCGTTTGTGCGAGCCGTAATCTTTTCCATATAATTGTTTTGATACCTTAATTTTATTATTTTATTTGATACCTTTATATGTATCAAAAAGTCAAAAAAACACCGCTGTTTCTGCGGGTGAAAAATGCGAAAAATCAGAGATGTAAAGAAATTTACACCTCTGATTATAAACGCTTTGATTAGTTGAGAGCAGCCTTTGCCTTCTCTGTGAGCGCTGTGAATGCTGCGGGATCAGCAACAGCGATTTCAGCAAGCATCTTGCGGTTGAGGCTGATGTCAGCCTTCTTAAGACCGTTGATGAATGTTGAGTAGTTCATGCCGTTCATCTGGCAAGCAGCGGAGATACGAGTGATCCAAAGACGACGGAAATCTCTCTTCTTCTGCTTTCTGCCGATGTATGCATAGTTGCCGCTCTTCATAACAGCCTGCTTTGCAGTCTTGAAGAGTGTGCTCTTTGAGCCATAGTAGCCCTTTGCGAGTCTGAGTACTTTATTTCTTCTCTTGCGAGTCATAATAGCGCCTTTAATACGAGCCATAATTTAAATCCTCCGTTAATTAAAAAGTAGTTTACAAAGTTCCGATATTATTTATAGGGAACAAGACGTTTGATCTGCTTGCAGTTTGTAACATCAGCAACAGTTGTCTTGCGAAGATTTCTCTTGCGCTTTGTGCTCTTTTTGTTGAGAATGTGTGACTTGTAAGCATGGGCGCGCATGGGCTTGCCGCCTTTTGAAATCTTGAAGCGCTTCTTTGCGCCGCTGTGAGTCTTAATCTTGGGCATGGTTTATTTCCTCCTTAAAATTAAACACTTTTT
>JAZNBM010000038.1:0-25042 GCA_045587045.1 Acutalibacteraceae bacterium | reverse complement strand
CCTTCTTGACCAGTTTGCAATTGAATTTTTCAACAAGCGTACTGACGAATACGGCGGCAGCTTTGAAAACAGATACCGCTTTGCGGTTGAAGTTGTTAAGGCTATCAAAGAAGCTTGCGGCAACGATTACCCTGTTTCACTTCGCTACTCTGTTGAGTCAAAGATGAAGGGCTTCTGCGAAGGCGCAATGCCCGGCGAAGACTACAAAGAAGTCGGCCGTGCAATGGAAGAATCCGAAAAGGCTGCTAAATATCTTCAGGATGCGGGCTACGATATGCTCAATGCCGATAACGGTACATACGACTCCTGGTATTGGGCTCATCCGCCTATGTATATGCCCCAGAACTGCAACCTTGAAGACGTTGCTCATATTAAAAAGTTTGTTGATATCCCTGTTGTTTGCGCAGGTCGTATGGAACCCGATGTTGGTGCCAAGGCTGTTGCAGAAGGCAGAATTGACGGCGTAGGCGTTGCACGTCAGTTCCTTGCAGACCCCGAATGGATTACAAAGCTTATTGAGGACAGAATGGAAGACATCAGACCTTGCATCTGCTGCCACAATGCTTGCTTCAACTTCTCATCATCCAAGGGTCACGCAAACACACAGGATCTTAAAGACACAATGGGTCTTTCACGCTGTGCTATCAACCCCGAAACAATGCAGTCCAAGAAATACAGCATCAAGCCTGCCAAGAAAGCAAAGAAAATTGCTGTTATCGGTGGCGGCATCGGCGGTATGGAAGCCGCAATCGTTTGCGCAAAGCGCGGTCATAAGGTAACACTTTATGAAAAGAGCGACAAGCTTGGCGGTGTATTCATTGCTGCTGCTGCTCCCTCATATAAAGAAAAAGACCGTGACCTCATTGCATGGTATAACCGTGAGGTTGCAAAGCTTCCCATCGAAGTTAAAATGAACACAGAGGTTAAAGACGTTGCTTCTCTCGGTGCTGACGAAGTCATCGTTGCAACAGGTGCAAAGGCAAGAAAGATTCCCGTTAAGGGTGCTGACACAGCAATCGAAGCTGTTGATTTCCTTCTTGGCAAAGCAGAAGTCGGCGAAAACGTTACCATCATCGGCGGCGGTCTTACAGGCTGTGAAATCGCTTATGAGCTTTATCTCAACGGCAAAAAGCCCACAATCGTTGAAATGCAGGACGACCTTGTTACCACACCCGGTATTGCTCTTGCAAACACTAGCTACCTCAGAGATTTCTTCAAGACAAACAAAGTTCCCGTTCATCTTGAAACATCAGTTTGCGAAATCAAGAAGGGCAGCGTAACAGTTAAGGATAAGGACGGCAAAACCTTTGACATTCCTGCTGATTCAGTTGTTATGTCCGTTGGTTACGTTCCCACTCCCCTTGTTGAAAAAGGCAAGCACATCCACGTTATCGGCGATGCCGCAAAGGTTGGCAATCTCCGTACAGTTATCTGGGGCGCTTGGGACGTTGCAATGAAGCTGTAATTTTTATCAAATAAAACACACACAGAAAAAGGCTTGTAACGGCAAAACCGTTACAAGCCTTGATTTTTTTATTTCTGACGTTTGAACCTTTCACACAGCATAACAATTACAGGAACAAAAACGAGCTGGAGAATTATGCCTGGAATCGCATTTGTGAATGCTCCTGCCCAAAATGCCGCAAAGCCGAAGCCTGAAGCGCTGATTTTGAGAAGAAGAAACTGGATTAATCCCCAGACCGCGCGACCGGAAATCATTGCAGCAATAAGAGAAATATATATGTATCCGTTTTTCTTTGGCAACACCTTATATAATAGCCCTGTCACAAACCCGTAAACCGCTAGTTCAAACGCCATTGAAATCGCCACCGGAAACATAACGGGTTTGCCAAAAAGCAAAGAGCGAAACAATGGGGCAATGAAGCCCACAGCGGCACCCCACGGAGAAGAACACATAAATCCGCAGAGCAAAACGGGAATATGCATCGGGCAAAGCATATTGCCGACCTCGGGTATCTGACCCGTCAGAAAAGGCAAAACAAGTGCAAGTGCCAGAAACATTGCTGACAAAACAAGATTATTAAGTTTATTCTGTTTTTTAATTACGCTCTCCCCTTTCCGACAGCACCACAAACTCTTTCGGCACGCAAAACATCGGAACTGTTTGACTTTAAGCTCTTTCAAAAAGATTGCCGCCGTTGCAATCAATACCGACCACAACGGAAAAATCCTTGAAGGTAAGACGTTTAACGCTCTCACAGCCAAGGTCAAAAAAAGCAATTTCTTCGCAGGCAACAATGCTTTTTGCACACAAAGCACCTGCCCCGCCGATTGCGCAGAAATAGATTGCTTTATTTCTTACCAGTGCATCACACACGGCTTTGTTGCGCTGACCCTTGCCGACCATTGCCGCAAGCCCCAAATCAAGCAAACGGGGCGAATAGGGGTCCATTCTGCCCGACGTTGTCGGTCCGCAGGAACCGATTACCATTCCGTCAGGTGTTGGAGTGGGACCTGCAAAATATATGCACGCGCCGTCAAGCTCAAACGGAAGAGGTTCGCCCTTATCGAGAAGTTCAAAAATACGCTTATGTGCGGCATCTCTTGCTGTAAAAACCGTGCCGCTGAGTTTCACGATATCCCCTGCTTTGAGCACATCGGCATACTCTCTTATTTCATTTATCTGTATGTTATAGCTTGCCATAATTATTTATCATTTTCCTCTGAAAGCGACTCAAGAACGGCAATAAGGTTATTGACACTTTCTTTGAGTTCAACGGTTGATGAATCATAGTTCACGCAGGCACTCTTGAGTCTTTCGTTTGCCTGTGTAACCTGCTTTGCCGCCTGTATAACAGCAGCATTTGATTTTTCCGCAATTGCCTGTGCTTCATTATTGGCATAGGTTATGATAAGAGCAGACCTGTCATTTGCATCTTTAAGTATCTTGCAGGCTTCTTCGTCTGCATTATTGTTTTTCAAACGGTTTGCTTCAATCGTAGCAAAAGTTGATTCGATTGAGCTGAACTTTTCTTCAAAGAGACGGATTTTATTCTCATTTTCGCTTTTGACCTGTTCAAGCTCTTTCGCGTGAAGTTGATCAGCATCAGATTTTTCTTTTTTAACATTCTCAATAACGGTTTCAAGCGACTGCTTTTCAACCTTAAGAAGCTCGTTTTCTGCCGCAAGAGCTGTTCTCTCTGACCTTACTGTTTCAAGTTCCGCCTTAACCGCAGCAAGCTCTCCGTTAATCAAATCAATATATCTGTTAGCTTCAACGTAAGCGTTTCTAAGCTCATCATACTGTCCGAGCTCGTTGCTCATCTGCGCAGCATCGTTCCTCAGGCGGTAAATTTCCGCCTGAAGCTGCTCAACGTAATTAATTACGTCTTCTTTTTTAAATCCGCCTACAATCGATTTTTTTAATACCTGATTAGAAGCCATTTTTTCTTTTCCTTTCACTTATACAGTAACACCTGAG
The DNA here is from genome assembly GCA_045587045.1 of Acutalibacteraceae bacterium. Taxonomy (GTDB): domain Bacteria; phylum Bacillota; class Clostridia; order Oscillospirales; family Acutalibacteraceae; genus CAG-177. The sequence goes on along the minus strand of JAZNBM010000038.1, from coordinate 21,600 downwards.
TTGAGCCTTTGCAAACTTCAGTTGTTTCACCGTTATAATAAATCACAAGCTTTGTGCCGCCGTTTTCATCCGCTTCAACAAAAGCAGCTGAGCCGTCTTCCCTTAAAACAAACGAAGACACGGGCACATCTTTGCCGATGCCGATTTCTGCACCGTCAAACTGCGTGTAATAGTCACCCATAATGTTTTCATTTTTCGTTACTTCATTTTTGATAACAAAAATGTGCTTTGAATCATCAAGAACAAATTCGCATGCTGAATTTGAAATCTTAATGTTATTGCCGTCACTGAAGCTGTAAACATCGCCCGTTTCTTTGCCCGTGTCAGCAATTATATAAATAACCGCTTCGCCGCTGACGACAACGGATTTGCTTTTCACATTTGCGGAAACCGTTTTACCTGTTGATACACCTGATTTGCCTAAAGTGTTACAGTAAAGGGTCTGATTGCCGCCCTTACTGTCATTCACAAGAGCAAAGAGGCTGTTTCCTTTTTCAGAAAACGTGAAAACGGTTGTGTTTTTATCATATTCTTTAAGACCGTATGAACCGTTTATATCAGCAACCGCCATACCCTGTGACTCAACGCATTCAGCCACAACACTCTTTGCATAAGCTATAACCTCTTCAATTTCATTTTGCTTTAACATTTCGCAAAGAGTTGCAATATCGGTCTCGCCCTGCTTGACCGTTGTTTTTTCATATACTATTTTGGGCTCACCAAACGGAGCATACGAATAAACTTTTGACGGGTCAACACCTTCCACCAATTTTACGGTATTCTGACCACTATATGCGAAAGCAGTAAAAACCGGGGCTGTTATGCCACCGTTTGCCGCAGTTTCATCAAGCACTTTTCTGATTCTGTCTCTTGATGTTTTTTCAGCATATGCCGCCATTGCTTCTGCATAGTTTTCCGAAACACCCAAAAAATCCCACAGGAAATCCCATTCATCGGGTTTAGTTATGCTTTTATCGGTTTCAGAAAACTGATCCGATATTACGTAGCTCCAGGAAATGCTTTCCTGCGATGACGTGTAGTAATACAGGTTGCCACCGGGCTTATATGCATCAAAAGCAACCTTATTGGCATTATCGCAAATCAATTCAGGTGATTTTCCCGAATAAGCAATATAGAGTGAAGATGCACTCCGGTATTCACCCGAATTTGTCTGATAAATAATATGAGGTTTTTCCGTTTCAGAGAAACAAACAAACTCAGTGACATTGCGTGCCACATCACTGACCGTGTTATTCGAATAACTGTAAAGAGCCAGATTATCACCGTCAGGCTTGGTGAAATAAACAGTGATATCGTCAAGATAGTAGATACCGTTTACGTTGCTCGAAAAAGTGGTTATATTTTTCAAATCTATATCGCAGATGCATCCGTCATCTGCAAAGGTTTTATTATTATATTTAAGGTAATATACCTTATTATCTGCAACCTCATAATTCTTTTCAACCGCATTATCAATCAGCGCGGGTTTGGAAATGTTGCCCTTGACAAGCCGGACATAATAGAGGTCATAACACTCTTCGTCCTGCGAAGAAGGAACTGTGAAGCAAACAAGCTTCGCTTCCTTATCGGCTTTGAAGTTGTCTGCACCTACACTGCCGATAGACATTTCTTGATTATCTATACGTATAACACATTCGTTTCCTTTGCGGTAAACGATGATGCTGTTATTTTCGATGTTATCTTTTGTGAGAACTGCCGCAAGAATCACAACAACAAGAATCAAAACCACCGCTACAGCGGCGACTATAATTGCAATTCTTGCACTTTTCGGTAAATTATTAAAAGAAGCCTTTTTCTTTACGCCGTGCTGCATATCCGACCCGATATTGTCTGTCTGCTCCGTGGCTTCCTGCTCCGCCAAAGCAGAGTTGTTACCATCTTTTTTTAACTCCTTGGTGTTTGCTGTATCTGATGAGGTTTCTGCAAAAAAATTGTTTTCATTCTGCTCGTGAGGCATATTCTTTTCTGACATCGGAAATCACCCCTGAACTGAATTTTTTGAACAAGCGGCCGCCTTGACAACAAAGCGGCCGCCGCAAAATTTATTTAAGAGAAATTGCCTGCTTAGCCTTTGCAACTATATTTTGTGCATCAAGACCGTAAATATGAAGCAATTCTACAGCAGGGCCTGATTTTCCGAATTCATCGTTTACGCCGAGTCTGACAACGGGCACGCATTTGCCGCTTTCGCAAACAGCTTCTGCTACCGCACTGCCGAGACCGCCGATGATGCTGTGTTCTTCAGCTGTTACGATTGCACCTGTTTTTGCGGCTGAAGCAAGGATTGTTTCTGCATCAAGAGGCTTGATTGTGTGAACGTTGATGATTTCTGCACTGATGCCTTCGGCGGCAAGAAGCTCTTTGGCCTCAATTGCCTCTTTAACCATAAGACCTGTTGCGCAGATTGTTACGTCAGCACCTTCGCTGAGAACAACAGCTTTGCCCCACTCGAACTTATAATCTTCATCAAAAATTCTGGGAACAGCAAGTCTGCCGAATCTCATATAAACGGGACCTACGTACTCTGCTGCCGCAAGAACTGCTGCTCTTGCTTCAACGTCATCTGCAGGGTTAATGATAACCATATTGGGGATAGCTCTCATAAGAGCTATATCTTCACAGCACTGGTGGCTTGCACCGTCTTCACCAACAGAAATGCCTGCATGTGTTGCGCCGATTTTAACGTTGAGGTTGGGATAAGCTATTGAGTTTCTTACCTGCTCATAAGCTCTGCCGGCGGCAAACATTGCAAAAGTGCTTGCAAAAACAGTGTAGCCTGTTGTGGCAAGACCTGCGGCAACGCCCATCATATTGCTTTCTGCAATACCTGTATCAAAAAATCTTTCGGGATATGCTTTTTTGAACATACCTGTTTTTGTTGCTGCTGCAAGGTCTGCATCAAGAACAACAACTTTATCATTTATTCCGCCAAGCTCTACAAGAGCCTTTCCGTATGCATCACGGGTTGCGGTTTTAATTACATCAGCCATTTTATTCACCGTTCCTTTCTTATGCTTCAAGCTCTTTAAGAGCCTGCTCAAGCTCGCTCATTGCCTGCTCATACTGCTCTGCGTTGGGTGCTGTTCCGTGCCATGATGCCTGGTCTTCCATAAATGAAACACCCTTGCCCTTTACGCTTGTTGCAATAATTGCCGAAGGCTTGCCTTTGAATTCAGCCGCAGCCTTGAATGCTGCATCAATTTCATCAAAGCTGTGAGCATCAATTTCGATTACATTCCAACCGAAAGCCTTGAATTTTTCGGGAACGGGATAAGGAGAGTTGACTTCGGCTATTTTACCGTCAATCTGAAGGCCGTTATTATCAACAACAGCTACAAGGTTGTCAAGACCCTTTGCCGAAGCATACATAGCAGCTTCCCAAACCTGACCTTCCTGAATTTCGCCGTCACCGAGAACGGTGAAAACTCTGAAGCTCTTGCCGCTGAGCTTTGCACCGAGAGCCATACCGCAAGCAGCGGAGATACCCTGACCGAGAGAACCTGTTGACATATCAACACCGGGGGTATATTTGATGCTGGGGTGACCCTGGAGGATGGAGTTGCTCTTTCTGAGAGTCTTGAGCTCTTCAACAGGAAAATAACCCTTGAGAGCAAGAACGGAATAAAGAGCAGGTGCTGCATGACCCTTTGAAAGAACGAATCTGTCTCTGTTTTCGTCCTTGGGATTCTGGGGATCAACGTTCATATGATTAAAATAGAGATAAGTCAGAATATCTGCGCAGGAAAGAGATCCGCCCGGATGACCCGACTTTGCGTTAAAAACGCCTTCGATGATACCCATTCGTGCTTTGCAAGCCTTGATTTTTAACTGTTTTCTGATAACTGCATCCATTGCAGCCACCTCCTGTTATTTTTTAGTTTCAATGTATTCAATGAAATCGGCTACTGCACCGTTGTTGCAGTGGCACGCTACAAATTCCGAAATTTTCTTCATTTCGTCAGGCGCCTGACCGCAACAGGCAGGAACACCAACGGTTTTCAACATATCGTAATCGTTAAAATAGTCGCCGATTGCGCCTGTGTGGTCGTTATCTATACCGAGAATTTCCGCAACCTTGAGCACCGCCGTACCTTTGTGAGTGTTTGCGGCAAGGATTTCAAAACTCGCCACGGAAGATGACATCAGAGTAAGCTCCGTGGAATTCAACGTTTCAAAATACTTTTTAACTCTGGAAATACTGATGGGATCGCCCGAAAAAATAACCTTGCCCCAGTTTTCTTTGGGAACTTTTGCAATATCATAGATATGTTTGTGTTTGAGATTATCAACAACAACAAACCACTTACCGAAAAGGCCGAGTCCCGTTATATATATTATATCCTTCGCCACAACAACTACGTCAACCATCCAGAATTTTTTGGCAGCTTTTACGGCAATATCCATAGCTTCTTCATTCATTGCGCTGAAATGAAGCATTTCTTGCTTTTTAAAATCATAAACACCTGCACCGTTTATAACAACGGCAGGGAAATCTGAAATGGGCAGATTCTTGAAATGTCTTTCCATTGACTGCGGATTTCTTCCCGAAGCAAGAGTAAAATGACCGCCGCAAGAAACGAAGCGCTCAATGGCTTTTCTGTTTCTCTCGGGCAATCTTCTTGCCTTGTTATTGAGCGTTCCGTCAATATCAGAAACAATCAGCCAATCCGAATAGTTAAAACTCATTGGTTACTTTATTCTCCTTATAAAATCGGTAAAATACTCAGGCAAAGGTGATTCCACGCGGATAAATTCGCCGCTTGACGGATGAATAAATCCGAGCAAACCTGCGTGAAGACACTGACCGCCGAGCAAAGTCACACCGTTTTTGGGACCGTAGACAGGGTCACCTGCAACAGGATGACCAAGATGAGCCATATGAACTCTTATCTGGTGAGTTCTGCCCGTTTCAAGCCTTAACTTTAAAAAGGAAAAATCTTTGTATTCTTCAAGCACGCTGTAGTGTGTTACCGCGTGCTTTGAATTTTTGTCTGTTACACACATTTTTTTGCGGTCATTGGGACTTCTGCCTATAGGCGCATCAACAATACCTTCGGGTTGCTTGAGATGCCCATGGATAACCGCCCTGTATTCCCTTGCAAGAGAATGCTCTTTTATCTGCGCCGAAAGCGAAACGTGAGCCGCATCGGTTTTGGCAACAAGCAGCAAACCACTTGTGTCTTTATCAATCCTGTGAACTATACCCGGACGGATAACGCCGTTGATACCCGAAAGATTGCCTGCACAGTGATGCAAAAGCGCATTCACCAGAGTGCCGGAATAATTGCCGGGTGCCGGGTGAACCACCATGCCTCTGGGTTTATTGACAACAAGCAAATCTCCGTCTTCATACATAATCTCAAGCGGAATATTTTCAGGTTCAAGTGAAAGCATACGAGGTTCGGGTACAGTAAACTCAATAACGTCGCCCTGTTTTGGCTTGAAGCTTTTACCGACAGCTTTGTTTTTGCACAAAACAAGCTCATCGCCGAAAAGATTCTGCACAAAGGAGCGTGAATAACCCTCAAGAACAGCAGAAATCAGTTTATCTGCCCTCTCGCCCGCCCACTCTGCATCAACCGTTATTGAAACAGGCTCGTTATATTCAAATGATGTTACTGACTCAATCATTTTTCTGACGCCTTTTTATTTTTCTTATCGCGGATAAGGTCATATATCTGATAACCGATCAGCAAAAACGCACCGACCGTTATACAACAATCCGCAAAATTAAACACAGCAAAATCGATAAACAGAGGCTCTATGAAATCAACAACGTAGCCTAGCCTTATGCGGTCAATCAGGTTGCCCAGACCGCCTGCACAGGCAAGGATTATACACGCATTGACAAAATTGGATTTGATTTTATGCGAAAGCAAAAGAATTACAGCCGCCAGAAGAATAACACCCGTAAAAACCGAAAGCAGAACTGTGCTGTTTGAAAAAGAGCTGAATGCCGCACCTGTATTTTCGGTGTATCTGAACTGAAAAAGTCCGAACAAAAACTCCTTGGGACCGTCGACTTTAACGGTTGTGACTGCAACGTGCTTTGTCAGCAGGTCAATGGCGGTTAAAATCGCTATTGCAGCGATGGATATTGCCTGAAACATAGTAACCTCTCAATTACGGTTAATTATTCGTTGAAAAAGCTGTCAAAAAGTGAAGTTATATCTTCATCCTCACTCAGATCAACGTCTGAAGTGATTTTATCAAGCTCTTCAAGATCGATTTCGAATCCTTCAAATTCTTCGGGATCTTCGTCATCGCTATCGTCGATAACATCAGCAACAGCAGATTCGGCTGCTGCCTGCTCTGCTACAGCTTCGTCAAGCGTTGCAGGAATTTCTTCGGGTGCAACGATATCGTCAAAATTAAGCTCTTCAATCATACTGAAGAGGTCATCATTATCATCTGTTTCTGATTCTTCTGCTTCAACAGGCTCTTCGTAAACAGGAACGTCGAGAACATCAAGAACGTCCTCTTCCGATTCTGCCGGTGCTTCAGCAGGTTCTTCTGAAACAAGAACTGCAACCTCTTCGGAAATGCTTTCTTCGACAACAGCTTCTTCAGCAATTGTTTCTGCATCTGCCACGGGAGCTTCCTCAACAACAGGCTGGGCAACAACCTCAGCAACGGGCTCTGCTTTTTCTGCAACGGGTATTTCGGGAAGCTTCACTGCTTCAAGAAGAGCAAGCTGTTCTTTGCAAAGCTTTTCTGCAGTTGCTTTGTATGTTTCTGTTTCTTTTCTGATTCTTTCAAGCTCACAGGAATAATACTCAAAATCAGCCTTACTTCTGCCGATGATTTCTCTGCCCTGTGCTTCTGCCTTAAGAACGATTTCAGTTGCCTTCTGCTGAGCAGCAGTAATTGCCTGCTCCGTTTCGTTCTGGGCTCTGTCTGTGAGTGCGGTAACCGCAACTCTCGCGTTATCAACAATTTCCTTTGCCTTTTCTCTGGCTTCGGCAATTGCTTGATTTGACTGTGCTGTTGCATCATCAATAATTACCTTTGATTTTGCTTCTGCATCGGCAACAACTGCCTCTGCCTTTATGTTGGCATCCTTGTTGATTGTTTCTGCAAGACGGCGTGCATCAAGCAGAGCAAGCTTGATTGCTTCTTCGTCACTGCGGTAGCTTTCGAGTTTGTCGGCAAGAATGCTGATTTTTTTGATAAGCTCCTTATTATCCTGAAGTGCCTGCTCGTGTGACTCGGCAACGGTTTTTAAGAAAGCGTCAACTTCTTCGGCACTGTAAGCACCTCTGCTGACAGGGGTAAACATTGCGTTTAAAATCTGGTCAGTTGTAAGCATAACAAATTCTTCCTCTCTCACATTAAAGTTACTGTTCAGTTACCGAGGCGCTGATTTCATCAACAAGTTCACCAGAAACGGGAACGTTATAAGGTGTGATGATATAAGCTCTGCCTGCAACCTTTTTGAAATCGCCGTGATTTGCATATGCAACGCCGTAAAGGAAATCGATGATTCTCTGCGAAACATCGTTGGGGCAGGTTTCAAGATTAAGAATAACAATTCTCTTCTCGTTGAGAATATCGGCAACCTCACCGACCTCTTCAAACCTGTCAATCTTCTGGAAAACAACGTGAGGCTTGGGCTGATTAACCGCAGCTTTTGTTGCATTGATATTCACTACATTTGATGCCGCTCTGTCTGTTTTTGCATGAGCGGTATTCTGAACTCTGGGCTGGGTTGTCTGCTGCTGTGCGGGTGCATAGTCAAAATCGTCAGCATACTGACCCTCTGCACCTTCGATATAATCATCATCCGTTACGTTGATAAACTGCTTAAGCTTGTCCTTGAATCCCATTATTTATTCCTCCTTATTATCTGTAAATTCTTGCGCCGAAAATTGCAGAACCTATTCTTACAAGATTTGCGCCCTCAAGAATTGCACTTTCGTAATCACCTGACATTCCCATCGAGAGAACATTCATATTTATATTATCTATTTTTTTATTGCCAATGTCAATAAACATACGCCTCATATTTGAAAAAACAGCACGAATTTCGGCTTCTTTTTCACAAATCGGAGCAACGCACATCAATCCGTCAACGCAAACGCCGTCAATTTCGGCAATTTCACAGGCTTTTTCGAAAAGCTCGTCATAAGAAAAACCGAATTTGCTGTCCTCACTGCCTGCATTGACTTCAAGCAAAACTTTGGTTGTTATGCCCTGCTGAACGGAGCGTTTGCCTATTTCTGCGGCAATATCCACCGTGTCGACAGACTGGATTGTGTCAACCTTGCCGACAATTTTTTTAACCTTGTTTGACTGCAGATGACCAATCAGATGTGCCTTGCAGTTTGTCAGGTTAAGCTCGGGTTCTTTAAGCAGAATTTCCTGAACTTTGTTTTCACCGATGAGGTTAATGCCGCAGTCGATCGCCTTATTGATAAACTTTGGCTCGACCGTTTTTGTGACTGCCATAAGTGCAACCTCTTCAGGGCTTCTGCCGCTTTTGATTGCCGCTTCGGCAAGGTCGTTGCGAATAATTTTAAGGTTTTCTTCAATCGCTTCAAAGCGTTCTTCATCCGATAACCATACCATCGCTTAAATCCTTTCCCGAAATAATAACTTCGTCATAAAGTTTAAGATGCGGATATTCAAGGTCAAGACCCTCTTTATTAACCGCAACAATATATTTATCGTCAGTATAAACGGTGTTTACGCTTCTGAAATTGACAATATTGGCTCTGCGAACATAAACACCTGCGTTTCCGTCGGCATCAAAGCGGAGTGCATCCTTGCTGATTTTAAGACCCGTATGCTCATTTATAACAACCTTACCGCTGATCTTACGCAATGATGCAAGCTCGTCATTCATAAGACTGCACTGAAAAACAACAAGCGATTTGTTGCCTTCAACCGCCTTAACGGAATAAACCTTTGTTTTGAATGCACGGTCTTCTGTTTCGCCAAAAATAAGCTTTATCTCTTTGCCTTTTTCAAAGCCGACAACCTTACCCGTATCAATTACGGTTGCAACATACCAGTTATAGCCGTTTATGATTTTACCGACTGTGTTTGCGGGTATGGCACTCTGCTTTGCATTAAGTGCCTTTGTGAGCATATCAGGTGACAGATTTTCAAGGTCTGCAACCGTAAGCACGTTTTCATATCCGTCCGCTTCGCCAACAAAATAACCTGACGACTCAGCCGAAATAACGGAAGAAACCTTTGACGTGCTCTCAAGGGCAGTAACCTGTGAGGTGAGTTCAGTGATTTTTGCCTGGCAATCAACCGTCTGACCAAGAGAAACCTGACGGCGTGATATTTTTTCATTTAGAACAAGTCTGCTGTCTTCAACCGCCGCAAAGTCATTATTATAAACAGCGTCGATTACAGCCATAAACTCATTATCAATCTCCGAAGCGAGCTTATCCATGTCAACGTTATCAAACTCCAGCTGACCGTTGATTGAGTTATAAACGTCAAGCTTCTTTCGCAGGTTGGAGGCTTCAACGTAATTGGTCGCGTTATCCTCGCTTTCAAAAACAGCAACAATTGAACTGCCTCTGCTGACTCTTTCGCCGTTTTCGGCAAGCTGAACCGTTACGCCGGTGCCGCTTGAAGTGAGAATCGTTTCGTCACGGATTACAAACATTTGGGCATCAACTGTTTCAAGCACCGTGTGAACGTATGCGGTTTCTGTGGTGAAGGATTGTGCGGTCAACCCGTAAAGTTCAACGGCAAAAAAAGCAACGACAACCAAAACTGCAACTGCAGCCAGAATTTTCAAAAGCCTGTTACGGGATTTCAAGCACTCACTTCCTTTCGATGATATTCAGAACTGCTTTGAGCATATCCTCAAAGCAAGAGTAATCGTCAATATAAATAAAATTAATTCTTTCATCGCGCCTGAACCAGGTAAGCTGACGTTTCGCATAGCGGCGTGTTTGCATCTTCAGGTTTTCAATGCATTCTTCCAGCGACTTTTCGCCCTCAAAATAAGGGTTAAGTTCTTTATAGCCAATCGCCTGTTTTGCCGTTCTGCCGAGAGGGTTTTCAAAAAACGCCCTTGCCTCTTCAATCAGACCATTTTCAAGCATAATATCCACACGTCTGTTTATGCGGTCATAAAGCACCTGTCTGTCTCTTGCGTCAAGACAGATTGTAACGGTATCAAACGGTGATTCTTCGTTTCTTGACTGCTCATTCTGGTCGGTTATTGTTTTGCCTGTTGTGTGATAAATCTCAAGCGCTCTTATCACTCTGCCCAGATTATTGGGATGAAGCTTAGCCGCCGCTTCGGGGTCGATTGCCGAAAGTTCGTCAAGCAACGCCTGTGCACCCTCTGACTCAGCTCTTTTGCGAAGCATTTCACGGTATTCAAAATTGGTTTCTTCGGGCAGGAATTCAATGTTATCCACAAGTGAAGAATAATAAAGACCCGTACCGCCGACAAGAACGGCTTTTTTGCCTCTTGAAGTTATATCTTCAATTGCCGCTTTTGCACTTTCGCAATATTTTGCAACGCTGTAAACCTCATAGGGTTTCGCAAAGCCGATGAGATGATGCGGAACACCCTGCATTTCTTCGGCATCAGGCTTGGCTGTTGCAATATCCATTCCCTCATAAATCTGCATGGAATCGCACGAAACCGCTTCGCCGTTCAGTGCCTTACAAACTGCCACCGCAAGCGAAGTTTTGCCCGAAGCCGTCGGGCCGACTATTGCAATCAAAGGTGTTTTAGATTCTGCCAAAGTTCTTTTCCAGCTCTCTTTTTGTCATTTCAATCAAAACGGGTCTGCCGTGGGGGCAATAACGGATATCGGGCATTGAAAGAAGCTGTTTTGCAAAACGCTCCATTTCAAGGCGTGAAGTAAAGTTGCCCGCTTTTATTGCACTTCTGCAAGCAACGGAATGGAAAATCCAATCCATTTTTTCAAAGGCAACATCCTGTTTTTTATCTACGAATCTGCCTGCGATTTCACTTATAACTTCTTCAACGTCATCTGCAGAAAGCTCCATGGGGCATTCCCTGACAATAACACAGCCGCCGCCAAAATCTTCAACCTCAAAACCCGAATCATTGATAAGCTCAAGATTTTCGAGCGTTGCGGCGTATTCCTCTTTTGAAAGGGTAACGGTGACAGGCATAAGAAGAAGCTGCGGTGTTCTTTCGCCGCTTTCTTTTTTAAGCTTTTCGTAAATAATTCTCTCGTGGGCGGCGTGTTTATCGATGATAACCATTTTGCCGCAATATTCACAGATGATATATGTCTTGAACGCCTCGCCGATAAGAAGAAACTCTTCATCGTTGAAGGTGTTTTTTTCGGATTCGGGTACGTCTGCCTTTTCAGGCTGAACGGGTTCTGTTATTTCAACAGGTATAACCCTGACTGCGGTTTTTTCAGCATTAACGGGCTCTTCCTGTTTCTTTGCAGGTGAGTGCAGAAGAATATCCTCTGTTGTTTCAGGCTTGTTGCACGGTTTATTATCGGGTGACGAAAGCCTTGCCACATTCTGCGACTGAACAGGCTTTACCTCAACAGGTTTAATCTCTGCGGATTTCACCTCAACAGATTTAACTTCAACATCCGCAACAGGCTTTGCCGTCTGAACAGGAGCCTGAGTTTTGGGGATATGCTGCCAGAAATCCGCAACAGGTTCGGGTTTGCGCTGCATTGTAAGCTGCTCTGCAGGTTTTTCGGGTGCTTTGTAAAAATCCTTTTTGATTTCACGCACCTGCTTGGGTGTATCACCAACAGCAAGAGCATTTTTGCAAGCATAATAAACGGCATTGAATATCATTCGCTCGTCAGAAAATCTGACCTCCGTTTTTGCAGGGTGAACGTTTACGTCAACCAGCGAGGGATTAAGCTCGATATTCAGCACACATGACGGGAACTTGCCGACCATCACGGAATTTTTATAAGCCTCACTCAAAGCGGCACTGCCTGTGCCTGTTTTGATGAGCCTGTTATTGATAAAGAAAAACTGCATATTGCGGTTAGGTCTAGCCGCAACGGGTTTTGAAACGTAGCCGCTGATTTTAACTCCGTTTGTTTCTGCAGAAGCAGGGATAAGCGTTTCCGCAAATTCTTTGCCGAAAACCTCGCGGATACAGGTATGTAAATCTCCTCTGCCGCTTGTTATGAGCACCTGCTTGCCCTCACGGATAAAGCGAATTGAAACCTCGGGATGAGAAAGCGCAATTCTGTCAATCACGCCTGCAACCGCATTGGCTTCCGTAACGTCTTTTTTGAGAAATTTCATTCGTGCAGGTGTTTTATAAAATAAATCCCTCACAATTATTGTTGTGCCCTTGGGACAACCTGCATCGTCGCAAAGAATTTCTTCGCCGCTTTCAATAACGTATCTTGTGCCGACGGTTTCATCGGGCGTTGCGGTCATAACCTCAACCCTTGCAACGGCACTGATGCTTGCAAGCGCTTCCCCTCTGAAACCGAGGGTCATTATGGAATTGAGGTCATCTGCATTTGCGATTTTACTTGTTGCGTGGCTGACAAAAGCATTTCTTATATCTTCACGTGAGATACCGCAGCCGTTATCTGTTATACGCATATAGGTTATGCCGCCGTTTTTGATTTCAACGGTAACGGTATCCGCACCTGCATCAATGGAGTTTTCGAGAAGCTCCTTTATAACGGAAGCAGGTCTCTCAACCACTTCGCCTGCAGCAATAAGCTCTGCAAGCTGTTTTGAAAGAACATTAATCTTTGGCATACGGCACCTCCTTTAAATCAAAGTGTTAAATATTAACCGTTAGCTTGCTTGGCAAGGTCATAAAGAACGGTCATCGCTTCAATCGGCGTCAGAGTATTGACGTCAAGATTCTTCAGCTTTTCAACAATTTCGTTTGCGTTTGAGCTGCCGAAAGAAATCTGACTTTCTTCGTTGTTTGCAGAAACGGTAACGATGCGCTGAACGCCCTCTGTTTCAAGCTCATTGAGAACAACCTTTGCTCGCTCAACAACGCTGTTGGGCACGCCTGCAAGCTTTGCAACCTCAATACCGTAGCTGCCATCCGCACAACCGGGTATTATTCTGCGAAGGAAAGTAATATTGTCTCCCCTCTTTTTAACGGCGATGTTATAGTTTCTGACACCGTCAACGCTTTCTTCGAGCTCGGTAAGCTCGTGATAATGGGTTGCAAAAAGCGTTTTTGCGCCAAGCCTGCGTTTATCCGCCGCAAATTCAAGCACCGCTCTTGCGATACTCATACCGTCAAATGTTGAAGTACCTCTGCCGATTTCGTCAAATATGATAAGACTCTTTGCCGTTGCGTTTTTGAGAATATCGGCAACCTCGTTCATTTCAACCATAAAGGTTGATGAGCCCGATGAAAGGTCATCGCTTGCGCCGATTCGTGTATAAATACCGTCAACCACACAAAGCTCTGCTGACGAAGCAGGAACAAAACTGCCTGCCTGCGCCATAAGAGAAATGAGCGCAACCTGACGCATATAGGTTGATTTACCGGCCATATTGGGGCCTGTTATGATTGCACAGCGGTTATCTGCACAGTCAAGGCGTGTATCATTGGGCACAAACGGCGAATCCAGCATTTTTTCAACAACGGGATGTCTGCCGTCGGTAATATCAATCATTGTGCCTGCATTCATAACGGGACAGCAGTAATTATTTTCTGCCGCAACCCTTGCGAATGAAACAAGAACGTCAAGAGCTGCAACCGATGAAGCCGTCTTTTGAATTTCATAAAGACGCTCTGCTGTTTTCTTGCGCACGGAATCAAAGATTTCGTATTCAAGGCGGACAATTCTCTCCTGTGCACCCAGAACTTTTGATTCAAGCTCCTTGAGCTCCTGTGTTATGTAGCGTTCGCAGTTTGCAAGAGTCTGCTTTCTGATATAGTCTTCGGGAACAAGCTCCTTGTATGAGTTTGAAACCTCTATATAATAGCCGAAAACACGGTTATAACCGATTTTGAGCTTTTTGATGCCTGTTTTTTCCTGCTCACGAAGCTGGATATCTGCAATATACCCTTTGCCGTTATTGACGATATCACGCAAGGAATCAAGCTCCTCATTGAAGCCGTCCTTGACCATACCGCCCTCACGGACTGAAAACGGAGGTTCGTCTATGATTGCACTTTCAATCATCTCAACCGTATCATCAAGCGGCATAATGCTTGCACAGAGTTCCTTGAGCAAAGCACTGTTGCGGTCTTTGAGATACTCTTTGAGCATAGGCATACGGCTCAGGGTTGCAGAAAGAGCTTTGAGCTCTCTTGCGTTTGCGGTTGCATAGGCGATTCTTGTTATAAGTCGCTCCATATCCTGGCAGCCTGTAAGCTGCGAAATAATATCGTCACGCAAAGCAGGGTTTTCATAAAGCTCCGTAACAGCGTTGTGGCGTTTCGTTATACCTGCAATGCCGATAAGCGGCTGTTCAAGCCATGAGCGAAGCATACGCTTACCCATTGACGTTTTGGTTTTATCAAGCACCCAGAGAAGTGAGCCGCGTTTTTCTCTGTTACGCATTGTTTCGGTGATTTCAAGATTACGCATTGCCGAAACGTCAAGGCGCATAAAACTGCTCTCGCCGTAGTAATCGATATTCTTTATGTTTTCAAGTTCCGTTTTCTGAACACTTCGAAGGTAATCCATAACGGCACCGAGAACGCAAACAGCGGCAGGTGAACTGCCAATCGATAAATCAGAAAGAGATCTGACGTCAAAATGTGTCATCAGCATAGCGGAAGCTTTTGAAAGGTCAAAGCAATCATCATCAAGCAAATCGCAGGAGGAACTGAGCCTTGATTTGATAAAATCAGTTACCTGTGTCAGTTTTAACACATCGGAGCTGATTATAATTTCGCTGGGCATAAACCTGCCGAGCTCATTTATTATTCTGCGCTGTGCATTCTTGCTTTCAAAGCTTGTTACGTGAACACTGCCTGTGGAGATATCGGCAAAGCAAAGACCAATTTCTTTTTCCGATGCATAAATGCCTGCAAGAAAGTTGTTTTTGCTTTCGTCAAGCATTGTGCTTTCAATAACCGTGCCGGGGGTCAGAACTCTTGTTACGTCTCTCTTTACAAGACCCTTTGCTGTTGCGGGGTCTTCAAGCTGTTCGCAGATTGCAACCTTATAGCCCTTTGCAACAAGGCGCGCAATATAAGAATCCGCACTGTGGAAGGGCACACCGCACATAGGCGCTCTTTCTTCCTGACCGCAGTCTCTGCCTGTGAGAACAAGCTCAAGTTCTGCCGACACAAGCTTTGCATCGTCAAAAAACATCTCATAAAAGTCACCCAGACGGAACATAAGAATTGTGTCGGGGTAATTCTTTTTTATTTCAAAATATTGCTTCATCATCGGGGTAAGCTCTGCCATTTAAGTCTACCGTACCTTTCAAAAAATCCCGCTCGGGGTTACAGAAAGAAGCTGACCGCAATCCGCTTCTTTCTGCAGTTTTTGAGTTAATAATCAGTGGCAACCGCTGCATGAGGAGCACTCGCCGCCGCAGTTGTGCTCGGGCTGCTTGGGCTCACAGGTAGCAGGATCTTCACCCTGAAGGCAAAGAGCAAAAATGCCGTTGATGTAGTTCATAAGCTCATCAATTGCACCTCTTGCTGCTTCATAAGCCTGCATATTGGGGTTTGCCATAATCTTTGTGTAGATTTCGCCAAACTCCTTGTCATATGCCTGGAGTTTCTGCTCATTCTTATCTTCTTTTGAAGCTTCGTGCTGGAAGGACATCTGAACAAGCTGAATTCTGGCGATAAGCTCGTTGAGTTCCTTATCCTCTTCGTTTGCCTTCTGAACTTCCATAAATTTGAGATAGCGCTCATCCTGCTGAAGGAGTGCGCCGAGTTCTCTTGCTTTTGCAATAATTGCGTCCATGTTTGTTTCTCCTAACTAAAAATATTTTTTGATAAATTACGAAAAGCCGTAAAATATTAAACTGATTAATCTGCCGGCTCGCCTCTTAAAATCCATGTCAAGGATTCCGTAACCTTAACATTTCTGAACGAGCCTATAACAGCGGTGTCTGCAGGGAATTCAATTATAATATTCCCCTGTGTTCTGCCTTCTATAAGACCGCCTTTGCTGACACTCTCGCAGAGCACTCTGTAGGTTTTGCCAACCATTGAAGCCGTTCTTTTTGCCGCAACCTTTTCCTGCGCACCAAGAAGCTCTTTGAACCACTTACCCTTTTCTTCACGTGAAACCGGGTCGGGCATTGAAGCCGCCTTTGTGCCTTCTCTTGAGGAGAAGATAAAGGTGAACATTGAAGTGAAGTTTGCCTGTTCAACAAGTGTCACTGTTTCGCAGAATTCCTCATAGGTTTCGCCCGGAAAACCAACGATAACGTCGCTTGTAACCGAAAGGTCAGGCATAAGCGAATATGCATATTCAAGCAAGCCGAGATATTTTTCGCGTGTATAGCGCCTGTTCATTGCGTCAAGCACTCTGTTGCTTCCGCTCTGGAAAGGCAGATGAAGGTGCTTTGCCACCTTTTCGCACTGTGCCATTGTTTCAAGCAGCTCGTGTGTGCAATCCTTAGGATGGGAAGTCATAAAGCGGATTATAAAGTCACCCTCAATTGCATTCAGTTCACGCAGAAGCTGTGAAAAATTGCAACCGTAATCGGGATATTTGCCGTATGAATTTACGTTCTGACCAAGTAAAGTTATTTCTTTGTAACCCTTTGCAACAAGGTCTTTTGCTTCGGCAATTATCACCTCAGGGTCACGGCTTCTTTCTCTGCCTCTGACGTAAGGTACTATGCAGTAGGTGCAGAAATTATTGCAGCCATACATTATGGGTATCCACGCCTTGAAATCGCTGTCGCGGTGCAGAGGCATATCCTCAACAATAACACCGTCAACGTCAGGAAGCTCATAAATCTTTTTGCCTGCACTCAGGCTCATATATAAGAATTCAGGCAGTCTGTGAATAACGTGAGTGCCGAAAACTATATCAACAAACGGATAGCTTGTCCTTATTTTTTTGGCAACCCTTTCCTGCTGCATCATACAGCCGCAGAGAAGAATCTTCATATCTTTTTTGGCTGCTTTGATGTTTTTGAGAGCACCGACATTGCCGAAAACTCTGTCCTCTGCGTGTTCACGGATTGCGCAGGTATTATAAAGAACAAGATCAGCTTCCTCAAGCACCTCTGTCATCTCATACCCAATCTGCTCAAGCATACCCTTTAAGCGCTCACCGTCAGCAACATTTCCCTGGCAACCGTAAGTATGCACAAATGCTTTGGGAGCGTTATCATATCGGCGCTGAACAAGGTCTGCCGCAAGAGCCGTAAACTCCTTTTGCCTTGCTGATTCATCGGCTGAAATGCTGATTTTAAGTTTATCTGAATCAAGAGACAAAGTTATACTCCTCCATTATTTTTAAATATATTTTATTATATAATAAAGCGCCGCATTATTCAAGAGCAAAATGAATAATGTGACGCTTTTTCGGCAAATTTTTATGCAGTTTTTATTACTCTTCGTCAAAAAGAGATTCGGCTAAATCAAACATCTCATCTCTACGCTTTTCGGTTTCATAACCGCTGGCAATATAGCCTCCGCTACCGTCGGAAATTATAATACTTCCCTCTTTGATTTCGCCTTTGATATCCGAAACGGCAATGCTGAAAATGTTGCCGAAATCATCAATGCAAACAGCAAAACCGTTGACTATTCTGTCAATGCTCAAAAACATTTTTAATCACCTCGAATCGAGTATATCACATAAAAACGATTTTGTCCATTGAAATTAAAAAGATTAAACCGTACGCATCTGAAGCTTAAGATTATCGCTTATCATCGCTATAAATTCACTGTTAGTAGGTTTACCGCGGTCAGTCTGAATTGTGTATCCAAAGTAAGAGCTAAGCACGTCAACGTCACCTCTGTCCCACGCAACCTCAATAGCGTGGCGAATTGCTCGTTCAACACGTGAAGGGGTTGTCTTGAATGTCTTTGCAACCGTCGGATAAAGAATTTTGGTAACAGAACTGATCATCTCGCTGTCGGTAACAGAAAGAATTATAGCATGGCGCAGATATTGATAACCTCTGATGTGTGCAGGAACGCCAATCTGATGCATAATTCTGCTCACAACAACCTCAAGATCTTTGACTCCGTTTTTGCTGACAGGTTCAGTATGAATGCTCACAAACTGAACAATACGCTCTGCAAGCATTTTGGGATTATACGGTTTAAGAAAATAATAGTCAGCCCCGGCCGAAAGAATTTCATTTTCAATGCGTTCATTGTCAGTTGATGAAAGCACCATAACCATAGGTTGTTTTTCAAGCTTCATTGACTTGAGTTCACGTAACACACCGAGCGCATCAAGATGAGCCATAAAGCTGTCTATAAGCAAAACGTCCGGACATTCGGTTTCAAGACGTTCAATAACCTTAGAGCCGTCTTTAACAACAGTTACAACCTCGCAATTATTGGAGCGCAAAACTCCGGCAAGCTCGTGAAGAGATTCACTTCCGTCCTCGGTCAGCATAACTTTAAGTACTTTTTTCATAATTTTTACCTCCGTCGATATTTTGTGACAAATTGTAATCATTAAGCTGTTTTCGCTTTTGTTTGTCACTTGTTTTCACGAAGATGTTACCACATACAACGATAATAGTCAATATGTTCCAAATATATTTATTCTAATTTTGTCGCAATATTCGTCATTTTCAACCGTTTTTGTCACATCACCAAACGATTTCGGCTTGATTTGCTTAATTTTTTGCATCAAAAATAACCTTAAAGAATACAAAAATAATACCAGAACGCAACAAAAAAGCGCTCACCTGAAGGTGAGTCATAGGAAATAATAAATATAACATACAAAGTAACAGTAAAAAAATCCGCCGGACTGTGATTCACTACCGCTCCCCTTCGAGTCCTGAGAAAAGCAAAACAAAAAACCACCCGATTGGGTGGTTTCTCGTTTTGGCGCCCCAAACAGGACTCGAACCTGTGACACCTCGGTCAGAAACATTGTCGCACAGCGAGCGCAGACCCGTGAGCCAGTTAACAGCCGCAACGCGTTTGCCGAAACACAGTGATACAAATTTGAGCAATGATTCAGAGTAAAAAGAAAAACACCCACGCTGTTGCGTGAGTGCTTTTTCTTTGGGACCTCTACACCTTTTTGAACCCCTTATTTATTCAACATTAACACCTTTTCTGAGTACTCTCTTACATATTACACTCATACTCAATATAATTACAACATACAATATTGATGCTATAATTGCCAAAGTCTTAAAAGCATTTACATCTATACTGGTTGTTCCTGTTTTAAACAGCTCCATTACTGTCGGATCAAATAATCCGTAAGCGAAAACCAGTCCTAATACCAATGTCTGTGCTACCAGATAAATGATAAAACCATATAATACTGAGAACCCTACCTTACCGCTATTCCTTTTATATCCCAGAATTATTCCTAAAAAGCCGCATTGTATAGCATTAAACAGCTCTAAAAAAATAACTATTACAGCAATAGAAACAAAGAACGTTGTGCTCATATTAAAGCCTATAGTAATAGTTCTGATATACTCTTTTATAGTTGTCCATGCATCCGGGGTATAATATGCCGTGAACAGGCTTAATAACACAACCGCAAAGCCTATCAGGAAAAATATAAGTGTCTGTATAAATTTTGAATTATATATATCACTTTTGGTAACAGGCAGCGTATGTGTCAGATACGACTCATCCTTATAAAGAGACTCTTTAAATCTTATCCAGCTTCTCATCATCGTGTTAATAACAATATTTGCAATCATTGCAATCACACAGCCGGATGAAATTTTGCCAAGAATGTCAAGCATTATGGTTTGCTCGGGCAAGGATAATAATCTTGTTGTTATTGCAAAAAATAGTGAAAGAATATAAAACACGCTCATATTCTTGAGCATGTATTTCAGGTCATACTTTAGTAGTTTTATCAACATTTGAACATCCTCCTGAAAATTTCATCTATAGAAGCATTTTCTTGTCTTCTCAAATCATCAGTATCACCCTGCAGCACTATCCTGCCCTTATCTATAAACACAGCTTCATCTAATATTCTTTCAATATCAGCTATTAAATGGGTAGAAATAATAACACTTGCATTTTCATTAAAGTTAGACAATATAGTATCTAAAATATAATCTCTTGTTGCAGGGTCAACTCCGCCCAGCGGCTCGTCAAGTATATAAAGCTCCGCCTCTCGGGAGAGAACAAGGACAAGCTGCACCTTTTCCTTCATACCCTTGCTCATTTTAGATAAGCTCTGATTTTCATCCAAGTCCA
This sequence comes from Acutalibacteraceae bacterium, assembly GCA_045587045.1. Lineage (GTDB taxonomy): Bacteria > Bacillota > Clostridia > Oscillospirales > Acutalibacteraceae > CAG-177. The sequence continues at coordinate 1,304 of JAZNBM010000038.1, read as the reverse complement.
GATCCTTTAGGAGACGCATTGCCTTCTGAATGTCAAAATCGTCATAAAAATCTTCAAAATAGCGAAATATCTCTTTTACCTTCATCTGATTATTTAAATAAGTTCTTTCGGGAAGATATGAAATTATTTTCTTTGTTTCTACGCCGATTTTATTGCCTTTAACAAAGATTGCTCCGCTTGTCGGTGTCAACAAATCGTTTATTAATTTAATAAGCGTAGTTTTACCTGCGCCGTTTTTGCCAAGCAAACCGATAATTTTACCGCTTGATAAATTAAGATTAATATCGTTAAGCACACATTTTTCATCAAACTTCTTGCTTAAGTTTTTAATTTCCAAAAACTCCATTTTATTCCTCTATCCCTTCAAAATATTTTATTGACTCAGCTTTTCCCAAGCCTATCCTTTTCATTCCCTGAAAATAACTTTTTGCAAGAGTAACGGCATATTCATCTTTTAGCTTTTCAATCAGCTTTTCATCCTTGGTAACATACTTACCATTAGTTCTTTCGGTGTATATAAGGTCCATATTCTCAAGCTCTGCCAAGGCTTTTTGCATTGTGTTGGGATTCACATTAAATGTTGTTGCAAACTCCCTGACAGACGGAAGCTTCTCTCCGCACTTAAACACCCCTGATATAAGATATATTTTCATATAATCCAACAGCTGTATATAAATCGGAATATTGTTATCAAAAATGAACTCCATATTGTCACCTCGTTGTATTATTTGCTTAATACAGTGATATTGTATCACAGGAAAGCTTCTATGTCAATACTAAAAAATAAACCCTTGAAAACTCACGGCTTGTTTTTATATCACAAAAATAGTGTGGAGGCAAGGAAATCTATGCGAAGCCTTGCATATCATCAATTTTGCAGAAATTACATGTCATCATTGCGAAAGTTTTTTTGATACACACCTAAAGATGTGGTGAGATAAAACACTGCATTGCCGTGTTGATGATATACACGCTAAAGCATGATGATATACCATTGCTTCCGCAATGTATAAAAAAATCCCCGTTCTTACGAACGAGGATTTTTTTTGGCGCCCCAAACAGGACTCGACTCTCGGCCTGCGGGCCTCGGTCAGTCGCGGCTCTGACAGTCCACCGGACTGTCATTCACTACCGCTCCCCTTCGAGTCCTGAGAAAAGCAAAACAAAAAACCACCCGATTGGGTGGTTTCTCATTTTGGCGCCCCAAACAGGACTCGAACCTGTGACACCTCGGTCAGAAACATTGTCGCACTGCTCGCTTGGAGCGCTTCGCATTGCTCTGTGTTTCTTCCTGCTCAACGGGT
>JAZNBM010000037.1:0-1526 GCA_045587045.1 Acutalibacteraceae bacterium | reverse complement strand
AACGGTTTCGCCCGAAAGGTCGCTTTCATCAACCTCATATTCCAGCAAATCATACGGTATTTTTGCTGCTTCAAGCAGACGCATTGCGTTGGTTTTGTTCATTCTATCACTTACTTTTTGGAAATTCTGAATTCAAAGCTGTACTTTCTGCCACCCTTGAGTTTATAGGGCTTGTGGAGATAAGCGCAACCTGGCATATCGCCGCCGACACCTCTCATTGCCGCATCAAGGCAAAGAGTGATGCAGTTATCCTTTTCAAGCTCAAACAGATGCTTTGCCTTGTCAAGCTTTTCGGGATTATAGTAACCGAGGTTGAAGCCGAAAGGAATATCCATTGCATCAATAACGATACCGAAGCCCGAATCGTCGGTGACGCAAAGGCTTCTGACGTCTGTTCTGTGGCCGTTTTCCTGCGGTCTCATATATCTGTGTTCAAGCTCGGCAACGCTCATTGCGTGTCGGGCAATTTTTGCGCCTGTTTTGCGGTCACAATACGTTTCGTGAGGTCCTCTGCCGTACCATTCAACGTTATCAAGCGTGCTCTTGATGCCTGCTCTCATACCGACCTTGAGCATAGGCAGAGCAAGACCTCTTGCCTTGTGCTTAACGGTAACTTCGCCTGCAGGCGAGAAAAGATAAACCGTTGAAACGTCCGCAACAAACGGCGCCGCCCAGTTAACTCTGACCTCAACGCGCGAGGGAGTGGATCTGGCATTGACCGAATATGCCGTGGCCATAAGAGTTGACCTTTTCCACTGATAGATGGGGTGAATGCCGCTGATGAAAGGCACAAAGTTGAGGTATCCCCTGTCGTTATCCGTAGGTGCTCTGAAAAAGTCGGGTCTGAGAGGCGAATTCTCGTCAATGATTTCTTTTTCGCCGTATTTAAGCGAAGCAAGCGCACCGCCTCTGATTTCGGCAGAGAAATCTTCTCCTTTGATTTTAACTGTTGTGCCGCTGTGAGAATATTTAAGCTCGCCGCAGGCAGGTATGCGTTTTGCGGCAACTGCTTCGCGAAGCACAAGCTGACCGAAATTATGTTCAAAGCCTGCCTTTGCCCAGGCCTTGTCAACGGCAAGCACAAAAGCAACAGTCAGAATAACCTCGCCGTCGGGATAATCCGCAAGGCTGACGGGAAGCTGAATTTCTTTTTCCGTAAGCGGCTCAACAACAACGTCATCAACAACGCCGTTTTTAACCGTTTCGCCGTTTACCGCAAGAGTCCACTCAAATCTGTAGTCTTTTGTTGAAATAAAGAGATTCTTATTCTTGATAACAACCTTGCCGTTTTTGCAGTCTGCATCAACAAGCTCAAGGTTTGAATATACTTTTTTAACCTCATAATAAGAGGGTTGGGGCATTCTGTCAGCGGTTATGATACCGTTTGCACAGAAATAGAAGCTTGTGTTGCCCTCTTTGAAGTCACCGCCGTAGAGCCATTTTTCTTTGCCGTCCTCTATCTTGCGGATTGACTGGTCAACGTAGTCCCAGATAAAGCCGCCGCACATATGCTCATAATTTTCAAA
>JAZNBM010000036.1:0-10380 GCA_045587045.1 Acutalibacteraceae bacterium | reverse complement strand
GCGCTGATATCCGTACCGCCGATTTTTGCGGTGATTGTTGCCTTGCCGGGGGCAACGGCTTTGATAACGCCGTCGGCATCAACGGTTGCAACGTTTTCATCGGAAGAAGTGAATTCGATATTGTCAAAGAGGTTTTCGGTTACCGATACATTGAGCTTTTCTTCCATTCCGCTGAACGTCTGAACGTTCTTTTTGTCAAGCGTCACGTAAACCTTGATTCGGTCAAACGAAGTGTCGCAGGCAGAGCAGATACCCGTGAAGGTATGGTTGCTTTCATATTCCCACCTGCCGACGGTGTGAGCAATTTTGTTTTCAACCGTGGTCTTGGTGTAAGAACATTTTGTGCATTGGCTCTTTTCGTAGCCTTCCTGTGTGCAGGTTGCTTCTCTGGAATCAATAACTTCCATTTTATGACCCGTTGACGGAATGCTTTCAACCTCACCGACGGTTACGCCGCAGACGGTGCAGCGGTTATATTTCTTGCCCGGAGCAAAGCAGCCGGGTTCTTCAATAACCTCTTCAAGCTCGCCGTGCTCGGTGTCAAAATATTTGTCGCTGTAGTATTCGTCGCCGCAATCTTCGCATTCAAAATGTGTTCTCTTAAAGGTGCAGGTCTGCTCAACAACGGTTTCGATATAATGGTGCGGTTTTTCCGTTATACGGGAATCTATTGTTTCGCCGCAGACGGTGCAGGTCAGAATTTCAAGACCTTCCTCTTCGCAGGTGGCTTCGGATTCGATTTTCCATTCTCCCTGTGTGTGACCCGTTGCCTTGTAAACCTCAACAGGCTCGCCGACAGCTTCGCCGCAGGTGTCGCAGACTTTGTAAAGTCCGCCGTCATCGTTGCAGGTTGCGTCAATCTTTTTCGTTTTATCCGTTACGGTGTGACCGTGAGGCTCAACGTAGTTTTCGCTGTAGCTGTCGCCGCAGCGTGAGCATTCATAGAAGATCCCGCCTGCCTGGTCGCAGCCGACGTCCTGCTCGGTCTTAACGTAATTGTGGCCGAGACTCCAGTCATAAATTGTTTCAGCAACCTCGCCGCAAACGGAGCAGTATCTGACGCTGATTTTTCTCTGTGTGCAGGTTGCAGGCTGAATAACAACCGCAGTTTTCAATGGCGTATGACCGTTTCGGGGAATTTCGTTGATATGCTGATAGCCGCATTCGCAGGCGATTGTTTCAGCACCCTTTTCGGTGCAGGCAGGGTCTGCGACGGTGATTTGGGAATTATTATGAGTGCCTTCGGAAACAACGCCGAATTTTCTCTCAACGTTGCTGAGAAGGAACTTTTTATAGTCATCTTCGCCTGCGAAATCAATCTGAACAAAATCCGCCATACCGCCGCCGTAGTTGATTGTCATATCGGGATTTGTGCCGAGACCGTTTTTGCCGATTTTCTTGACGGATAAAGGAATATACTTGTTTGAAAGCATATCGTTGAAATCGAGCGCATAGGGAGCGATTTCGGTTACACCGTCAGGCACAACAAAGCAAGCCTGCCTGTTGCCTGCAGGGTAAGCAACAAGTTTGGTCTTATCTTTATAGAGTGCGCCGTATTCGTCGGTGCTGAAATGCTTGTTGCCTGAGACCACGTAGAATTCTTCAAGCTTCGGGCAGCCGTTGAAAGCGCCGTCGCCAACGGTTACAAGGCTTGCGGGAAGCTCAACCGATTCAATGTTTTTCCACTTGAATACGTCCTCCGCAATAACGGTTACACCTTCGGGAATCATAAATCCGTTGCCGCCGACATCTTTTGATGCAAGCAAACAACCGTTGCGGATAATAAGTTTTGTATCATTATAGCTCGCATCGTTTTCGACCAGACTTGTATACTGAAAAACGTCCTTGCCGATATAGCCTATGCCGCTGTTAAGCTCAACGTCCTGAAGTCTGTAGCAATAACGGAAAGCGCGGTCACCGATATATTCAACGTCGGTTAATATTTTAAGCGTTTCAAGCTTGCTGCAACTGCTGAAAGCGTCAGCCTCAATTGTTTTCAGGTTTTCGATAATTGAAAGCTTTTTTAGATAGTAGTTACCCGAGAAAGCTCTTGAAACAATTGTTTCAACGGAAACGGGAACAACAAACTCAGTGGCGGTCTTTGCGTTGGGATAAACGAGAAGAACAGACAGGTCTTTGCTATAAAGAACGCCTTCAAGCGAGCTGTAATTTGCGTTGGCAGATGCAACGTAGATTGTGTTGAGCGTGCCTATATCTCCGAGACCCGAGCCGCTGTCGATGTTTTCAACCGTTGAGGGAATATGAACGCTTGTGCATTTGCAAAGGTCAAAGGCACCGTCTGCAATTGACGAAACAACAAAGCCGCCGATGATTTCGGGGATTGCAAGGTCGCCTGTCACAAACGAGGGGCAGGTCACGATTTCCGCCTTGCCGTCAACGATTCTGTAGGTAAAGCCGTTTTCGGAATATTCGCCGTTGGTCTTTTCAAATTCGGCTTCATAGCCGCAGGTGCAGGTTGCCTTCACGTCTGTTTTGGTGAGAACGGTATGAGGCTCGTCGGAATAAGAACCGTATCTGACGTTGGCTGAATGAGCCGCATTGGGCAAATCGCCGTAGCCGGGGTCAAGGTGATTGACCGAATTCCAATTACCGATTTCGCCCTGATAGTGAATATCGGTTACGCTGTCGCCGCCGAGAGCGTAGTTGCCGAGCTCAACCTCAGTCGGAACGTAGAAATTTCTGACGGGGCTGCCGTAGAATGCGTAAGAAGCAACCTCGTTCACCTGATTTAAAACGTAGCAGGTCAGGAATTTGCCGTTGGGATAGCTGACAAGAATGTTGCCTTGTTTGAGAACGCCGTAAGCATCCGTTGTAAATATACCGGTATTGCCAACGTCAAAATTTTTGAGGTTTGCACAGCGGTAGAACGGGTTAACGGTCATATCGGTAACACTGCTCGGGATAGAAACCTCTTCAAGCGAATCCCAATCGAATGCGCCGCCCGCAACAGCGATTGTGCCGTCTTTGATTGCGTAATATTCGCGGTCATATTCGGGCAGAGAGGTGACGAGATAATTGTTGTAATAGAGAACTCCGTCTGTATCGTAGTTTGATAAATCGTTTGTGAAAGCGGTGTTTTCAAAGGCATCGGAGCCGAAAAGCAAAAGCATCTGGTCAATCTCAATGCCGACGTCGTCAAGCTTTTCGCAGTTTGCAAATGCTTTTTCGCCGATGGCGATGCAGTTTTGAACCGTTATCTTTTTTAGATTTTTTGCGCCGTAGAAAGCGTAGTTATCAACTGCCGAATACTGATAACCCGTAATTGCGAATTCTTCAAGATTATCAGCTTCGCAAAACGCAAACGCACCGACGCCTGCAACAGTTCCGCCGCTGACGATTTTATAGGTTTTTTCGGGTGCGTTTTTGGGATAGGCAAAAAGCATATTGTAGCCGTAAATGTTCTGATACAAAACGCCCTCTTTGGTGTTGTATACGGAGCTTGCGCCGTAATATGCCTCAATGTTCGGCATATCGTAGGCAAAGGCTTCGGGGTGAATTTCCGTTACGGTTGAGGGGATGCTGACAGACGTGCAAAGACTGCCCCTGAAAGCTTCCCTGCCGATTTTTTTTACGGTATAGCCGTCAATGGTTTCGGGTATTTCAATCTGACCCGTAAACTCTGTGTTGGTGTAGTCTGTTATTGTTGCATAGCCGTTTTCCACGGTATAAACAAATCCGTTATCTTCGCTTGTTTCGGCTGTTGCCGTGGCAATAACGTTTGATGCCCCTGCAAACGAACAGAAAATCATAACAAATGCAAGAAATAAGGATAACGCTTTTTTCATTATATAACCTCCTTGTCGGTTAAGTTCAGAGCTTAAAGCTCAGCTTCAAAGTGATATGTCTGACCCGATTGAGCAACGGTTCCGACGTCGCTGCCGTAAACGCCTGCCATCGGCTCATAATTCTTTGTGCGCACGGAGTCGATTATGTAAGCTTTTGTGAGAGTTGTGCCTGCAGGAACAGAGAACGAAAGCGTTTCAATAACCGAACCGTCCATATCGATAATATCAACGGTCATCGTTGCCGCCGCCTGAGTTGTCGGCACGGTGGTGGGTACCGTTGTCGGTCGGGTTGTGGGAACGGTTGTTGTTACCCTCTGCGTTGTTGTTTCTGTTCGGGTTGTTGTTTCCTGCTTTGTTGTGGTTTCTCTTTGAGTTGTCATCGGCTTTTGGGTTGTGTGAGCCTTTGTTGTTGTCGGTTTTGCCGTTGTTACGGGTTTTGTGCTTCTTTCGGTAAGCGCTGTTGCGCTTGTTTGCGTCGAAGAAACGTCGGTTGTGCTTGTTTCCTGCGTTGTCGGTGCAGTTGTTGCAACAATTTCGTTGAACGCATCCTCGCTTGTAACAAAGGGTGAGGTTGTAACCTCTTCTGCAAGGGTTGTGGGTTCGGGGTCATTCGTAACAGTTTTGACAACCGTTGCAACGCCTGCCGAGCCGCCGCCGATTACCGCTGTTGCCGCAACGCCCACAACAACTTTCTGAACAACCGAAAGTGCCGCCACTTTAGCGCCGATTCCGGTTGCCGTTGCAGCTGCGGTTGTTGCCGCCGTTGAGGTTGCCGCAGCAGCTGTTGTTGCGGCTGCCGTAGTTGCACCCGAGGCGGTTGCGGTTGTTGCCACTGCCGCAGAAGCCGATGCCGTTGTTACTGCGGAATAAGCCGCCGAAGCTCCGATGCCTGCAAGAATATTGGCGGAAGCCGCACTTGCCGCAAATGCCGCAGAAGCCGTAACGGACGTTTTCTGCAACGCCCAGATAAGCACGCCGCCGAGAGCCGCGCCGAAAATAACGTTTCCGCTCTTTTCAAACTTATTCTTAAGGTCTTTTCTTGCGGTGTAAAGCCTGTTTTTGACCGTGCTTTCGGGAACTTCGATGCTTTCGGCAATTTCCTTAACGCTCATTTCGCCGAAATACATCATCATTATGCAGGCACGTTTTTCATCGGTGAGTTCATCGATTGCCGCCATAACCTCAAGCCGAAGTTCTTCCTGGTTAAGATTTTCTTCGGGGCAGAATTCTGTTTTATCTTCGGGAATTTCTTCAAAAAAGTTTTCGTCTTTGTCCTCAAAAACAAGAGGCTTGCGGCTTTTGAGCAAATCCTTGCTTTTGTTTGCAACAATCCTGCAAAACCAGCTCATCACGTTTTGCGAAACGTCAATCTCATTGAGCTTTTCAAGAGCCTTTATGTAGCTTTCCTGCAAAATATCCTCTGCATCGTGTTCGTTCTGAGTTATTTTGAGGGCAATAAAATATGCTTTGGGGCTTGTCAGCTTATAGAACTCATCGAAGGCGGATTTATCGCCGTTCTGAAGTCTCTGTGTCAACCCGTTTATTCTTTCTTTTTCATAATCCATAGTTCATCACCTGTGATGTAATCATAATTACATTATAACATATAAGCAGGTTCTTTCAAGTAAAGACGTTGTTTTCCATAGTTTTCCGTGAAGCCGATTCTGTTTTTGGCACGTTTCCGTTAAGATAGAGAATCGCTTTTTTGATTGCAGTACGCAGATAGTTGCAGGGCGCATCAAATTTTTCGGCATAGATAAAGGTTGCTTCGTCCCCTGTTACAAGCTCGGCAACAACGGTTTTTGCCTGTTCATTGACCGTAACGTCGAGCGAGTGCATGCCGTCAAGATTGACCCTTGTTGTTTTCACATCATTATTCATTTCACACCTCCGTTTCGGGTTCTTTCACTACTATTACGATTGAACAAGTCGGTTGGTCTAAAGAAAATCAAAAAAATTTTAAAAAAAGACGTATCCGCGAACGGATACGCCTTTTTGACATTGTATGAAGTTATCTGAACATTCGGGCAAACTGTGAGAAGAATCTTGCAAAAAAGTCTTCAAGTTTCGCCATAAATTGCTCAAAAGCATTGAGCTCTTTTGCATCCTCCGAAATAGCAAAGCTTGTTGTTGTGAAGCCTGAATAGTTGCCCTTGCCTGTAAGCTTAACAGTTGCTCTGCCCTCATTAACGTTGTTGTAATATGTAACGGTGTAATCCTTACCTTCAACAAGATAAATAATGCCGTCGGTTACGGTTAATTTGGGTTTAACAGCCTGACCCGTGTAAGGCTGGTCGGCAACAGAAGCAACCTTTACGTCGGAAATATGCTTTGTTACGATTGTGAAATTAGCTTCGCTTGAAAACATTTTATAATCGCCTATACCTCTTACAGCAACCGTTGCCTGACCTACATTTACATTGTTGGAGTAGCTGACGGAATAGTCTACATCTTTTGTCAGGATAGTGTTTGAAATCGAAACGGTCACGGTGGGTTTGATAGCATAACCGGTGTAGGTTTTGTTGGATATGGCAGATATAATGAATGTGCTTACGGAAATACCCTTTGCGGATGCATAGGCATAGGCATACGAGGTTTCGGAGCAGTAAATTGTCAACTTGTTACATCCATCAAAAGCATCGTCGGCAATTTCTTCAACGCTATCGGGAATAACAGCAGTTTCGAGGTTTGAGCAATTTTTGAAAGCGGCTGTACCGATTTCCTCAACTGTATTCGAAATAGTGATTGATTCAAGTGTGTCATATCCTTCAAATGTACCGTTGGTTCCGGAATCACTGCTGATTGTAGTTATGGTTTTACCAAAAACGATGTTGGTGATTTTTGTTTTATTGAAAGGCGATGCGAGTGCCCAGTTCCCGGGAATATATCCTTTATCGCTGTATGAGTCACAGACCCTGCAGTCAAGCGCATTGAAATAAATGGTTGTAAGATTATCACATCTTGCAAAAGATTCAAATCCCAAAATTTTTAAATTAACGGGAAGTGTAATTGATTCAAGAGCATCGCATTCACTAAAAGCAATATTCCAGATGTATTCCAGACTTTCGGGAAAGACTACTTCAGAAAGTTTAGTGCATGCTCCAAAAGCCCAACGGTCAATTGTTTTAAGTCCTTCGTTGAAAGTTATTGATTTAAGACCTGAACCGCGAAAACAATCTTTACCAATATAAACAAGGTTTGAAGGAAGATCAATTTTTTCAAGTCTATCGCATGAAAAAAACAATCCGTTTTCGAGCCTTTCAAGGTTATCATTAAGAATTACCTCTTTAAGATTCCAGCAATCATGCATTACATACTCCCCGAAATGGGTTACCTTTGAAAAATCAATGCGTTCAAGAGATCTGCAATATCGGAAAGCAGAGTTGCCGATTTCTGTAAGACAATCGGGCAATTCGGTGATTACAAGTTTATAGCAGTGTGAGAATGCTTCATCTCCGATTTTTCTGACACACGGCATATCAATCGATTCAAGCGAACTGCAAATCATGAATGTGCCTTCACTGATTTCTGTTATACTTTCGGGGAGGGAAATGCTTTTAAGGCCTTCGCAATATCGGAACGCTCCGCCTTCAATTTTATTAACAGAGTCGGGAATTTCGATATATTCAAGGGAGTCGCAGCCGCGAAAACAATCAAAAGGAATGGTTGTTACTTTTGACGGTATATTGATTTGTGTAAGATTCTCATTATATTCAAAAGCATGTTCAGTAATTGATTCTATCGTTTCGGGCAGATTTATCGAAGTGATGAGAGTTTCGGGAACAACAAAAGCGGAAAGTGCATAAGAACCGATTTGTGTTACGGGATAGCCGTCAAGCGATTCAGGAACAACAACAACGCTCTCACCGCCTGTGTAACGGGAAATAATCGCCTCCGACTTATCATTAAGAAAGTATCTGAAGCCGTTGGTTTCGTGTTCATTATTCAGAAGTATATCGTCTTCCGAAAAAACAATGATACCGTCCAAATCATTGAAATAAGCAATCATATCTTCATAACCCATATCACATATAGTACCCCAGGAAGTATCATTGCTGCACACAATTTTACCAACAGTGCCTTTGTTTGTGATTTTAAAATATGTATCAAGTTCAAGTTGTCCGTTGCAAACAATCTCATCCAGGACACATTTGTCCGGTTCAAGGGTTATATTTTCAATGGTTATAACATCCGCATTAAAAACCATTCTTTTTACATAGGAGTATTCAGAAGTTTCTATATCAATAGATTTAAGATTTGTCCCGAAAACTAATTCAGTAATCGGGGTTTTATCTACAGCGGTAAAATCAAAGGAAACAAGACTGTCGGGAAGTTTAAGTTCGCAAAGTTTGGGGCAAGCTTCAAAAGCCCAAAATTCAATTGTTTCAAGACCTTCGTTAAGAACAACCTCGTTAAGGCTTTCCATAAATCCAAACGCAAAAAAGCAGATTGTTTTAACAGAAGACGGCACGGTAACCTTTGTGATCTTGTTATTGTTCTCTGCATTGGGGTGAGGCTTGGCGCTGTTAGCTTCAAAGGAATATTTGCCACTAAAGCAACCTTCACCGATTGATGTGACGGGCATTCCGTTAATTTCAGAAGGAATTGTGACCTCGGTGTCTGTTCCGTAATAATTTACGAGTTCAACCTCATCTTTATTTATAATTATGCACTCATAATCACCCCAAGTGAATGTTGTAGTCGCCGCTTCTGCCTTGAGTGATATAATCTCTGTCAAATCAATGCCCATTAGGGGCATTGCCGTTATAATCAATGTTAATATAAGTAAAAAAGATAAAATCTTTCGTTTCATGATATAGCCTCCTTTTCGGCTGTAAAGTGTTTAAGATTGTGTGTTTTTATAGAGAGTATATCTCACTATTCCTTAAACACCGTAAACGAGCAGGAACAGCTTTCAAAGCTGACGGTTATATTTGCTTTCTGTTTAAACAGCTGCTTTTCAATCTCGATTTCAACATTGTATTCCTCTGCGGTCAGCTCTTTTTCTTCGCCGTTGCTGTAAACCGCAAAGACCTGCATTTGTGACAGGTCGATGTTATTCAAATCCTTTGCCGTGAAAGTGAAATTTTCAGGGAATAATGCGTAAACCGAGTTGAGCTTTGGTGTTTTGATGCCGTCAATAACACGCACCTCCAGCAATTCTTCAAAGCCTTCTGCAGAAATAACAACCGTTTCATACCCTGCCCTCTCTGCAAACGTTTCGGGTATTCTCAAAGCAAAGCTTTTTGCCGTAACAAGCTTGCGCTCGCCGTTTGAATACTCGGCAAAAACCTTTAAGCCGTTGCTGCTGAAGCTTTCGCCGACAATATATTCCGTTTTGAAATCCGCCGTTGTTTCTATGCTTATGCCAACTATAACCGCTTCTTCGGTTTGCGGCGCGTCTGAGGCTGTTTCAGGCTGAGTTGTTTCTTCTTTTGAAAAGCTTTTAACAAACAAATTCGAAACGATGCCCGAAAATGCCTGCGCAATTGTAACGTTTTCTTTAACTTCAATCTGCGTTCCTGCGGTGCAGATAACCGCAACCGCCGCACAAGCCGCAACAAGAACTTTGATTTTGCTCTCGGTCTTGATGCCGACTTTCTTTAAGAAATCCTTGCGTGAAATAACGGGAAGAATCTGCGTCCCGTCGCCCGAGCGGATTGCATTGATTGCATCTGCACATTCATCAATAAAATCAAAATCCGTTTCGTCGCCTTTTTCAAACTCCGCATCAATCAGCGCTTCAAGCATTTCGCAAAGCTCGTCGGCAAGGTCACAAAGAAAATCGGGGTGCATTAGTATTTCTTTAGTCATCGTCATCATTTCGTCAGCCTCCTTTCTCTTCAATATTCAAATCATAAACCATTGTTTTAATTTTGCTTCGCATCCTCATAAGCCGCATTGAGGCGGCAGGCCGTGAAATTCCGAGCTTTTGCGCTATTTCCTCAACGCCGTTTTTTTGCACGTAGCGCAAATCATAGATTTGTTTTTCTTCATCGGTCAGAAGATTCAGCAGGATTTTTGCGCATTCCTCATAGTCAATCAGTTCAAGCCGTGATAAGTATTCATCATCCGTTGTGCCTATTTGCTCCGCTTCGCCAAGAGGTATGCTGTGCCGCAGCTCCGCTGCATCTTTTTGCTTTTGCCGTTTCACAAAGTTATCGGCAGTCCGATAAAGAAACGCCCTCGGATTTTCAAATTCTTCTCCGCCGAGAAGCTTTTTATAGAAAACAATGAAGGTCTCCTGCACACAGTCGTCTGCAGCCTCCCGTGCACCGTCAAGGCGTGAAAGACAATAGTTGAAAAGCTTGATGCGGTATTCGTTATAGCATTCCTGCAGCAATGCATTCGCACGCTTCTTTTCACGCATTATCCTCACTCCTTTCATAACTCTTCATTATGTAGTCAACAAATTTTCAAAATGTAACAGATTTTTTAAAAATATTTTCAATTAAATTATAAACCTTTATATTTGATATGGCAACAAGGCAAATATTGCCGTACTGCGGTATTGAGTTTTTAAGAAAAGAGCAAACGAATACGGAATACGCAATTATATTTGCTGCACACAAGA
>JAZNBM010000035.1:0-6212 GCA_045587045.1 Acutalibacteraceae bacterium | reverse complement strand
ATTATAAATAATAATATTTAAATTTATAGTGACATTTCGATAATATTGTGTTATACTAATATGAATAATAGATAATTATGCCTTGAGGTGACAATTGCGTGTTTGAACAGATAATCAATGTTGACAGAATGGAGCAGGCGGTAAGCCTTTTCGGTTCATTTGACGAGAATATCAAGCTGATTGAAAAGGAATTTTCCGTCGGCGTTATCAGCCGCGGCTCCGAGCTCAAGGTTACGGGCGATGCAGAAAACGTTCAGAAGGGCGTGCGTGCCATAAACGGCCTGCTCACCCTTATAAACAAAGGCGAATCGCTCAGCGATCAGAACGTTCGCTATGTTCTTTCTCTTGTCAATGACGGCAACGAAGATAAGCTCGACAAAATGGCGGCTGACTGTGTTTGCATAACGTCAAAAGGCAAACCCGTTAAGCCTAAAACACTCGGTCAGAAAAAATATATCGAAACCATACGCAAAAACACAGTCACCTTCGGCATCGGTCCCGCCGGTACAGGCAAAACTTATCTTGCCGTTGCAATGGCGGTTACCGCTTTCAGAGCTAAAGAAATCAACCGCATAGTTCTCACAAGACCCGCTGTCGAGGCAGGCGAAAAGCTGGGTTTCCTGCCCGGTGACCTTCAGCAAAAGGTTGACCCCTACCTGCGTCCGCTTTATGATGCGCTCTTTGATATGCTCGGCGCAGAAAACTTTCAGAAGCATCAGGAAAGAGGCGATATCGAAGTTGCTCCTCTTGCATATATGCGAGGCAGAACACTCGATGACAGCTTCATTATTCTTGATGAAGCGCAAAACACCACACCCGAACAGATGAAAATGTTCCTTACCCGTCTCGGCTTCAACTCAAAAATGGTTGTTACGGGTGACATCACACAGATAGACTTGCCCGACGGAAAACGCTCGGGTCTCAAAGAAGCCGTCAGAATCCTCAAAAATATCGAGGATATCGGCACGGTAAGATTCAATGAAAAAGACGTTGTCCGCCACAGACTTGTTCAGGATATTATCAAAGCTTATGAAAAGCAGGAGGAGGAACGCAACAGAAAATGAGCAAAGTAAAAGTTATCATTTCAAACGAACAGAACGAATGCAGCATTCCCACCGGTGTGCGTATGCTTGTTCGCCGCTGCTGCACCGCCGTTCTTGTTCAGGAAGGTTTTGCAGACCCTGCAGAGATAAGCGTCACCTTTGTTGATGACAACGAAATTCAGCGACTCAACAAGGAATACCGCAACATTGACCGCTCAACAGACGTTCTTTCTTTCCCTTTAGGTGAAGACGGCGTTTACGACACCAATCTTGACACAGGCGCAAAAATGCTTGGCGATATTGTTATTTCAATCCCCCACGCCATTGACCAGGCAGAAAGATACGGTCATTCTCTTCAGCGCGAAATCGGTTTTCTGACCGTTCACTCAATGCTGCATCTTCTTGGCTATGACCACGTTAACGGCGGCATTGAAAGTGTGCGTATGCGCGAAAAGGAAGAAACCGTCCTCACACAGATGGGTCTTAAAAGAAATTCCAGCTATTATATGGATGATGAAGAATAAAACAAGGAGCCAAAAATGACTAAAACAGCTTTCGTTGCCATTGTTGGTTGCCCCAACGTCGGCAAATCCTCGCTTCTTAACAAAATGCTGGGTCAGAAGGTAGCCATCGTTACCCAGAAACCCCAGACAACAAGAACAAAAATTATGGGTGTGCTCACTCTCGGCGAAACACAGCTTGTTTTCACCGATACCCCCGGCTATCACCGTCCCAAAACAAAGCTTGGCGAAAAAATGATAAAAGCCGTGGGCGACGGCATTGCAGGTGTTGATGCCTGTCTTTTCGTAACTGAGCCTGAGGGAGAAATCAAAGAGGCGGAGCTTGAGCTTCTCAAACGCCTCAAAGCAGAAAAAGCTCCCGTTGTGCTTGCCGTCAACAAAATTGATACGGTCAAGCAAAAAGAAAAAATCATGGAAAAGATTCTTGCTTTTTCATCGGTTTATGAATTTGAAGCAGTTGTGCCCGTAAGTGCGCTCAAAGAAGAAAACGTTGATATCGTTATAGATGAGCTCAAAAAGCTCTCTTACGAATCCGTTCATTTCTTCCCTGACGACACTCTCACCGACCAGCCCGAAAGAGTGCTTGCAGGCGAAATTATCAGAGAAAAAATGCTTCTGCTTCTTGATAAAGAGGTGCCCCACGGTGTTGCCGTAAGTATTGAAAAAATGCGTGAAAGACCCACAGGCGACATCATGGACGTTGAAGCAACCATATATTGCGAAAGAGAATCACACAAAGGCATCATCATCGGTAAAAAGGGCGATATGCTTAAAAAGATTTCTACCAGAGCAAGATCCGATATGGAGAGCTTTTTCCAGTGCAAAATTAATCTTCAATGCTGGGTCAAGGTCAAAGAAGGCTGGCGAAACAGAGAAGGTCTTATTCATAATTTCGGTCTGGATTAATTCCGTTTTCTTCCGTCTATAAAACCCTTTTTGCAGGGCAACTTATAAACGGGAGGCGAAGCATAATGGATAAATCGCAGGCTTGGCGTAAATTTTCAAAATCAGGCGCAATCGGGGATTATCTTGAATTCCGCAACGTTGCAGCCGCAGTCCCTTCGGAGGCTGAAAAACATGAGAATGACTACCGACGCTCTGGTACTCAAAGTGACAGACACGGGCGAAAGTGACCGCCTTGTAACGCTTCTGACGGCGGAATACGGCGTAATCAGAGCCTTTGCAAACAGAGCTAAAAAAATAAACAGTAAAATGCACGGCGCAACGCAGTCCCTCTGCTACGGAGATTTTTCCGTTTACAGAAACAGGGACAGCTACATAGTTGACGATGCCACGGCAAAAGAAGTTTTCTTCGGTCTGCGTGAAGATATTGAACGTCTTTCGCTTGCGCAGTATTTCTGTGCCCTGTGCGCAGAGCTTGTGCCCGAAATGGAGCCTGCAAGAGAAATCCTTCGCGTTGTGCTCAATTCACTGCATCTGCTCGAAACAAAGCGCAGAAGCTGTGATTTTCTCAAAGCCGTTACAGAACTGAAGCTTCTTGCACTTTCAGGTTTTATGCCTGAGCTTGTTTGCTGCCCTCACTGCGGCGAGGAGCCGATAGGCGAAATATATTTCAATATTTCCGAAGGTTGCCTTCAGTGCAGAGCAAGCGGAAAAGGCGGAATTAAAATCAACCCAACCGTATTAACCGCAATGCGCCACATATGCGCAAGCCCGATTGAAAGAATATATTCTTTTTCTCTGCCTGCAGACGACGAAAAGCTGCTTATGCAGGTATGCGAAAAATTTTTGCTGTCGCAAACCAAGAGATCCTTTAAGGCTCTTGATTTTTATAAGTCTTTAATTTAAAAAATAAATTTCAGAAAGGACGAAGAAAAATGAACTCTGCATTTCTTCACAAGCTGTTCGGAACAACCCCGGACCACGGTGTGCAGCCCAAAGAGGCTCTCGCCTACAGTATTGCCGGTTTCGGTCAGAACTTCATCTGCACCATCATCGGCTCTTACATCACCGTCTTTATGACCGACGCGCTTCTCTTTGGTGCAAAAGGCGTTAAGATCGGTATTTTTGACGGTGCAATCGCCGTTGCAATTCTCATGCTCGGCGCAAGAGTTTTTGATGCCCTCAATGACCCCATCATGGGTTCTGTTGTTGATAAAACCAGAACAAAATGGGGCAAATGCCGCCCTTATCTCAAGTGGATGGCTTTCCCTATCGGCATTATGACAATTGCTTGCTTCCTGCCCGTTTTCAACCCTGCAAACGTACTTAATAACACTTCCGCTGTTCGTACATTCACAATCATCGGCATTGTTTACGTTATCTGGAGTGTTGTTTACACCATCGCAGACGTTCCTTATTGGGGCCTTTCAACCTGCCTTACAAACAATACCGAAACAAGAGGTAACATTCTTACCGTTGCCCGTATGTTCTGCACAGTCGGCGCAGGTATCGTTACCATTTTTGTTCCTATGATTACCGGCGCTCTTACCGAAGAGTTCAAATATACCGAAAGTGACATAGCCGAAATTCTGATTCATAAAAAAGATGCCATTGCAAATATGGTTGCAAATCAGGGAATTACAGAAACAGCAGCAGCAAAGACCTTTGTTGGTACCGTTAAAGTCGGTTCGGAAATCGCAAACGCAGAAACACTTAAGTGGATTTATTTCGTTTGCGCTGTTGTTCTTGTTATCGCTGCTATCCCCATGTTCTTCTACGGCTTCAAGCACACAAGAGAACGCTTTACTTCAGAAGAAAATCCCCCCTCATTCGGTCATAACATCAAACTCCTTTTCAAGAACAAAGAGCTTCTTCTTATCGTTCTTTCAGGCGTTCTCGGCGGTGCAAGAATGGTTTATTCTTACACAGGCGGTCTTTACTTCGCAAAATATATTCTTCAGAACGAAGGTCTTTACGGCATCATAACGCTGCTTGTTGTTCCCGGCGGTCTTGTTGCTTCAATCCTCGTTCCCTGGATGTCAAAGAAATTCACCAAAAAATGGTCTTACATAGCTGTTCACATCTTCGGCGGCGTTATTATGACTGCAATGTATTTTGTAGGCTATGACAAGCCCTGGAAGCTCATTGTTTGCGCAATCGGTCTCGTTCTCCTTGGCATTCCTCAGGGCGTTAATAACATCATTACATATGCTATGATCGGCGACACCGTTGACTACCTCGAGTGGAAAACAGGCGAAAGAGGCGAAGGCATCTGCTTTGCAATGCAGACCCTTATCAACAAAATCGGTATGGCTGTCGGCGCATTCATCGGCGTTCTTTCAGTTAGCATTGCAGGTATCGACACAGCTACATATGAGGTAACAGACGGCAACAAGCTGTGGGCTGTTCTTGTTATTTCAGGTGCTGTAAGTATGTTTGCTTGCGCAATTCCCATGTTCTTCTACACAATCACAGAGAAAAGACAGAGAGAAATGGTTGAAGAAATTGCAGAACGCAAAAACAGCGATTAACTACTATTGAATAACAGCAAGGCTTGCAGAGGTATTAACCGATGCAAGCCTTGCTTTTTTCTGCCTTCGAAAATAATTTATCTGCAAACTTTTCTCTTTTTTCCGTGAGTGAAAAATAGCGTTTTCGAGCAGAAATTGCACAAGATATAGATTTTTTGCACTTTTTGTTCACTATTAACAAAAATATTTTCTAATTTAGGATAAATAATTGTTGACAAAATTCAAAATTTAGCTTATTATTATTCACAAGAGGATTCTGTGAGGTCTTATAATGTCCGAATATACAAAGACAAATTTAACCGACGAAGAGCTTGCCGCTCTCGCTGCTGACGGCGACGACGAATCAATGGCTCTGCTCATTTCAAAGGTTATGCCCGTTGCCAAGGCAAAAGCCAGCAAGCTCGGCAGTCCCCGTCTTTCGGCAGAAGACCTTGTCCAGGAAGGTATGCTCGGTTTTCTTGATGCTGTTAAAAGCTTCAAAATTGAAAAAGGCGTTCCTTTTAAAGCATACGCAGAAATCTGCATCAATAACCGCATCGTTTCTGCCGTAAGAGCCAATTTCAATCACAAAAACGCAGCTCTCACAAACGCTGTTTCTATTGAAGAAGAAACCGACAATCTCCTCTCACGCAGCGATGACCCTGCCAATATTGTTTCCGACAAATACGGTTCCGAACACTTGAAAAATCTGATTGACGGAGGTCTTTCAGATTTCGAAAAAAAGGTTATCGAGCTTCGGCTTCACGATAAGAGCTATGCACAGATCGCACTTTCGCTTGATTGCAGCGAAAAGGCCGTTGACAATGCACTGCAGAGAATCCGAAAAAAAATCCGTTCAAAAATATGATTCTTCCACAGGAAGTTTCAGATATGCCCCCGTAGCTTAAAGCAGAGCGTTGTTCATCAAAGGTGACGGTGCGATTCCGTCCAGGGCGAAAAAATATTTCAAGCGAGGTTAAAATCATGTACGAAGACAAAACTCTCATCTGTAAGGAATGCGGCAACGAATTCGTTTTCACAGCCGGCGAACAGGAATTCTATGCCGAAAAAGGCTTTGTAAACGAGCCCCAGCGTTGCAAGGCTTGCAGAGATGCACGCAAAAATGCAACTCGTGGCGAGCGTGAGTGGTTTGAAGCAACCTGCGATTCCTGCGGTGGAGTTGCAAAGGTTCCCTTTAAGCCGCGTGAGGACAGACCTGTTTTCTGCAGCGAATG
>JAZNBM010000034.1:0-27345 GCA_045587045.1 Acutalibacteraceae bacterium | reverse complement strand
GGTCGGCTTCATCGTCATATTGAATCTGCCGTCCTCCGAAACAAACTTCCATTCCTCAAGGTATCTGTCCTTGGGGAATTTTTCAACGTCAACGGCGCCGAATTTGTGAACCTTGCCGTCATAGATAATGCAGGTTTCGGTAGCGTGGCTTTCGTTGCCGATTGCCCAGGTGATTTCAAAGCCCACAAGGTGCTTCTGACCCTCGGCATCGGTAACGTAGGTTGAGCCGTTGCCCCAGTACCAGACCATTTTGTGAATGGTGTTTACTCTGCCCCAGTCGAGGGCGCAGAAAGTGTTTTCTTTTGAAAATTCATATTTGTAATCGCCCCATTTAAGCGTGCCGCCGCAGGGCATACAGAACTGCTTTGTGGTCATGAAATAACGGGTTTTATCCTCGTCAAAGGGAAAAATTGTGGTTATGTTTTCAAGACCGGGCATAATATCCATGCTTATGTCGCACTCAACGATTTTGCCCTTGTAAGGCTTTCTTATCCAGAGTGTTCTTTCGTTTTCCATTGTGTTGAAATCAAACATGGTTTTGCCGATTTTATCGGTGAATCGGTTGGGCACGTCACCCTTTGCGGGCGGAACGTATTTGTTTGTGCCAAGGAAATATTCGTTTGAATCAATAATAACTTCGCCTGTTTTGATGTTAACAACTCTTACGCCGACGTAGCCGCCGATATGGATGTTTGCGAAGCTGATAAGCAGCTGCATTTCGTCATTCTGAATGTTATAAAAATCCCATTCCTTGCGGCTTGTGAGACCTGTTTTGACTTTGTTGCGGTCATATTCAAAAACGTTGCGTCTTGCCCAACCCTTTGCAAGCAGAGTGCCGTCATCGGCAAGCAGGGGAGTGCTTTCTGTGTATTCGGTCTGTTTTGACTTTTCTTTCCATTCATTGAACGGAACGTAGGTTCTTTTTAATTCAACGCTCATTTTTCTTTCTCCTTTTTCTCTTTATCAATTAATGGCAGTTGTGTTCGCCGCAGCCGTGTTCACTGCATTCGTGGTCTGCACCGTGGTGGTCATGGTGGTCACATCTTGCTTCGGGGTCATAGCTGAGTTTGCCGCAAAGGAAATCCGCAACGGCTTTGTCTGCATCGCCCTTAACACCGCCGTAAACCTTTATGCCTGCGTTTGCGAGCGCAACCTGAGCGCCGCCGCCGATTCCGCCGCAGATAAGGGTTTTGACTCCGATTGCCGAGAGCATACCCGAAAGGGCACTGTGACCGCTTGTGCCTGTGCCGATAACGTCGGTGCGAACGATTTGGTTGTTATCGTCAACCTCATAAATTTTAAATTCAGCCGTGTGACCGAAATGCTGAAAAACTTCTCCGTTTTCGTATGTAACTGCTATTCTCATATCTGTTTTCCTTTCATATTTCAATGGTTTGCCCTGCGGAAAGATAACAAAGCCTTTCCATACGGGTTTTCATAAATTCGTATTGCTCAACACCTGTGCAGTGGCAGGTATAAAACGTTGCTTTGTGTTTGTTCAGCTCATCTGCATATCCTGCAAGCTTTTCATCAAGCGGCAGCTTTGAAAAATGAAAGCCGCCGATAATAACGTCTGCATCAAACCACTGCGCAACGTTAAGAACGCCCTTGTGTGAGCAGCCGCTGATGAGCACACGCTTTTGATTGTCTTCAATAAGCAGGTAATGCTCGTGTCTGAAATCGTCGGGCATGAACGTACCGCTTTCTTTGACATTAAGTCCGAAACTGCCGAGATTATATGACGGCTTGTTTGCATTGCAGTCAAAAAGAGTCAGACCGTTTCCGATTTTTGTCGTACCCTCGACAAAAACAAGTCGGCTGCTGTTTTCGAGAGAAACGTCGAGCCCGATATATTTTTCAGTGCCGTTATAGTGTGGCTCAAAGGCGCATTTGTGAAGATAAACGGGAGCTTTACCGTTTATTTCAAGAAACTTTTTCAATCCGCCGCCGTGGTCATAGTGTCCGTGCGACAAAACTGCAACGTCAACCGCAGACAAATCAACACCGAGCTTAACAGCGTTATCGGCAAAAAGCCCTGTCTGCCCCATATCAAACAGGATTTTCAGGTTTTCTGTTTCAATATAAAGTGAAAGTCCGTGCTCTGCGTCGATATCGGGCAAAACGGAAGTGTTTTCAACCAGAGAGATTATTTTCATTTTTCAGCACCGATTTCCTTGTTACAGGTTAATTATATCATATCCGACAATTATTTCAAGCTTGAGAAAAAGTCACGGGCAAGCACGTATGCCTGTTTGCCGTCCTGCGAAATATATGACGAGTGATTTGCGCCTTTGATGATGGCGATTTTGCTTTCATTTATGTTTTGGTGGAGAAACACACTGTCTGAAAGCCACATAATGTCGAATTCGCCTGCAACAATATATGTCGGGCAAGTGATTTTTGCAAGCTTTTCTTCGGTGAATTGCGGCAAAGTGAGCATCATGTCGTTTAATTTGTCGGGTTTGAAAAGGTCAAGAACTTTTACACCGATTGTAAAATACGGCTTGAAGGTCTGCGGTGTTGAGTTTGCTCCGCAGGAAATAATACCACCGAGCAGGTCAGGATATGTATAAGCGACAGTGATTGCATTGATACCGCCGTCGCTGTGACCCATAAGATAGGGCTTTTTAAGTCCCATAGCCTCAATGAATTCTTTGATATCCTTTGCCATAAGGTCATATGAAATTTTACCGGGGTCACTGCTCTGACCGTGGCAGCGGCTTTCGATAACGTAAACGGTAAAATCGTTTGCCAGGTATGTTGCTGCTTCTGCAAGCGAGTTTTTGCTGCCGCCGTTGCCGTGGACAAGAATAAGCGGATATTTGTCTTTTCCGTAGACCGCATAGTGCATTCTCACTTCGCTGAGCTGAATATAAGATTCGGTTTCAGGTGCCGCAACAGGTGTGGGCAGGTCAGAGGTATCAAGCGTGATAAGATTATATGCTTTTGACTTTTGGCGCACCGAAAGCTGCCACGAGCCTGCACCGATAACCGTTGCAAGCACAATGCAACCGATTGCGATTGCCGCTTTTTGAGGCTTTTTCATAATTTTCATCTCCGACAAAGTTTTATTTATTATACCTTTACTTATTGTAGCATACAATTCGAATAATTGGAAGAAAATTTACGTTTTTCATAGACCAACTCTGGTTTTGATTCGTCTTAAAGATGAAAGGCAAAAACGCCGGCTTAAATCTGACGTCAGAGAGGGGGCAACGGTTGTGGATGGATTGTGAAAAACCTGCCTTGGAGTGAAACGGATTTGTAAACAACAAACGTGGATTATTACAAGTTTTTAACTCGAAAGTTACAAGTGTTTACAGATTGATTTCAATTCGGTTTTTGGTGTTTACAAGCGCAGAAATGCGTGATATTATGCACCCGTAAGAGAATTCTGTGACTATTTTATTGAGGAGAATTGTTATGAGAAAACGGCGAGGGAAATGAATTATTCATCGTTCATCTTGGGCAAAGAGGGCAGGTAAAATACGGATTACGGCGACAAAAACAAGCGCCATATAATGAGCTTGTAAGCAAAAAACAGCGTGCACCAAAACACGCACAATAAAACATAAAGAGGAGAATCACTATGAAAAGAACAATCAAAACAGCAGCGGCAATTTTTCTGGCACTTATGATGCTTTGCGGTACGGTAACCGCATTCGCATCAACCCCGGCGGACATCGAGTGGTGTTTCTATGAGGGTGATGAAAATTTAGTTTACACCTATGAAGGCGAAATAGTAGTAGGTGCGGATGCAGTTAAGTTAGTTGGCGAAAAAGAAGACGATTTCGTATATTGCATTTTTGAAGCAGAAGAAACCGGTTATTATGCGGTCAACACAACAGATTCCTGCTGGACCGGCATTCCCGGAAAGTACGAAAACGGTGTTTATTATTACTCAAAAGATGCTTTCTACTCACAGAATTTCAAAACAAAAGTTTATTATCTTGAAGCAGGCGAACACATTATCGGCATTGACCTTTATATAGGCACTTCAGAAGAAATAAGCATTGATTTCCTGGGCGATATTACTGAGTTTGCTTTTGATGAAGATATGCTCAGCAACCTTACCATTAACAGCAATATCTACAAGAATGAATACGATTATGAAATAGGCGACTACTATTTTGAGACAGAAAACCTGACTGTTAAGTTTGAAAACGGCACAGATGTAACCGCAGACTATGTAAGCATTCTGGTTTTCACAGACGAAGAGCTTACCAAGGGCGAATATAACGTTGAACTCGGATATTACGCATTCCCCTACAGACAGGCAGAAACCGTAAAACTTATTGATGTTAAAGATGTTATCGCAAAAATCGAAATCAACGACCTTGAACTTTATACAGAACTCATTTGCTGCTACGACGGAGAATTCATTAACGGCGCAATGGGCGACGAGGGTATGACAATCACATACACAGACGGCACAACAGAAGTTATTGACAATTTCTCCGATTATTCCGAGCTTAAAAACGGTATGTGGGTATCAACGTATTATGATGTTAATGAAAACGGCGAATTGTGCTTTGTTGCCAGCATTGCAGACGTTGAGTTTGTAAATGAAGTGTGCGATATAAGAGAATCAACAGTTTTTGAGGACCTTATACTGTATCACGCAAAAAATATGGCAAAAATCAGTATGACATTTGAGTGGATGGGCATTTATTTCGGCTATATTTTCAGAGCTGACTCAATTCCCGGCGCACTCGGCAACGTAAAATATTTCTTCAGCGAAACCACAAGCGACTGGTTCTATACCTTTGCGGTAATCGCACGTAATACAGCTGAACTTATGGACCATCTTGTTTGATTTTAAATATAATCTCTCTCTGAAAGGGCTGCCTTATGGCGGTCCTTTCTTTGTTGCAGAATCTGTTTTGCGGCAGATTTGGTGTTGCCGGTTCAATGAATAAAAAAAGAGGCCGCACTATGCGACCTCCTTTGCCTGCTGTAAGGTTTATTGCTTATTGGAAAATCTATCTGTTGAGCAGATAGATTGCAAAATTAAGATATGCGGCAAAGAATACCCACAGAAGATAGGGGATTTGCAGATAAGCCGCAAGAGGGCTGACTCTTTTGAAAAGGATGATCATTGCCACAATGACCGCAAGCAGCAGAATAATCCAGATAAAAGCAAAAAGATACGCTTGCATATTGAAGAAAATCAGGCTCCAGATAAAATTCACGGCAAGGTTTACGCCGTAAACAATCAGGGCGTTGCGCACATCGTCGGGTTTTTCATTTCTGAATTGCCACACAAGTGCGGCGCTGATACCCATAAGTGTAAAAAGGATAGTCCATACTATCGGGAAAAGAATTGACGGCGGTGAAAGCGGCGGTCTGTTAATTTTAGAATAGATATCCATACTTCCGCTTGTTACCGCAGCGGAAATACCGCCAACGGCAAGTGCAATCACAACCGAAACAATAAACGGTTTAAGTTTTTTGAGCATATTTCTGTCACCTCACAGATATTTTATGACGTAAGGGCAGTTTTAATTCGGATAGTGCGCATCATAATGCAAAAACAAACAAAAGATTGATTTTATAACCAAAAAAATGACCCCAAACCTGTGCAATATTAATGAAAAAAATTTATGCGGTTGAAATATCATTTATAATGTGGTAAACTTAATTAAATAATTTTTAAGATAAGGAGAGATGATATGGCAACAGAGTCAAATACTGCTGTTCAGACTGAAGAACAGGGTAGAAATCTTGCCTACAGAGACAGACGCTACGTCGGCTCAAAAGAGACTATGGCATATATCCTTGACGATATTGCACAAAGCTTCAACATAGGTAAGTATGACGATATTTTCAGAATCAATATCCTCAGAATCAGCCTCAGCCTTCAGTCGCTCACCAACGCAATTATTGGTGTTTGGGATATTATCAACGACCTTTTTCTTGCCGCTATCGTTGACAGAACAAGAACACGTTGGGGTAAGTTCAAGCCCTGGCTTGTTGTTTATGCAATTCCCGGCGTTCTTATTTCGGTTATTTATTGGTCCCTTCCTTTGTTCCTGGGCACACAGGGTATCGGTTCAAATATGGCAAGGTTTATGCCGTATCTTTTCTTACAGATATTCAGTAACCTTGCAGGATCGCTTATTACGATTGTAAGAACAGGTATGACGGCGACAATTACACCGAATATTGTTGACCGAACCCGTCTTATATCGTCGGCGAACCTTCTTTCCGGTTTCGTTGAAAAGGCTCCTGAAATCCTTATGGGCTTCATCATCGACCTTTATATCAACAGCCCCGCCAACCAGGCTCTTGAGATTACAAACAACGCGGCATATCAGGCAGGCTATAACAGAATGTTTGTTATCGGCGGTGTTATTACAACAGTAGTTTCCGGTTTGTTTGCTTTGGTTTATGCCTTTGTTGCAAAAGAAAGAGTTATGCAGACGGTTGACCGTCCTGCTATCACAAGCGGTATCAAGTCGGTTCTTACCAATAAACCGTTGCTTCTTATCACTCTTTCGGAAATCCTCGGCTCATTCAGCATTGGTCTGGGTACAAACCTTTATTATATCAACGTACTTAACCTTGCTTCAATGTCAACAATCGTTGGTATTCCCGGTGCGGTTGTTTCACCTATCTCTTACTCATACGTTCCCTGGGCTCGCTCCAAGTTCTCAACAAAGGCTCTTTGGATTGCCAGCTCGCACGTTGACAGCGTATTAATGCTCGGCGTTTATGCCGCAGGTGAATTGATTAACACCAAGACCAAGAGGGGTTATGAAAACATTGCGGTTATGATTCCCGCATTTATGATTCGCGAAACTCTCTGGATGTTCTTCTGGGGTCTCAGAAGTGTTATTCCCAATGAAATGCGTAACGAAGCTATCGACTACGGTGAGTGGAAGAACGGCTTCAGATCAGAGGGTATGACCGGCGTTGCCAAAGACGTTGTTACCAAGGGCGTTAATACTATTAAGAATACCATTCAGCCCCTTCTTCTTAGTGCAGTTGGTTATGATATCAACGCAACACAGGGTAACCAGTCAGTCAAAGCACGTCACGCTCTCTTCTGGATGTGCACACTTCTTCCCGTTATCACAGGCATCCTGAGCATCATTCCCAAGTTCTTCTATGACCTCAGCGGTGAAAAGAGAGACAGAATGTATGCAGAGCTTCGTGAAAGAAGAGCACTTATGCAGAGCCAGGTTGACGAGTTCAACGCAAATTCAGAAGCAAACTGATAACCCAAAAGCCCCGACATTCCGTCGGGGCTTTATTAAATGTATTATGGATAGAATAATTGAGAAAATCAATCAGATAAAATCGAAGAAAAAACTTGTGCTCATCGGCATTGACGGACCGTGCGCATCGGGCAAAACCACTCTTGCAGAAAAACTCGCACAGGCTGTTGGTGCGCAGGTGATTCACACTGACGATTTCTTTTTGCCGTTTGAAATGAAAACACCCGAGCGGCTTGCACAGCCGGGCGGCAACGTTTATTATGAACGGTTTAAAGAGGAGGTTGCAGACGGAATCGCTTCGGGAAAAGAGTTTGCATACGGTGTTTACCGTTGCTCCGAGGGACGTATTGCAGAAAAAAAGACGGCTGTCCCTGTCGGGGTTATCATTATTGAGGGGTCATACTCTATGCACCCGTCACTGGATGTTGACTATGATTTGTGTATTTACGTTGAATCACCGCTTTCCACAAGGCTGGAACGCATTCTTAAACGTAACGGTGAAGAAAAGCTTGGGGTGTTCAAAGAAAAATGGATACCAATGGAAAACAACTATTTTGCACATTTCGGCATAAAAGAAAAATGTGATATCATAACGGAACAAAAATAATCCGCCGCCCGTAAGAGCAGCGGATTTTTGCTTTTTAGTCAAGCTTTGCCTTAAGATAGTTATCGTAGAAATCCTTAACGCCTGCGTAGAAATCGTCAACCGTACCATCATTCTTCATAATGTAGTCAGCCATCTTTTCGCTTTCGCTGGTGTGGAAGATTTCTTCTTCGTGAATGTCGTTTTCGCGAAGCTTTTCAACGCTCTTGCCGTCTCTTTCTGAGCCTCTGGCAAGCATTCTCTGGTAACGTACTTCGTCGTCGCTGATAACAACATCAACAAGAACGAATTTATCGCCGAATGCCTTTTTGAAAACCTCGATATCTGAGGGAGGACGGATACCCGAAACAAGGAAGTTGGGGCTGTCTGATTCCTTAATCTTCTTTACAATCATCTCAGGGAAGAAGGTCTGACCGTTTTCAGACATATACTTCTTGGATGTTGCGTGAAGGTTATCTCTTGTGAGCTCAAGGCCGTCTTTTGCAGCAAGCTCTCTGACAACGTCACCAATTGAAATCATAGGGAAATCGTAAGTTTTTGCAACATATTCAAGGAAGAAATCCTTGCCTGTGCCGTTTTTGCCGACAGCAGCTAAAACCATAATAATTACCTCCAATATTTTTTTATTGCATAATAAATTCTACAATATTATGAGCTGTTTGTCAAACTTTATTTTGTAGCCTTCTGAACATCCTTGAGCGTACCCAGAACCAGAAGATGCTCGTTCTTATTAAAGCGGCAATCGCCTGAAATAACGGGAGTCAGTTTGTTGTTGCTTTTGGTTGCGAGAACGGAAAGATTATATTTTACGCGGAAATTGAGTTCCTGAACGGTTTTGCCTACCCAACGGTCTGCAACTTCAATCTCATAAATCGAATAGTCACTGTCAAGGCTGATATAGTCAAAAATGTGTTCACAGCTTTCTCTGACCGCATAGCGTTCAGCCATATTTTTATTGGGATAAATCACTTCGTCTGCACCGTTGCGAAGCAGAAACTTTTCCTGAATATCGCGATCAGCTTTGGTGATTACTTTTTTGGCACCGCAATCTTTCAGCAGGCTTGTGATTTCAAGGCTGTTCTGAAAATTTTCGCCCATACACACAAAACAAGCATCAAACGAAGGTATATCAAAGGATTTAAGAACTTCGATGTTTGTGCAGTTTCCGATTTTGGCACTGTCTGCATATTGCATCATTTCTTCAACAGCGGCTTCGTTTTTATCTACGATCATTATTTCGCATTCTGTTTTTGCAAGACTTTTGCAAAGATGAGTTCCGAAATGACCCAGACCGATTATAAGAAAAGATTTCATATTAATTCTCCTGTAAAAATATTTTAGCCGATTGTGATTCTTTCTTTTGGATTCTTAACGGGTGGCACCGTTCGCGGTTCCATAAGTGCAAGTGCAAATGAAACGCTGCCGACTCTGCCGCAATACATAAGAAAAATAATAATGATTCTTGATGCTGTGACAAGCTCACGGGTTATGCCCGTTGTCATTCCGACAGTGCCGATGGCGGATGCAACCTCAAAAATAATATCCGTAACGTCAAGTGACGGCTGAAAGGCGCAGATAAGAACAATGCCTGCGAGAGCAAGCGTAATATTGGTAAATGCAACGGAGCTTGCTTTGTGAATGGCATCATCCTCAAGGCATCTGCCGAAAATACTCTTTGATTGTCTGCGGCGCATACCGTTGAAGGTGGAAATTGCAATAACGGCAAGGGTTGTTGTTTTCATACCGCCTGCGGTTGAACCGGGCGAGCCGCCGATAAACATAAGAAAAACGGTAAGCATTTTGCCGGCGGAAGAAAGGGCAGCTGTGTCGGTTGTGTTGAATCCGGCAGTTCTGGCGGTTACAGAATCAAAGAAGGAGTTGAGAACACTCTGACCGAAGCCGAGACCTGCGTTTGTGTGATTTCTTTCAAAGATAAGAAAGAACAAAGCACCGCCAACGGTTAAGATTGATGAAACGACAAGAACAATCTTTGTGTGGAGAGCATATTTTTTAAAGTTAAGACGTTTTTTGTGAATATCGTCCCAAACAAAAAATCCGATGCCGCCGACTGTAATAAGAGCCATAACCGTGACGTTGATAACCGGATCATCAGCGTGTTTTGTGAGAGAGCAATATGGCTCGTAGACACCCATAAGGTCAAACCCCGCGTTGCAGAATGCAGATACGGAATGAAAGGCGGAATACCATATACCTCTGCCTATGCCGAATTCGGGTATAAATCGGGTGGCCAGAATCAATGCTCCGGTGCTCTCAATTATTGCCGTGCCTGTGACGATTGTTTTTGTCAGGCTCATAATACTGCCGAGATTGTCGGTGTTTATGCTTTCGACCATAGTCATTCTGGAACGCAGACCGATACGCCGTTTGAACAAAATTGAAAACATTGTTGCTATTGTCATAAATCCCAGACCGCCGACCTGAATAAGGCAAATAATAACCGCCTGACCGAAAAAGCTCCAGGTGGTTGCCGTATCAAGAACAATCAGACCCGTAACGCAGGATGATGAAGTTGCAGTGAAAAGTGCGTTAAGGAAGCCGACACTCTGACCGCTCTTTGAGGCAAACGGTAGTGTCAGAAGCAATGCGCCGACCAAAACAAAAAGCATATAGCCAAAGGCTATAATACGAATGCTTGAAATCCTTTTTTTCATTTCAAAATCTCCGTACTTAATTTATAAATAAACTATATCACAAAACTACAGATAATTCAACACAATAAAAAAGTCTGCAAAGGCTGTTGCCGATGCAGACCTGAATTTATTCGGGCTTGGTTATGTAATCCATGGGGTCAACTCTTGTAAGACTGCCGACAGAGCCGAGTCTGACCTCGAAATGAAGATGGGGGGCGGTTGCGTTACCTGTGCCGCCGATTTCGCCGAGAGTCTGACCAAGTGAAACCTTTTCGCCTCTTTTAACATAAACGGTTTTTGCGTGAGCATAAAGGGTAAGAACACCGTCGCCGTGGTCTATTATGCAATAATTACCGTAACCTGTGTTCCATTCGCCGTTGTTGCGAACTTCAACAACAACACCGGATCTTGCCGCGCGGAATTTTTCACCGTAAGAAAGGCTGTTTCCGTTGCCGTCGCGAGTCTGACCGTCGGGTCCGATAACAAAGATATCAACACCGTGGTGAGCCGCACCGCTTTCATAGTAGGGGAAACCTGCAACAACCCGAGAATCGCTTGCAACAGGCCAGAGCATACTGTCTTTTTTACCGATTTTAACGGGCTCAGGCTGTCTGAATGTATCGAGTTCGGTTTCTTCAATTGTTGCGCTTTCGGTGGTTTCTTCTGTGGCTTCAATGGGTGCAAGTGAAGTGGTTGTTTCGGGAGCAGGGGTGGTTGCTTCGGGCTCTGTAACCGTTTCTTTAAAAACAAATGTCAGTTCATCTGAAAGCATTTCGGTTACGGGCTCTGTGATTTCCTGCGCAGGTACTTCTGCTGCTGCTTCTGCTTCGTTGCGCTCAATGGCGATGAGCGTGCTGGAAGGAAGAGCATGAACAGAGTCAAAACAGGCTGCATCAAGAATAACTGAATGATCTGTTGCGTTTTCATTCGAGAAAACCCACGGGGTGATTTCTGATATTGAAACGATGAGTAATGACATCACCGTTGATAAAACTTTTAATCCTAATACCATCTTAAAAAATTCTCCTTAAAAACAAAGCTGCTTGATATTCGATAGGCTTCATGCACAGGTTTTTTGCAAAACCCAAGGAAGCATTATACCAGAAAATCAAGCAGATTTCAAGATTAAATTTTCCAAAATAGCATTTCATCGTTTGCAATATTTGTTCAATCGTACAGAAAATATGAATACAATATTAACAAACGGACAAATGGTTTATCTTTTGTACAGTTTTATGGTTTCGAGCAAAGAGTAGGGTATTTTCAGGTTGCCGAGACCTGTGCCAATGCTGATGTGAGGCTTCATTTTTGCGTGAAAATCCGTGCCGCCCGATAGAATAAGACCCAATTCAGCGGCAAGAGCATGATACTTTGCCTGCATTTCGTGGGTGTAATCGGTGTAATATCCCTCAATGCCGTCAAGACCGCAGGCTTTAAGCCTTGTTAAAAACGCACGGAGTTCATCATCGCTCTTTTTGGTCAGGTGCAGATGGGCAATGCAGGCAACACCGCCGCAATCTTTGATAAGGCGTACAGCCTCTTCGTCTGTGAGAGTCTGTTTGCCGCAATATGCATATTTGCCGTTTTCAAGGTAGAGCTTAAAGCCTTCACTTACACTTTTGGTGTAGCCTTTGTCGGCAAGAAGCTTTGCAAAATGTGCTCTGCCGATAAAGTCATTGGGTGCTATTGCTTCTGCTTCGGCAAGAGTAATGTCAAATCCCAGTTCGTTGAGCTTGCGGCAGGTTTCGCGGTTACGGAATCGCCGTGTTTCAATAACCTTTTGCAAGGTTTCGAGAAGCTTCGGGTTTTCGATATCAATGTAGTAGCCGAGAATGTGGGTTTCTGTTTCGGATTGCACCGAAAACTCAATTGCAGGCACAACCTCAATGCCGATTTTTTCACCTTCCGCCATAGCCTCTCTCACGCCGTCAACCGTATCGTGGTCAGAGAGTGCGATGGCGGCAAGCCCTGCTTTTTTTGCTTCTCTGACAACCTCGGCAGGTGTCATTGAGCCGTCACTCATCAGCGAGTGTGTATGCAGGTCTATATATTTTTCCATAATATCACTCTATTCAATAATAATGTAGCCGCAAACGGGCAGAGAAACTTTGCCGCTGACAGTGCCGCCTTTTATGATATCGGCATATTCTCTGTCAAGTGCAACGGTTTTTTCACACTCTGCAAAGTTCATAATGAAAATGCAGTTACCTCTTTTGCGGATTAAAACGCCGCTTTCAGCTTTGATTGCGGTGTCGGGCATTATGCCTGCATCTTCAATGAGCTTTGCGCAGAAATCAGCTGCAAATTCGCCATCGTTTCTGAACGCGGCATAATATGCCTTACCTTTGCCGAATGAATTTTCCGTTACGGCAGGCATACCTGCATAAAAATCGTGCTTGTATACGCCCAACGGTGTTGCGCCGCTTGTGTGAATGATATCACAAACGTGAACAACTTCATAGGTTTTGCCGTTAAAGGTTGCTTCATTCTTTATACCTTCGGGCAAAGCATCTGTGTCCTCGTGCCATATGCCAAAAACATCCTTGAGTCTGCCTGCAGGGAAACCGCCAAGATAACAGCGGTCATCCGTATCAACAAGACCTGAAAGATAGGTTGCAGCAAAGTGACCGCCGTTTTTTACGTATTCTTCTATGCGTTCAATCGTGCCGTCTTTGAGCATATATAAAAACGGAGCGATAACAAGGTCATATTTTGAAAAATCTGCATCCATCGGGATAACGTCAACGGCAATACCTTTGTTAAGAAACGGTTTATACCACTTCATACACTCGTCGGAATAGCTGCGATTGACGTTGTTGAAGCCGCAGAAATGCTTGACAGCCCAGCCGTTTTCCCAGTCATAGATAACGGCAACCTTGCTGTTTGTGTATTTGCCCACAACGGAATCAAGCTTTTCGAGGTTTTTACCAAGACGGGCAACGTCATTGAAAACACGGGTGTTTTCGTGGCCGCAATGGTCGACAACCGCACCGTGGTATTTTTCGTGGCCGCCCCTGCTTTTTCTCCATTGGAAATATTGCACGCTGTCTGCGCCGTGGGCAACCGCCTGAATTGAAGAAAGCTCCTGCATACCGGGTCTGGGGAGTTTATTGACATTGTGCCAGTTTACAAGAGAGGGTGTGCTTTCCATCATAAAGAAGGGTTGACCGTCTTTCATTGAGCGGAAAGCATCGTGCACAAAAGCGGTTTCAAGAGCCTCGTCAAGATTTCTTCCCTTATCCCAACCGGGATAGTTGTCCCACGAAACGAGGTCAAGCTTTTGGGCAAATTTCTGATAATCGATGCCGTCATAAAGCTTCATAAAGTTAGTAGTGATGGGAATATCAGGGGTTATTTCACGCAGAGGAGCGATTTCGTTTTCATAGAAAGAAATGTGGCTTTCGGAAACAAATCTGTTCCAACATAGTTTCATTGCCGAAACGTGGTTTTCACCTCTGAATTTTGGTGAATTAATCTGGCTCCAATCGGTCATTCTGTGCGCCCAGAAGCCGTTCCACCATTTTTCATTAAGCTCGTCGAGGTTGTTGTGGTAGTATTCCTTGCACCAATCCCTGAATGCCTGCTGACAAAGCTCACAATGGCATTCGCCGCAGTATTCGTTGGATATGTGCCACATTTTCAGAGCAGGGTGGTTTTTATATCTTTCTGCAAGAATGCGGTTGATGTTTCTTACCTTTTCTCTGTAAACAGGTGAGGTGAGACAATGGTTATGCCTCACACCGAATTCGTTGCGTATGCCGCTTTCCTCAACACGGAGAACTTCGGGATATTTCTGCGCAAGCCAGGGAGGTCTTGCGCCCGAGGGCGTGGCGAGAATGGCGGAAATGCCGTTTGCGTGGAGCTTATCCATAATTGTGTCAAGCCACTCGAAGTTATAAACACCTTCCTTGGGTTCGATGAGTGACCATGCAAAAATCGCAACGGTTGCACTGTTGACGTGGGCAAGCTTCATCAGGCGCATATCCTCGTCCCAGATTTCGGGCGTGTTTATCCACTGGTCGGGGTTGTAGTCGCCGCCGTGGATGATATGGTCAAAAAATTTCTTTTCCATGGTAATGTCACTTTCTTAAGAATATTTTTACCTATTATACTTTATTAAAACAAATTATTCAATAAAAAAGCGGATACACACAGGTGTATCCGCAAAAATATTTACCATGCGTGAATGCACTCGGGGTTTGCGAAGATTTCGTCAAGCTTTTTGATGAAGGGAATAACGTCATTGAAGCCGCCGATACGGTGGTCAAACATAATGTTGATGGGCAGAATCTTCTTTGTTGCAATGTCAACAACGCCGTCCTCGTTTTTATAAGCATAGTCTCTGTCCTGCACTGAGCCCATTGCCATAATGAAAACCTGGGGATAGAGAATAGGGGCATAAGTAACGTTGCCGCTCAAGCCCTTGTAGAGAGAGCCGAGGTTTGTCAGGCAAACGGAGCCTTCGTTCATATCGTCAATCTGCAAAGAGGTTTCGTCGTGGGGCACGTGCTTGAGCAGACCCTTGACCTCGGCAACCTTATATTTGCCGACATAACCTGTTGCAATCTGTGCGGCGGTGGAAACCAGCTTGCCTTTGATTACAAAGCCGATAAGTCTCTGCAGAACAATATCGAACAAAAGACGGTCAACGTCGGTTGTGGCAAGTGTTTTCTGGATTCTTTCAAATTCCTCTGCCGTTTCCTTGAGGTTTCTTTCTTCAAGGTTTCTGATTTTAACGGGGAAGGTTTCACCATCGATAAGCATGGGCACGGCAACGTCGATGTGCTTTTTGATGATAAGTCTGCCGCTGGAAGAAAGGCTTTTGTAATCCATATGAGCGTTGAGTCTGGGCGCGGCTTTAAGACCCTCTGTGAGCACACGGAGCATAATTGTGTTGAAGGTGAGCTTGTAATCGCAGTTTTCTTTGAGTTTTGTAAACTCTTCCCAGAATTTTGTTATGTCCGCTTCGTAGTTATATCCGCCTGCAGGGATATTCTTTTGCGCATTTGAGAGCACGTTGCCTGAAATGCGGTTTTTGATGTTGAAATATTCAAGCTTATCGCCGGGCTCGGGACCGTTAAGTGCTTTGGTAATATACTTTTTAATATCCATTATGCATTCTCTTTCCTTTGATAATAATACAAGCAGATTTTATCAAATAATGTATATATATGTCAAATTAATTTTTTATTAAGGATTTTGCTGTACTTCAAGGCGAACAGGTGGTATAATCTGATAAGACGTTATAAACGGAGGAATGGATTTTGGAAAATATTGTTCTTATCGGTATGCCCGGTGCAGGCAAAAGCACAATCGGCGTTCTGCTTGCAAAATCAATGCTTATGGATTTTGTTGATACCGATTTGCTTATTCAGAAAAAATGCGCCGACAGCCTTTGCGGAATAATTGCGGCAAAGGGTATAGACGAATTTCTGAAAATTGAAAACGACGTTATCTGTGAAAACACGTTTGAAAACTGCGTTGTTGCAACGGGCGGCAGTGCGGTTTACGGCGCAGGAGCGATGGCAAAACTGCGTGCAGACGGCATTGCGGTTTATCTGAAGCTTACGCCCGAGGAGCTTGAAAGAAGAATTGACAACATTCATACACGGGGTATAGCAATGAAAGACGGTACAACCATTGCCGCACTTTATGATGAGCGTGCGCCGCTTTATGAAAAATATGCGGATATCACTGTTGACTGCGAGGGACTGACTCCCGAACAGTGCGTTGAGGCGATTGCGGAGCTTATAGAAAAAAGAGCTTGAATAACCGTCGGTAAGTACCGAAGCAACCTTAAAAAACTTTAGTTTACCTTGTACTTTTCTGTAATGTAAAACCGACTTGCTTGTTTTGACTGTGAAAATATGGTATAATTAAATCAATGTAAAGACGGCTTTACATAAATAAAACAAAGGGGATTAAAGTATGGGAACATCAGTATTGTTGGTTTTTCTTGCACCTGTTATGGCGGCTTACATTCTTTTTGGCGGTGCTTTTGAGGCGGTTTTCGGTTCGCCGACAGAAAAGGTTGTTTTGCCTTATGACGAATCAAAAGGCATCGTCTGGGAATATGATAACGTTGACGACCCCTATATCAACCTCAAAAAGATGGAAATCAAGGGCGATGAGCAGATTTTTGTTTTTGAAAACAGCGAAGATATAATTACGGACCTGTTTAACATTGTTGTGAACAGCTTTTTTGATACGGGATATGAAGGCAGGGTTATGGACCTTGTATTTACCGATAAAAACGGCAACACAGAAACTTTCTATGCTTCAGCCGGAGGTATGATGTCTGCACCCGATATATTTGCTGCCGAGGAATGCCTTGTTACGCAGTACACCGTTACGGCGGAAAATCCGTCGGAATCGGGAAGCTGGGGTACGATTTCGGGTAATGAATACGTTCTGGCAAAAAAGGCAGACGTTTCGCCGAGCGCAACCTTTACCGTTGTAAAAATGCCCATCTTTTCTGCGGAATATTTTTCGGTTGACTTCTCTTACTCAACAAAAATAGTCGGACTTGAAAAAATAACAACTTCTTTCGGCACTTCAGAGTCCAACGAGCTTAACGTGACAAACGAGCGCCGTGAGCTTTATTACACAAGCGGATTGGTTAAATAAGCTTTTGATTGGAATAAACACTACTCTTTATTCTGAAAAAAGCAGCTCGTCCGATTTAAACATCAGTATATCAGCAACAGCCTCCTGCAAACGCAGAAGGCTGTTTTTTCTTATTTCTTCGGTATTTCCTGCACGCCGTAGTGGTCAACGAGTGCGTAGTATTCGTCTTCTGTGATTGAAACAACCGAGCCGTGGCGGGGATGAAGATGGCTCATTGAATAGGTCGAGCGCTGAACACGCTTGAAGTTCTGAAAATCTTTTGTCATCTGTGCAAAGAACGAATCTTCGCCGTATTCGTCCATTATCATCATCCAGCTGTCAGTACCGTTTATGCGGAACATTGAGCTGCCCTCAACGCCCCAGTAATTGAGCGAAACGATTTTGTAATCGGTGTTGTAAGGACCTGTGAGATTCTTTGAACGCACGTAAGCGATTTTCTGAGTCAGGTCCTCTTTGAAATAGAGATAGTAATAACCGTCTTTTTCGTTGTAGACTATATCGCCGTCAATACACTGAACGTTTCTGGTTTCGCCCGTTTCGGGGTCAACCTCGTTCCATCTGCCGTATAATACCTTGGGCTCGGTTTCAAACTTTTTGAAGTCCTTGGTGTAAGCGTAGTAATGACCCGCGGTGTCGTTTTCAACGGTTGAGGTTGCCCAGTAGACCATATACATCTGAACCTTTTCGTCCCAGATTGCCTGCGGTGCCCATGCTCTGTTTGTGTTTTCAAATCCCTCAAACTGACGGATATCAATAACCGTTTCGTCAATCCAGTTGATAAGGTCATAGGATTTCCACGTGATGAGTGCGTGGTTTGAGGTCCAACCCTCAAGCGCATTCATATCCGTTGCGATGATGAAATAGCAATCCTTGCCGTTTTCGTCGTGACCTTTGAGAATATAAGGGTCACGCACGCAGCCTGTGCCGAGCTGTTGGTCAATTATCGGCTCATTGTCATTGAGTGCCTTGAAACGGTAACCGTCTGTGCTGACAGCAAGGTGAATCTGCTGCTCGCTGACTTCGTTGCCCACAAAATAACAGAAAAGATATGCGCCGTCTCTGCTGACGGGCGGATAAACGTAGTTATTGAAAACGCAGTTAAAAAGATAATAGCCTGCCATTATAAACGCCATAAAAAAGCGTTTGAAAGCCATAAATGTCATAATTCTTTCTCCCTTTTTCAGATAAAACAATTATATAACACTTTTTGTGAAAAGGGAATAGGTTTAATTGAATTTATCTCGGTTGACACAATACAGCGTAAGTTATATAATTAAAAGGATAAAGTTATTTAAGGGGTATGCTATGGATACTTTTGCAAAAAGATTTAAAATTGACTGCTCTCCCGTTGCAGAGAAAAAGCAGACTTATGTAAACGGCGGCACAAGGCTGACTGTTATAACTCCCTGTATGCTTCGTGTTGAAAAGCAGGCAGAGGGTAAATTTTGTGACGAGCCTACTCAGAGCGTGTGGTTCAGAGATTTTGACAAGCCCGAATTCAGCGTCAAAGAGGCAAACGGAAAAGTTGAAATCAAAACAGAGAAAGTTACCTTTGTATATTCTCTTAAGTCAAAAAAGATACTCTCAATAAAGCTTGCCGACGGCAGAAACGTCAGAAATTTCAAGGCAGGCAACCTCAAGGGTACAAGCCGTACGCTTGATATTACCGCAATTGACAGAGTCGGTGACGGTGTATGCTCCAGAAACGGTGTTGCTGTGCTTGATGACAGCAAAACACTTGTTATAAAAGAGGACGGACTTATTCTGCCCCGTGACAATGCGGAAACCGATGAATATTATTTTGCATACGGCAACGATTATATCGGCGCAACAACCGATTTATATAAGCTGACAGGCAAGGTACCGCTTATCCCCCGCTATGCTCTTTCAAACTGGTGGAGCAGATACAAGGATTATTCACAGGCAGAATATCTTGACGTTCTGGATAAATTCAAAGCAGAAGAAATCCCCATCACCGTTGCAACGGTTGATATGGACTGGCACTGGGTAAAGATTAAAGAAAAGTTTGGCAAGGACAGCCATAAGGTTACAAAGCATCTTAACTTTATGGAATACATTTATGATATCTGGTCGGTTGGCTGGACAGGCTACAGCTTTAACACAGACCTTTTCCCCGACCCCGACGGTTTCCTCAGAAAGCTTAAGGACGATAACTATAAAATCACTTTCAACATTCACCCCTCAATGGGTGTGCGCTGGTTTGAAAATCAGTATGAAGATATGTGCAAGGCAATGGGTCAGGACCCCAAAGCAAAGGAGCCTGTTGCGTTTGACATAACAGATAAGAAATTCACAGAGAATTATTTTGATATTCTTCACAGACCGTTTGAAGAAAAGGGCGTTGACTTCTGGTGGATTGATTGGCAGCAGGGCAAAAACACACCCGTTAAGGGTCTTGACCCCCTCTGGGCGCTCAATCATTATCATTTTCTTGACAATGCAAAGGATAACCACAGACCGCTCATTCTTTCGCGTTTCTGCGGTGCAGGCAGCCAAAGATATCCCCTCGGCTTCAGCGGTGACACAACCCAGACATGGAAGAGTCTTGATTATCAGCCCGGTTACACCGCAACCGCTTCAAACGTTGCTTATCCCTGGTGGAGCCACGATATCGGCGGTCACTGCATGGGCAGAAAGGATGATGAGCTCTATCTGCGCTGGGTTCAGCTCGGTGTTTTCAGCCCTGTTATGCGTTTGCACTCCACAAACAACGAGTTTGCAGGCAAAGAACCCTGGAATTACAGCGGACCCGTTCAGAAAATTGCAACGGATGCCCTGCGCTTAAGGCATAAGCTTTTGCCCTATATCTACACAATGAACTACCGCACGCACACCGAGTGCAGAGCTATCTGCGAACCGATGTATTACGCTTATCCCAAAGATGAAAACGCATATAACTGCAGAAACGAATTTTTCTTCGGCACGGAGCTTATTGCCGCCCCCATAACGGAGCACACAAGCAAAAAGACAAACCTTGCAGGCGTAAATGTGTGGATTCCTGAGGGCAGATACACCGATATTTTCACGGGCAGAATCTACAGCGGTAACCGCTTTGTAAAAATGTTCCGTGACCTTAACAGTTTTCCCGTTCTTGCAAAAGAGGGTGCAATCATTCCTATGAGCGCAAACGGCAAAACAAACGACAGCACAAACCCCGAGGCGCTTGAAGTGCTTGTTTACAGGGGCAACAATACCTTTACCCTTTATGAGGATGACGGCGAAACTCTTTCATACCGTAACGGCGAATACCTTAAAACAGCATTTACCGTTGCGGAGAATGGCAACAGAATTAATTTTGTTATTGCAAAAGCAGAGGGCACAACCGCGGTTGTACCCGATATCAGAACGTATACCGTTAAATTCAAGGATGTTGTTGATGCAAACGCAAAGGTGACTGTTGACGGCAAGGCGGTTGAAGCAAAGACCGAAAAACCCGATGGCACACTTGAAATAACTTTTGCCGCAAAGCCTGATTCAAAGGTTGAGATTGAGCTTGATAACTGCAGATATCTTGAAAATGCAGATGAAAGACAGCTTCTTATCAACACCATTGCAAAATTCCAGATGGGTAACGATATCAAAGGAATGAAATTCACAGGCTTCCTCAAAAACGGCAAGAAACCGACGGGTATCAAAAAATGTTTTGCAGAGCCGATTGAAGAGATTTTAAAACTCCACAGATAAACATAACTTCACGTCAGATTCCGATGAACAGACGGAAAAATACAAATATTACAACAAAAGCACCGTTGAAAAACGGTGCTTTTTTCTTTGCAATATTAAAGGTTATTAAGGATTTTAAGAACACAGGTAAGCTCTTCGGGTTTGAATTTGTCAACAGGTTTGTTGTTTTCAACGCAGTCGGCAAAATAAACGATTTCGTTTTCGTAGGCGTTACTCTTGGGCAGGTTGATGTTGCCCGTGTCGCCATCTGCTTCCTGTGAAAGGTCAATTTTTTCATCGTCTTTAAGATAAATAATCATCTTGCCGTTTTCGCTTGAAACAACTGCGTCCTCAAACTGGAAACGGAATTCTGCTGTGAAAGGATATGAGGCTGAATACCACGAAGCTTCGGAATTGATTGAAAATTCGCCGAAATCATAGCTGATGCTGATGAAATCCTGTTTCGGAAGCTTTGAACGGTACTGATAAGCAACCTTGGGTATACCGAAAGCGTAAACCATAAAGTCAAGGTCGTGAATGTGCAGGTCAAAGGGTGTAAGACCGCTTCGCTTTTCGTCCATCATCCAGCCGTCCCAGCTCCACTTGGGGTAGCCCCCAAGGCGAATCATTGTGCCGGAAAGAAGCTTGCCGTATTTTTTTGAATCATAGATTTCTTTAAGAAGCTCATATTCGGGCCAGAAGCGTAAAACGTGAGCAACCATAAATTTAACGTTGTTCTTTTCAGCGGAGGAATAAACCCTTTCAACATCCTCTTCTTTAAGAGAAATGGGCTTTTCTGTGATAACGTTGATGCCTTTTTCCATAGCCTTAACGGCGAAATCCGCGTGCAGATACGTAGGCAGGCAGATATCAAGGATATCAAGCTCTTCGTTTGCAAGCATCTCGTCAAAATCCGTGTAACAACGCTTGCCGCTGTATTTTTCCATTCTCTCAGTGCGGATATCGCAAAGAGCAACAAGCTCTGCGTTTTCCATTTTTTCCCAAACGGGGATATGAGCGCCGCTGATACCGCCAACGCCTACAAGACCGACCTTAAGCATAAAATATGTCTCCTTCTGAGTGTGATACACCTATTCTATCACTTCGGCGGCAAAAATCAAGAGTGTGAGAAAAAAAGAATGAATAACGGGCATTACATTAAGATTTGATTAAGAATTATTAAGATTTGCATAAGGAATTATTAAGAAAATTAAGTTTAATCTAAGCTTTCATTAAGATTATTGAAATCGTTTTTGACCTTCGTTACAATGCGCTTGAGGGGACAAAAAACGCAAACCCCACCGGAAAGGAGTACGAAGAAAAAATGAAAGTAAAAAGAATCATATCAATTATCCTATGTATTGCCACGCTGTTTTCTGCGTTGTCGCTGACGGCATTTGCACAGGAGCAGGAGCCTTTTGCGGAAATCAAATTCAGAAACCCCGAAACAAGGACTATTGAATTCGGCAAAACCGAAGAGGTTTATCTCGAATACGGTACGGGCGGTATCGAAAACTGCAAAATCGAGTGGGAAATTTCAAAAAAGAACCGTTGCGAAATCGAATATGTGACGGATGAAAAAACGGGTTTGGTGACGGGCGTAAGGTTAACGGGTAAAAATTTCGGCGATTCAACTCTCACCGCAACAATACTTGATGAAAACGGCAACGAAATTGTATCGGCAAACAAGCTCGTGCGCGTTGTTGAATCGAAAGGCGAAAACAAAACTCTTGAAGAAAAGCTCAAGATTATTTTGTGGGATTCATATCTCACTTTTGGTATGACAATAATGTATGTGCCATATGTTGCCTGGATTGTTATACCGATTATGGTGCCTTATTATGCATATCTGACCGTAAAGACTTTGATTTTCGGCTGATAAAGCGATTTCAAACAAGAAAAGTGTTACTTTATAATCAAAGGAGAGGATGTTATGACAATTTTTCAGTATATCGTAGCGCTCTTTTGGCCGCTTCACGGCCTTCTGATGGGAGCCGTAGGTGTTATTGCACTTGCATTCGGCTGGATTTAAAGCAAGTGTTTTTGTGCAATTGAGCAAACAATTAATATAAATGTAATATAAGAAGAGGAGTTTTAATATGACGTTGTTTCAAGGATTGTTGGCAATACTCTGGCCTGTTACGGGCGCAATTCAGGCATTTATATTTGCACCCGAAATGTTCTTTTATGCAGTTGAAAAGTTTTTAACCACAGGTCATTTATAAAATACAATTCATATACTTTGTGACGGTTTGCAGAAAGGAGAAAATATGGGCTTTGACATTTC
The DNA here is from genome assembly GCA_045587045.1 of Acutalibacteraceae bacterium. Classification (GTDB taxonomy): domain Bacteria; phylum Bacillota; class Clostridia; order Oscillospirales; family Acutalibacteraceae; genus CAG-177. The sequence goes on along the minus strand of JAZNBM010000034.1, from coordinate 4,272 downwards.
AAAAGAAAAACTGCTTGAGGGCGTTGACAAAATGAACTCCTTCGGAACAAGGCTGACAGGTTCACCCGGTCAGGATGCTTTTGTTGCTTACCTGAAAAATGAGATAAAGGATATGGGGCTTGAAGTTTATTCTGACCGCTATTCGTTTGATCGCTGGGAAGCAAAAGAATCCTCAATAGTTATCCATAAAGATAACGGATTCGAAAGCATTGAGGTTTCATCGGAGTGGCCGTATTCGGGCGAAACGCCCAAAGAAGGAATCACCGCCGAGCTTGTTGAAATAAAAGAAAAACACGTTGGTTTTGCGGGCGCAAAAAATAAAATTGCATTGGTCAAGGTTCACGATCTGGGTCAGATACCTACAGGCGTTGCGTTTAATCAGCGCAATTCGTTCCCCGAAGACCTGAGCCTGCCTGCACATTATAAAGGTCCTGTTGCAACTGCGTTTGTTAATTTCCCGCTGTTTTCGGTTGCAAAGAAAATGGGCGCAAAGGCAATAATCTGCATCTGGCAGGGTATGAGTAAAGAAATGGTAAAGGGACAGTATCTTTCGTTTATCCAGTCTTACCTCGGTATCCCTTGCTTGTGGGTCAGCGAAAAAGAGGGCGAAAAGCTGCTCCGTGCGGCAAATCGCAAGCAAAAGGTTACTCTCACACTGCTTGCCGAAAAAGAGAAAAATGCCAAAACAGAAAGCTTTTATGCTGTTGTTGAGGGCAAAAACCGTGAGGAAGCAATTATCGTCAACACGCATACCGATGGCTCAAACTGCGTTGAAGAAAACGGCCCGATTGCCATGCTTGAACTGATGAAATATTTCAAAGACAGGCAGATGAACAGAACGCTCATCTTTGTTTTTGCTACGGGACATTTCAGACTTCACGAATTCAAACAGAACGACATTCAGGCAACTTCAAAATGGCTGAAAAATCACCGCGATATGTGGGACGGTAAAAAAGGTCACATAAAAGCGGTTGCAGGTGTCAGCGTTGAGCATCTCGGCTGCACGGAATGGAAAGACGTTGACGGTGTTTATCAGAAAACCAACGATATTGACGCTGAGCTTGTTTACACGGGCAACAAAAAGATGGATGAAATCTATTATGAATCCGTAAAAGACAGAAAACATATCAGAACAATAACTCTGCGCGGACACAATATTCTCCATTTCGGCGAGGGTCAGCCGTTGAGAAACGTTGGCATACCCGAAATTGCGCTTGTTACCGCACCCGATTATTTAACCGTTATCAGCGAAAGCCACGAGATGGAGAAGTTTAATCTTGATCTGATGTATGAGCAGACGTTGACTTTTGCAGAGATTATTAACAGGATTGACACAACACCGGCCGATGAACTCGGCAAACCTGAACCCTATACCTTTGGTCTGGGTCGGATTAAAAACAGGAACAAATAAAAAAGACAAAAGAGAATATTACGATGTAATTACAGAAAGGGGATTTAATATGTTTTTCGGACCGTTTTTACCCATTGTTCCGCTGTTGGTGCTGCTTGAACAGCTGCCCGAGAGCATCGGCACGCCGATTCAGACGGTTATTACGGACGGATGGTCAGGCATTATCATAGTGTTCAGAGAGATTTTTGGGTTTTTATTTCCGTTTCTTTATTAACGGCAACACAGAAAGGAGTTTGTTAAAATGATTACAATGGCACTTATGCATCTTGCAATGATACCTTTGGCTTATCTTTTTGAGTTTTTTCCGTTCCTCAAGCCGATTGCAGAAAACTCGATGGAGCTTTTGCTGAAGCTGGCGGAATTGGCTCGGTAATTTTTTTGAATAAACAGAAAAGGGGATTTAATATGTTTTTCGGACCGTTTTTGCCCATTGTTCCGCTGTTGATTTTGCTTGAATATATGCCCGACAGTATCGGCGAGCCCGTTCAGGCGGTTATTCTTGGCGGCGCATATATGATTATGGAAGCAATAAGCGGAATTTTTGCGTTTATATTTTAACGTTGTATGAAAGGGTGTTCAGAATGAATTTTTTTGAGATTATTGAAGGTTTGTTACGTACAGCAGCTCTTTATGCCGCTGTGCCTCTTTGGGGAGCAATTTTCAACGTTATGGCGATAGGAATGGGCATAATGAGAGGCTTTGAGATTATAGGCGGATTGTTCTGAAAGGAGAAGTTCATATGTTTGAGATAATTGAAGCTTTGGGCGCCGCGTTCTCGCTGTTAGTGATTGCGGCAGGCACAACGCTGTTGACTTCGGGAGTCTGGATAGTTGATATGATTTACAATATATTCCATTGAGTAACCGACGATTTTTTAATAAAGTATAAAACAAGGAGGAAAAATGAAGGGATTAAAGAAACTTATTTCAACAATACTATGCGCGGTTCTTGCGTTTACGGCAATTCCGTTGCCTGCTTTTGCGGCAGAGGCGCAGGAAAAGTCAAGATTTACCGAAGGCATTTTTACCTACGAAATTGTTGACGGCACGGCGGCGATTGTCGGGTGTGACACATCATTTTCGGGGGAATTGACAGTGCCCGAAACTCTGGGCGGTTATGACGTTACCCGGCTGAGCACGGCTTTTGAAAACTGCGCAGGCATAACAAGTGTAACGATAAGCAAAAACGTAAACAGAATTCAGTATTATTCATTCAAAGGCTGCAAAAATATTGTGCGTTTTAACGTTGTTGAAGAAAACGGCTATTTTAAAACTGACGAACACGGCGTTCTGTATACAAGAAATATGGAGATTCTTTACTGCTTCCCTGCAGGCAGCGGCATAGAGAATTATACCGTTCCCGACGGAGTTGTTAAAATCTATGCGGATTTTGACGGGTGTGATAAGCTGAAAACCATAACCATACCTGAAAGCATTGAATACATAAAAGGGAACTTCAGCAACTGCTCTAATCTGACAGATATATATTTCGGCGGCATCGAACAAAGATGGAAAGGTATGAACGGTGGCTTGCGCGATATTCCGGAAAGCATAAATGTGCATTGCCGCGAGATGACTTTTGCCGAGAAAATGGAATACAAAATGCACTCGTTGGGAGCGCAGTTAGGTCCGTTTATGTTTTTCGGATTTTATTTTGTAATCGGCATTCCGTATATACCCGTTGCTCTTCTTCTTGCCTTTTTGCAGGATCTGGGCCTTATTCATATTAAACCGTACTGATGATAATTTTTGAAAACCACAATAAGAGGAGGACAAAAAATGAGAAGATTCATTTCAATCATACTTTGCGCAATTCTTGCGTTTACCGCAATTCCTTTGGCGGCATCTGCTGCTGAAGAAGAGAGAACGGTTGTTGACAGCGGCATCTGCGGCGCACAGGGCGACAACCTTACCTGGACACTTTATGATGACGGTGAAATCGTTATCAGCGGCGAAGGTGAAATGATGTTTTACTGCATTTCCGAAAAGGGACTTGAGAATTCGTCTCCGCTTATTCCGCCCTGGTATGACCATTTTGAGGATATTAGAGTGATTACCGTTGAAGAGGGTGTAACGGGCATCGGCGATGATGCGTTTGATTATTACCCCAGAGCGTATTACAGGGTAAATCTGCCCAAGAGCCTTGAATACTATTATCACGGCTCGTTTGTATCTTCCCACGCAGACGGAACAACACTTGCCTGCAGCTATGCGGGCAGTCAGGCGGATTGGCGAAAGGTTGAAAAAAGATCGTGGACAAGCCTTCGTCTTAATATTGAATGCACCGAGGTTGTTGAAATTGAGTACAGAGACCCGTCCTACGGTTGGGGCATAAGCGACAACGCGAGCGACGATATGTATTATAACGGCGAAGAGCCCGAGGTTTATTGCAGAGTTGTTGAACACAACAGTATGCCTTACGGTCCGCTTGGAAAGGGCGACAAGGAGGCGATGCACGTCAGATATCATATGGGTGAAAACACCGATGCAAAAATCGTATGGGAAACCGAAGGTGATGCCTGCACAATGGAGGTTACAAAATATTCTGCATCGGGTATGCCCATTGAGGTTGAAATCACAGCCGTAACCCACGGCGACTTTGTTGTTACGGCAAAGCTTGTTGCGGCTGACGGCACGGTGCTCTGCTCCGATTCTGCAGATTATTCTTCATACGTGCGTGAGGATATGACCTTTAAAGAAAAGGTTGATGAATTTTTCAAGGAAACGCTCGGAATGGCGGCGTGGTATCTTTATATGATAAGACTTCTTTCATTGCTTATCGGTATGTCAATTTTCGGATAATGCTTTTTAATGAGTATTCAGATTAAGTAAAGGAGATGGCAAAATGGTATTTATGGCAAT
>JAZNBM010000033.1:0-31433 GCA_045587045.1 Acutalibacteraceae bacterium | reverse complement strand
GAAACGCTCGGAATGGCGGCGTGGTATCTTTATATGATAAGACTTCTTTCATTGCTTATCGGTATGTCAATTTTCGGATAATGCTTTTTAATGAGTATTCAGATTAAGTAAAGGAGATGGCAAAATGGTATTTATGGCAATTGTAATGTATCTTACAGGACTGATATACGCACACCTGGAGCTTTTTAAAGCTGCTTTGGAGCCGATAATACAGTTTTTCGGAGGAATTTTTTAAATGGACGTTGTATTATTGACGATTCAGGAGCTTGTTGCGCTTTTTATGATATTGTTGGGGCCTGTGATTGCGCCGTTTTATATTGCTTTCGGTCTGATATTCGGATAATCAATTCAGTTAAAAACGGATTTTTTTCAAAACCCGTTTCCCCCAAAACCGCGACCCTGCCGATTTGCTTCGGCAGGGTCGTTGATTTTTTATTATTCAGTTACGGGTTTATCCGTCATTGTGAAAACAAGCTCGCCGCCGCCCATAAGCTGTGCGTGGGTTACGTAACAACCGTCAAGGGTCTGACCGTTGAGCGTTACGGAGCTTACGTAAACATTCTTTTCACTCTGGTTGGTTGCTGTGATTTTAAGTGTGTTGCCGTTTGAAAGCGTGACTTCTGCGCTGTCTATATTGGGCGAGCCGAGCCAGTATTTATCTGTGCCTGCAAGGGGATAGAAACCCATTGCAGAGAAAACGTACCACGAGCTTAAAGTGCCGCCGTCATCGTTGCCGTCAAGACCGTTGATATCGGTGCTGAAACGGTTAGCAAGTGTCCAGCGTATCCATTTCTGCGTCAGGTCGGGTCTGCCTGCGTTGGCAAAAAGATAGGGTGTATGGATATCGTGCTGGTTGCCGACCCAGAAGCCGTGACCGGGGTCAATAGCGGCTCTTGTGAGTGATGCATCTTTCATAAAATCGTTGAGTTCGCTTACAAAATATTCGTCAGAGCCAAAGAGCTCTATCATACCGTCAATATCCTGCAGGGCATTCCAGCGCCACTGTCTTGCACTGCCTTCGCAGTAGCAGTCGGCAAATTTCTTTATCATCACGGCATCGTAGAAGGAAGTGATATAAGGGCTGAAATTCCATACAAAGCTGCCGTCGGCATTTCTTGCCTGGAAATATTTTGTTTTGGGGTTGAATACGTTTTTGTAATACATCGCCTTTGTGCCGTAGATTGCGGCATCTTCGGTTTTGCCGAGGGCAAGTGCAAGGCTTGCAATTGCGCCGTCTTCCCACGAATATTCAACCGTTCTTGCCACGGATTTGTTGACACCCTCGGCATCCTGCGGAATATAGCCGTATTCGTTATAAAGCTCAACCCAGCCTCGGCCGTCTTTGTTGACGGCATTGTCTGATGAATATTTCATTGCTTCGTATGCCGCTTCAACGTCAAAATCAGTTATACCCTTGATATAGCTTTCGGAAACAACTATGCTTGCGTTGTCACCAATCATTGAACCCGTGTAGCCTGCGCCCATAGGCCATCTGGGCAGAACACCTATACCTTGGTCAGCCATTGCAACAAGGCTGTTGAGACAGTCGATTTGGATATCCTGCCTGATGAGCGTGTAAAGCGGATGGGTTGTGCGGCAGGTGTCCCAGAGAGACATATCCGTTCTGTATGTGTAGCCTTCCGCAACGTGAACCTGTTTATCAAAGCCGAGATATTCGCCGTTGACGTCGGTGAAGTTTGTGGGCATTATCATACTGTGGTAAAGTGCGGTATAGAAATTTGTTTTGATATCCTTATCATCGGTATCGATTTTGATAACGGAAAGCGCTTCTTCCCAGTCTGCGACGGCGTTTTTGCGCACACCGTCAAAATCAAGGTTACCGGCTTCGGCTTCAAGGTTGAGAAGTGCGTTTTCTTCGCTGACGAAGCTGATGCCGACTTTAACCTCAACATTATTGTTGTTAAGATTACCGAAATTGAGGTCAATTCCACCGTCGGTTATCTCATATGACTGAATGGGTTTGCTTGCAACGGCTGCAAAGTATGCGGGCAGACCGTCGAATCTGCTTGCGAAGTTGCCGTTGAGCAGACAGCCGCCTGTGATAATTCCGCTTTTTTCATCATATTTAGCATAGGCATCGCTCGATTTGCGGTTGCCGGCGGCGCTTGTGACATCAATATAAAGATGAGCATCGGCTGTAGTGAAAAAGCTGTAACGGTGTATACCGGTGTGAATATCTGCCGTCATTTCCGCAAGACAGCCAACTGAGGGCAGATAAACCGCATAGTAGCCGGGCAGGGCGGTTTCCATTGAATGCGAATAGGGCATTATTGCCGCACCGTTATTGCCGGCGGAGGGCGTGATTCTGAAATTGCAATAATCCTCGGAGCCTGTGCCTGAAAGTCTTGAGTGGCTGAAGCCTTTGATGTGTCCGTGCTCGTAATAATATCCCGACGTGTTTGTTTTGACAATGTAAGCACCGCCTGCAAAGCAGGTGTCGGGACCAAGACGCACCGAGCCGAAAGGCACTGTTGCGGCAGGACTGAGCATACCGCAGGTCCAGGGTGTGCCGCCTGTTCCGATAAACGGGTCAACGTACTGACCGTATGCACCCTCGGGAATTTCGGGCATATCGATTTTTTGAAGATTCACTCCGCCGAAAACGCCTGCAAAAACGGTTTCAAACGAGAGTATGAAAGCGACAAGAATACGGATAATCGGCCACATATTATTTTCTCCTTCAACAATATATTATGTTTTAAATATAGAGCAGAACTGCGGAAAAGTCAAGCGAAAAGGTGGTCAGGTAAAATGTCTTTGAAGTTTGCGGGTGAAAGAGATATATAAAACGTATATGATATTATGAACGCAACAGACAGACTTGCAGAGCGAAAAAAACGCCCTTGCAGGTCTGTTCTTTGTATGAGAAAGTGTGTTTTTTAGGGCGTAAAACCCAGCAAAGTACGGAATGCGTTCTAGTTATAGGTGTCATACCAAAAATGATATGGCAAAAAGCACAACGGATTATTATTCATATTCAATTCACAAATTATACAACATATTTGTATATATGCAGAAAAAACTGCATATTAGCACGTATACTAATAAATTTATGCATAATTTTGGTAAAAATGTGAAAAAATTTTTAATAAAACATTGTGAAAAGTTGTTTTTGGCGTAGTTTATGTCTGAAACAGCACCGGGAACGCAGATTTTCCCTTATAATATAATAGAAAATTATAAGCTACCAATGATTTGTGCAAATTGCTATGATGTTTTCCACATTGTGAACTTGCTGTGTTGACTTTACACAAAATCGGTGCTATCATAAATGTGCGGAAGGGAGAACGCCCTTCCAGATGAATTACCGGAGGCGAGCCTATGATTGATATTGTCTATGGCGGTGTTCTCGGAATCCTGGCGGCTCTGGCGTTTAACAGAATAGCGATATTTCAGATAAAAAAACGCACCGAAGAGACCGCAAAAATCGAAGCAGTACGGAATACGGTATTGATTATAGTTTGGGTGCTGCTTTCGGGTGCGTTATTCGCCGCAGTTTTTGGCTTATTCAAAGATACGGCGTTCCGCCTTGAAGCCTGTGCATACATCTCGGTGGCAATTTCAATCGGAATTGTTGACCTGGATATCAAAAAAATCCCGAACTCATCGGTTCTGGCTCTGCTGATTATCAGAACAGCCGCTTTGGTTTACGCAATTGCGGTGCAGAAGGTACCGCTAAAGGAATGCCTGATTCCGTCGCTGATTGGTCTTGCAGGCGGATTTATCCTCTATCAGCTTCCGCTGTTTTTCGGCGTGCCGATAGGAACGGGCGACGTCAAATACAGCGCGGTAATCGGTTATTGCCTCGGAGCGTTCGGTTATCTTCAGGCGGCGCTGATTATGGCGGCAGGACTTCTTATTTACCTCGCATACCTTATCATAACAAAGAAAGGCTCACGCAAAACCGCAGTACCGATGGGGCCTTACCTTTCGGTCGGCGTTGTGGCAACGCTCCTGTTCCCGATGTTTGACGGCCTTTCGAAATCAGTTTTTTCGTCGCTTTTTTAATTGGGGAAAAAGCTCTGCAAAAGGCAGGGTAAAAAATAGAAATGGAGGTTTTATTATGTTAAGAAAATGGTTCGCAGACGAAGAAGGCCAAGGCATGGTTGAGTACGGACTCATCGTTGGTCTTATCGCAGTTGTCGTAATTGTTGCACTCGTAGCACTCGGACCGAGAATTCGCGATATGTTCCAGCAGGTGAACGACGAAATTGATGCAATACCCTCCAATGCGGCGACATACGCCGGTGCCTGATGAGGTCTCCTTCCGAGTCAAACGCTGATTAAATCATAATTGATTCAGCGAAACAAACTTTGGGGAAAGTAAATCGGATAGAGAAAATGAAGGAGGTTTCATTATGTTAAGAAAATGGTTTAAAGACGAAGAAGGTCAGGGTATGGTTGAATACGGTCTGATAGTCGGCCTTATCGCAGTTGTTGTTATTGTTGCCCTCGTGGCACTCGGACCGAGAATCCGCGATATGTTCCAGCAGGTAAACGATGAAATCGATGCGATTCCCAGCAACACAGCAGCCGCAGGCGCATAACCGACCGCTTCCGAGTTATTTGGGGAAATAACGGAAAAATAAAAAACGAAAACAAAATCAGAGAAAATAAAACAAAGAGAAAGTAAAAGAAAAGGGAGGCAAAAATTATGTTAAGAAAATGGTTCAAAGACGAAGAAGGTCAGGGCATGGTTGAATACGGTCTGATAGTCGGTCTTATCGCAGTTGTTGTAATTGTTGCCCTCGTGGCACTCGGACCGAGAATCCGTGATATGTTCCAGCAGGTAAACGATGAAATCGATGCAATCCCCAGCAACACGGCAGCCGCCGCAGGTACCTGATTTAATTCTTTTGTTTAACAATTTTTAATACTGAGTAACCCAATGGGTAAGTTCGCTCGCTGAGCGAGCTTACCCATTAATGTTTAAAAGAGAAAATAAACCGCTTTATCCGGCGGAGGTGAAGACAGATGAAAAAGATTTTCAGAAAACGCAGGGATAAAAAAGAAGACGGTCAGGCGGTGGTTGAATTCGCTTTGATTCTGCCGATATTTCTGCTGATTCTGTGCGGAATAATAGATTTCGGCTGGCTGTTTTATAATCAGCTCACACTCAACAACGCCTGCAGAGAAGGCGCAAGATACGCCGTTGTGAATACCGATGACGGAGCTGATATGCAGGCAATAACAACTCACATTGAAAATTCTTCAAAAAACGTTTTTGATAAAGATGGGGTGGATATCGACATAGCTTACAGTTCACCCGGTGATCCCACGTCGGGCGACGTTACGGTCACACTGCAGGCTGAAATTAATTTTTTTACCCCCGTATTGAGCTCGGTTCTGGGTGAAACAAAAACAATTACCTCAACCGTTACAATGAAGGTTGAGTCATAGAGAGGTACCGGTGTTATGAAAAAAATATATCTTATAGCGGCGGTTGCCGCCCTGGCGGTAGGCGTTGCAACATATTTCTTTGCATCGGAGCTGAAAGAAAACAAGGCTGTGCCCACCGTGGCAGAGGAAGAGCTTACGGTTCTGGTTGCAATAGACGATATACCGCAAAACACAATTCTCACCGCAGAAATGTTTGAAACGGTGACTCTGCCGAAGAGCGCAGTATCATACGGCACTGTTTGTGACGTAAATGAAGTTATCGGCTTTATGTCAACGGAAAAAATTCTTGCAGGCGAACAGATTATGGCGCGCAAAATCGGCATAATCGGCAGCGAAAAAGCACAGGGAAGACTGTCTTACAAGCTTGCAAACGGAAAATATGCGGTAACTATCAACGTTGACATGACAAACGCCATAGGTTATGCGCTCAAAGAGGGTGACAAAATCAATATCTATGACGGCGTTACTTCACAGCTTGTGCTTGAAAAAGTTATGGTTCTGACTATCGGCGATTATACAGCAAACGTTCAGCAGGAAGACGGCGTTGAAATAATGTCGTATCCGATTATAACGCTTGAAGTTACAAAGGAACAGATTCCCAAGGTGCTCGGTCTTAACGAGGCTTGTAAAATAGTTCTTGTTTCACACGCAGAAAGCTACGGTCTGGGCGCAGAAATGAGCAGTGCACCCGTTGCGGAAGACGTTAATCCCGAGCCTGTTACCAACGAGGGTATGGGTGTTGTGACGGCACCGCCGCCCACAACGGAAAAGTAAGTGAGGTGCGGATATGGAAAGAATAAATCTGCTCGTTTTATCCGATGACCTTGATTTGAGAATAGAGGTCAAAAACCTTGTGAATGATGAAAACTTTGCTATAAGCGGCTATTCGGAATTCACCCCCGAGGGCAGAATGAAAATCATAAATAAGTTTCCCGAAGTTGTGCTCTGTGCAGTCAGAGGTAACGTTGCGGAATCTGTTTTTGAATTTGTTCAGGATTTGCTCACGGCGGTCAGAGGTACAATTGTTATTCTTATTAATGACAATATCAGCGTCGAGCTTGTCAATAAAGCAGCACAGTACGGAATACGTAAGGTTATGCCGATTGACGGCATAGATTCAGCTGCTTTTTCGGACAGCATTATAACGGTATACAGGCTTGAACAGCAAAGAATACTTGACACAAACGAGGGCAAAAAGGTGCGCTGCAAAGCACTTGGCTTTTTTGGCGGCAAGGGCGGCACAGGCAAAACAACCGTTGCGATAGGTGTTGCGGCTCAGCTTGCAAAGGCAGGCAAAAGAGTTATGCTGCTTGACCTTGACCTGCAGTTTGGCGATGTTGCGATGGCGCTTGATATTGATAAAAACAATTCAATCGTTGACCTTGTTCAGGACAGAGGCGGTATAACGATTGAAAACATAAACGGATTTGCCGTTGAACACAGCACGGGTATCAGCGTGCTCTGTGCTCCGAAAAGCTCGGAGCTTGCCGAATTCGTTGAGGCAAAGCACGTTGAAAAAATCATCGATATTATGAGACCTTACTACGAATACATAATCATTGATTTGCCTGCATCATTCAACGATACAACCGTTACTGCTCTTGAAAACTGCGAAGAAATTTATCTGGTTTATAACAGTGAGATGCTTTCGCTCAACAATGCAAAGATTTGCTACTGCATTCTTGACCAGCTTCATCAGAGAGAAAAAATCAGATTTATAATCAACAGACACGAAAAAGGACTTGTGAAGCCTGATGATTTTGAAGAAATGTTTCAGGTCAAGATGTTCGGCATAATTCCTGCAGATTATGCGGCGGCAACTGCAAGCATAAATAAGGGAGTTACCGTTATAGCGGCAGGAGTTAAAACACCGATAGCAAAGGGAATTGCCGATATAGCAGACAAAATCGTCAAAAATCACACCGGCATTGTGCCGATAGCTAAAAAAGCAACAAACAAAAAGGGCTTATTCAAGAAAAAATGAGAGGTTAGATTATGGGACTTTTAGACAGAATAGACGGTCAGAAAAAACAAAATAATCTTCAGCCGCTCAACGAAGAAACGGCGGCGAAAAAAGAGACCGCGGAAATCATAGAAGACCCTTATCTTGATGTTAAAAGAAAAATCCACACCGCAATCATCGACGAAATGAACAAGAGCGGCAAAATCATAACTGACCGCGAAGTTATGTATAAAATGGTCGATGACAGGGTTAATGACGATGAATTTATGATTCCCAGAATTGACAGGGTCAAGGTGGCAACTGACCTTTTCAATGACATTATGGGATACGGTCCGATTGAAGTGCTTGTGCAGGACCCGAATTACAGCGAAATTATGGTCAACGGCTACGACAAGGTTTACGTTGAAGACAAGGGTAAGCTCAAACTCACGGACATAAAGTTCAGGGACGAAGAACACCTGATGAACGTTATTAACCGCATTGTTTCGGCTGTCGGCAGACACGTTGACGAGGCCAGCCCTATGGTTGATGCCCGACTGGCAGACGGCTCCCGTGTAAACGCAATCATACCGCCGCTTTCACTTGTCGGTCCCGTTCTGACAATCAGAAAGTTTGGCAAAAAACCGATAACCGCGCAGCAGCTTCTTCAATTCGGCTCACTTACACCCGATATGCTCCGCTTTCTTGAAGCGTGCGTCAAGGGTAAGCTGAATATAGTTGTTGCAGGCGGTACGGGCAGCGGTAAAACAACCTTGCTCAACGTTCTTTCGTCATACATTCCCGAAGACGAGAGAATTGTTACCATTGAAGATGCAGCAGAAGTTCAACTCAAGCAGGAACACGTTATAACACTTGAGGCAAGACCTGCAAACCTTGAGGGCAAGGGTGCGGTTACAATCAGAAACCTTGTTAAAAACGCTCTTCGTATGAGACCCGACAGAATCATCGTCGGCGAAGTCCGTTCAGAAGAAACGCTTGATATGCTTCAGGCGATGAACACGGGTCACGACGGCTCACTCACCACAACCCACGCAAATTCACCGCGTGACACAGTGGCAAGACTTGAAACGATGGTGCTTATGAGCGGTATGGAGCTGCCCCTTAAAGCGATAAGGGATCAGATTTCTTCGGCAATTGATATTATTGTTCAGCAAAGCCGTTTGCGTGACGGCACAAGGAAAATAACCTCCATAACAGAGATTATAGGTATGGAGGGTGATATCGTAAGTATGCAGGATATTTTTGTTTATGAAACCGATGGTACGGTGGACACCTCAGGCAAATTTGTAGGCAGATTCCACGCAACAGGTGTCAGACCCCACTGCATTGAAAAAATCAGAGGAAACGGAGTGACAGTCAATAATGAATGGTTTACAGATTAGTATAATTATTCTCTCTGTCACCTTCGGTGCTTTCAGTTTTTTCCTTTGGCTGAGCGTTTTGGGCACGGCAACCGAGGGCAGACGCAGGGTAAAAAAAAGAATGAACAGAATCTCAAGCAAAAAAAGCGGTCTTACTCTTCAAATTCAGGCAAAGAAAAAAGAACGCAAGTCCACTATCCTTACAAGGGCAATGGGCAACGGCGGCAGGCAGTCCGTTCAGCGTAAAAAGCTGATGGATAAGCTTTTCAACGAGCTTGTGCTTGCAGGCATTATGATGAAGCCTGAAGAGTTTTGTATGATATGGTTTGCTCTCACGGTTGTGCCTGCGGCATTGGCTGCACTTTTTCAGGCGGGGCTTATGCCTTGCGCAACTCTGGCGGCAGTTGGTGCGGTTTTGCCGGTTGTGTTTATTAAAATCAAAAAAGGCAGACGCATAAAAGCTTTTGAATCACAACTCGGCGACACACTGATTATGATTTGCAACGGACTTAAATCGGGTTTCTCGTTTCAGCAGACAATGGAAAACGTTGCAAACGATATGCCGGCACCCATTGGTATGGAATTCGGCAGAGTGTGTAACGAAATAAGATACGGTGCAACAATGGAAGAAGCACTCAACAATATGGCTGAAAGAATAAAAAGCCCCGATCTGATGCTGGTTGTTTCAGCCGTGCTTATTCAGCGCACAACGGGCGGCAATCTTTCTGAAATACTGACAACCATCTCAAAGACAATCAAAGACAGAATTCAGATTAAAGGCGAAATCAACTCCATAACGGCGCAGGGTCGAATGTCAGGCATGATAATCGGCGCTTTGCCCATATGTATTGCGGCGGTGCTTATGGTTGTCAATCCCGACTATATGTCCACGTTTTTCACAACCTCAACAGGCAAAATAATGCTTCTCGTTTCGGTTGTTATGGAAATAATCGGATTTTTTGCAATAAGAAAGGTAGTAAGTGTAGAATACTGATACGGAGGTGAGCTTTTTGGAAATACTGGTTATATCCTGTTCGGTTTTTGCGTTTTTTCTTACAATTATAATTGCTGCCCCTCTGGGCAAAAAGATAGACCGCAAGAAAAACAGAATAGATAAGATTAACAACTCCGTGCCCCAGACTGTTTATGAGGAGCTTGAGCTTTCGTTTTATGACAGATTTGTCAAAAAAGGCATAAAAAAGATTTCAGAAAAGCTCAGCAGATTTGCTCCCAGACGGAAAAAAGCAAACGAAACAAAAACACTTGAAGCTATCCGCAAACAGCTACGCCTTGCGGGTATGTTTATGGACCCTGCCGATTTTCAGTTTATCAAGCAAGCCTTTTTAATCGGCACGGTGTTTATGGCTCTTGTGGTGGTTATTGCCATTGATGTGATACCGCTGATAAAATTTCTAGTGCTTGCAATCTGCGTTCTGATTGGCGTGATGGGACCGACCCTGTACCTGCGTTCAAGGGTATCGGGTCACCAAAAAGGAATCAAAAAGCAGCTCCCCGATGCAATGGATATGCTTTGCGTATGTATTGAGGCAGGGCTCGGCTTTGATGCTGCTTTGCTTAAAGTTTCGCAGAAACTACGCGGACCGTTTATTGACGAGCTGATGGTGGTTTACCGCGAAATCCAGATGGGCAGAACACGCAGGGAAGCCCTTCAGAATCTTTGCGACGCAACAAACCTTGACGAGCTTAAAACCTTTGCTTCGGCTCTTATTCAGGCAGAGCAGCTCGGCATACCGATAAATAACGTTATGCGCTCGCAGTCGGAGCAGTTGAGAGTTGAAAGAAGCCAGGCGGCAAAAGAAAAGGGAATGAAAGCATCCATCAAAATGCTTATCCCGATGCTGATTTTCATTTTTCCCGTGGTGTTTATAATTCTTATGGGACCCACGGTGCTTAACATTATGGAAACCTTTTAAAGTTACGGGATATATACGAAAGGCTTCAGGGTGATTGCTTATGAAAAAAGCAAGAATAGTTAAAAACGGAAAAACAGTTACCTCAAATGCAGAGGTTGCAGATAATTTTTTTACCAGATTCAGAGGTCTGATGTTCAGAAAACCCGTTGACGGCGACTATGCTTTACACATCACGCCGTGCAATCAGGTGCATATGTTGAATATGCGTTTTGCGCTCGACGTGGTTTATCTCTCTGCAAGCGGAGAGGTTGTTGAAATTCACGAGAACGTTAAACCCAATAGGATTTGCAAAGCGGTCAAAAACGCCAATAGCGTTCTGGAACTGCGTGCGATGTCGGCAGAGACTCTGGGAATTGCAAAAGGCGACGTGCTTGAAATCCTGATGAGTTAAAAATAAACGTATTGCGAGGGATGGAGAATGAAAAAAACAAAACAGACAACGGCGGCAAAGGCCGATGAGAATAATAAAAACGTCAGAAACGGCACCGAATCGGCTCCCTCGGATATACGGGTAAAAGACGGCGGAGAAAGAGAACTTGATTTTAAAAAGGTGCTTTACGGCTACGATCCCGATGAAGTGAAGGCGTATATTGATGATATGGCTAAATCTCACGGCGCGGCTGTAAGAAATTATGAAAGCAGGCTCAGCTCCGTTAAAGAAGAGCTGTTGCTCTCAAACCGTGAAAGGGATTCGCTAAGCGAAAAATTCAAAAAATATCAGGCGGCGGCAACCGACGGGATTGTTGTTCAGCCCGATGATAAAGCAGAGGACAAAAGCGAGCAATATAAACAGGCACTGATTGCAATGCAGGAAAGGCTGGAGCAGGCAAAGGCAGAAAATGCTTTGCTTGAAAAACGTAACCGTGAGCTTCAGGCGGCAAACGAAGCGGCTGAGGAGGTTGCAAAAAAATATGACGTGCTTGTTGCCGAAAGCAAAGAAATTCTGGCACAAAAAGAAATGATGACCGTTGAAGTTTCTGAAAAAGAAAAAATAATTCAGGCTCTTTCGGATGAGATTGAGCAGAAGAAAGACAGAATAAACGATCTTTCGCTTGAGGCGGAAGAAGCAAAAAGAGCGGTCACCGATCTTGAAATAAAAATCGGTGTGCTTGCAAGACAGTATGAAGAAAAAGAAGAGGAAAACAGCTCACTCAAGGAGCAGAATAAAGCGCAGGCATATGATTATGCCGAAAAGCTGAATAAGCTTGAAAGCGAACAGGCACAAAGCAAGCTTGCTGCACAGAAAGATATGCAGCTGCGTGAATATTTCATAAACAGGGCTGAGCTTACTCTGGCAGAGCTCACAAAACAGATGGAGCAGATAAAACAGTCATTCAGCGACACACATGACGTCTGACACAGGTAGAAATTCTGTGCGGAAGGAGTGAAAGCGATGCTTAACAAAAAATTCCGTCTGCGGCGTTTTGCAAAGGCGGAAGACGGTGCCGTGATGGTTGTGGCGGCAATCGGGCTGATAGCTTTTCTTTCGATTGCTTCACTTGTCACGGATATGGGACTGAAATATTATCAGGAAAGCCGACTTCAGAATGCAATGGATGCGGCGGCTCTTGCGGCGGTCAAATATATGCCCGACGAAGAAAAAGCAAGAGCGGCGGCGATAGAATACGTTGAAAAAAACGGGTTTTCAACTGAAAATCTTGTGGTTGAGTTCCCTTCGGAAGAAATAGTGCGTGTATCCGACACACGCGATATGGAAACAATATTTGCTTCTCTTTTTAATGTTGAAAAGGTGCAGATAAACGCAAAGGCAGCGGCAAAATATGTTCATAAAAACGCAGGCGTTGAACTTGATTATCTGATGTTTCACGGCGACAGCATACCGTTTACGCTTAACGGTCACTATAATATCGGCGGCAGTGTTTTCGGCAACGGAAACGTTTATGCCGACGGCGGCGCAGGCAGTAAAATCACAGGCACACTTTTTTCTGCACAGCATGCCGATGCAAACCATTCAAGCGTTACCGTAAACCGAATTGAAAGTAACGTTACGGCACAGCAGATGCCGGATTACGATGAAATGATAATGTCCGTTGCACCCACCGCAAGCGAATCGGTATTTGAAAGAACGTATAAACCCATAAGCAAAAACAGTTTTTATATTAACCGCTATCCTGCGGACACAACACTCAATTCAGTTGTTATAATCAACGGCGCAACCTATTGCGCAGGAAATCTTTCAACAGGCTGGAGCTCGGAACTGCTGACGGTTTACGGTGACCTTTACGTTGAGGGTAATTTCAATCCCGGATGCCCCGTTTACGTTACGGGCAACGTTTATTGCGGCGGCAATCTTGTCACCGGCTGGGATAAAAACTTTAAAGTCGGCGGCAATCTTTATGTTGCAGGCAACACTGATTTTCAGGGCACAACCGCAATTTACGGCGATTATTTTTATACGGGAGGCAATCTCAGCAGAGGCTCAAACTATTCGCTCACCTGTGAATGCGAAACCTATATCGGCGGTGCGGCAACTCTTAACGGTGCTTCAACCTTTAACGGTGCGGTTTACTGCAAAGGCAGTTTTGCCAAAAAGGGCAGTGTTCCGATGACGGTCAAAAATAATTTTTATGTTTGCGAATCGCTTAACCTTGAAAGCGGCGGCAGCTATTTCAGCGGTGATATAAACGTTTTCGGCAAAGGTCTGACGGCAGAGGATAAGGTTACAACCATATGCGGACCGATGACGCTTAAAGGCGATATCTATAACGCAGTCGGTGAGCTTTATCTTTCGGGTCAGGGCGCATATACAATAAAAGGCAATATTTACAGCGGCGGAAGAATAATCACAAATCAGGGTCCCAGCGGGATTACGCTCAGCGGATGCTTGATAGCTGAGGATGATATTGTAATCGGCGGCAGTGCCCACACATATAATGAAACAGGCGGCACTTTTTCGATTTATTCCAGAAACGGAGACATTACTCTTCACTCGCAGCAGGGAGGTTTTGACGTGTGGGGTATGATATATGCACCTCACGGCAACGTGGCACTTGCATCGGGCGATTTTGATATCCACGGCAGTGTTATCGGCAACACGATATCCTGCTCACCGGGTGGCCTGAATATGACTTATAACGACAGAGCGTTGCCGTTTACGAAGGCGGTTAAGACCGCAGTACTTATTGAATGATACACCTTGAAGATAATCCCAAAAAGCATCAGGGCACTCTTACGCCGAGAGTGCCCTGATGCTTTTTATTTAATCTTTATTCGATTGTGTCAAGATTTACGCCTTTGGTTTCTTTAACCTTGAGCACAAAGATGATTGCGGCAACGCTTACAGTGGGTACGGATACTGCAAGACAAGCCCACCATACGGCAGGCATAACAAGCATACCCAGAATGGTGCTTGCGTAGCCGACAACAAGACCGATGATAACAAGCAGACCCTCTGCACCGACTACAGATGCACGGATATCGGTGGGTACTTTTTCTGTCATCATAACGTTCATATAGTCTCTGCCAATCCAGTATGAACCCTGATAAAGACCTGCAAACGAGCCTATGAGATAGGGATTCCAGCCTTTTAGGATACCTGCAACAAACAGAATATAGCCTGTAACGCAGGTTACGGAGAAGAGAGTTACGGTTACTTTTCTGCCTGCCCTGTCAGCGATGAAGCCTGAAAGGAAGGTGATTGAAGCATAAATCACAGGCACCATAAACAGAGCTTTTGTGATTTCTCCCGTGGTCATTCCTGCGCTGTGCATTGACGACTCAAAATAAAGGGCGATTGCAGGCATAGCCGCATCAAAAATGATGTGCGAGATGATAAGCATTTTTGTGTCTTTGTTTGCAAAGATATACTTAACACCGTTGAATACGCTTGCCTGATTTCTTTGCGCCTTTTTATGCTGCTTAAGCAGCATTTTTTCTCTTTCTCTTGATTTATAGGGACGTGAGAGGTAGGCGATTCTTTCACTTATGAATACTTTTGTATCCTTTGCGAGCAGAATAACAAGCACAACCGCTGCAAAGCCGATGAGTGCAGGCACAAGGAAGATGTCACGCCATTTTGTGGCATCCTCGCCCATAAGCGCATCACGCAGTGTGGGGATAAGCACAACACCCAGAATGCCGAAGCTTTTAAGAAAGCTGTAAATCTTTGCCCTGTGTCTGTCGGGCGCTTCTTCAAGAATATAGATAATCTGGATATCGTGCCCCATAAAGAAGCTGATGATTGCATAGCCGACAAGGAACATTATGTAGCTTGATGAAAGGTGAATAACCGTCAGACCCGTTGCCATACCGAGAGTGGAAATGACAAAGAGCGGTTTTCTGCCCCATTTGTCTGCGAGTGCTTTGTAAAACGGAGTGAAAAGACCGAGCACGTAGGTGAAAACTCCTATGCCGGAATGGAATGCAAGTCCGTCTTCAAAGGTGTAATATTTACCCATAAACGGGTTATCGACAAAGAATTCCGTAACAAACGATGACTGCACCGTAACGGTCAGGTTGCTTGTAACCTCGTCAAGAATGTTCACAACGGCAATCAGGCAAAGCAGAATCAGAAAATATCTGCTGCCCGAAGATCGAAATTGCATTTTTCTGAGTCGGGTAAGTTCTTTGCTTTCATTTTTAAGAGTATTTTTTCTCATAGAGTCATTCCTTTTTTGTGAGTCTAAATCCACGTTTTTTAAAAAAGCTTTTTTACCGACAGCATATTTTTGCCGTCTTTGTATTCATATCTGATATCGTCCATAGTCTTTCTGACCATAAATATGCCGAGACCTCCGATTTCTCTTTCCTCTGCAGAGAGGGTGATGTCGGGCTCCGACTGTGACAGCGGATTATAAGGCTTTCCGCCGTCAATGAATGTAACAACTACGCCTGCAGGGTTTTGCTCAAGCTCAACCCTGACGGTTGCTTCGCCCGTTTCGGGGGCGTAGGCGTAGTGAGCGATATTGCCGAAGAGTTCATCAACGGCAATATCAAGCTGTATCTGTGCCTTGATCGGGCAGTCAGCAACCTCAAGATGCCCGTTTACAAAATCCGTAACGGTTTCAATGTTTTCCACCGTAGCGGCAAGGGTAAGCTCTTTCATTGTTGCCCGACCTCCCCGTTATATTTAAGGCAAAGCATTGTTATGTCATCAAACTGCGGTGCTTTGCCTACAAAAGCATCAACGTCTGCCTTAACGGCGTTGCATATTGTTTCGGGGTCAGAATGAAGATGCTTGTTCATAACTTCAAGCAAACGGTTTTCGCCGTAAAGCTCGTCAGAAAGGTTTGTAGCTTCGGTTACACCGTCGGTGTAAAGATAGATTGTGTCGCCTTTTTCGAGCTGATATTCATTTTTGCGGTAGCGGATACCTTCCATACCTGCAAGCACAAGTCCCGGCTTGGTTTTGAGATAGGTGAAAGTGCCGTCGGCGTGTCTTACAAGGGGCGGATTGTGACCCGCGTTTGCAAAGGTGATAAGACCCGTTTTAGTGTTGAGCAGACCCATCCATGCGGTAACAAACATACCGGCATCGTTGCCCTCGCAAAGTTTTTCGTTTGCCGTGGTGAAAACGTCTTCAACGCTCATTCCCGATTCGCAGTAGCTCTTGAGAATGGTTTTTGACGTCATCATAAACATTGCGGCAGGTATTCCCTTGCCCGAAACGTCGGCAACGATAAAAGCAAGTGTATCCTCGTCTGCAAAATAGAAATCATAGAAATCGCCGCCAACCTCTTTTGCCGTGTGCATTGTGGCGTGAATATCAAAATCCTTGCGGTTGGGGTAGGGCGGAAATACCGAAGGAAGAGCCGAATGCTGGATTGCTTTTGCAAAGGCAAGCTCGGCATCAATTCTTGCTTCCGCTTCCGAAATATATTTTTTAAGAGTGTTTACTGTGGAGTTGATGTCATTTGAAAGCTCATCAAACTCAACGTGTGAACGCACGTCAACCACGGTATCAAGCTTTCCTTCGGTTATGGCGGAAAGCGAGTCGTTGACCTTGTAGATGTTTTTAACAACAAGATGCCTCACAAGCACAAAAATAAGAATAAACAACGCGGCAAAAACAATAATCTGCATACCCGTTGTTATGCTCACCGAAACGTTTCGTGAAAGAGCGGCTTCGCTTTTTGGCATAACCGCAACAATGTGATAGCCTTCTGTTGCAACGTGCATACAGTAGCATTCCTCGCCGTAAACCGTGGCAACGAATTTTGTGTTTTCGGCAACGGTTGAGGTGTCAATACATATGCCCGTAACGTTAAGGCTTTTGCCTTCGTTGCCCTCTCTGTCACTTACGATATTCCAATTTTCGTCAACGATGATGATTGAGCCGTTTTCGCCGACGTGGCGGTTGCGTGTTACGCCAACAACAAACTCATCGATATCTTTCTGAAAACGTGCCGCATCATAACCGACCTGCACAAAGCCGCTGTTATTCAGGGTAACACCGCCGTATTTTCGTGAAATGGAAGAATCGTATGAAACGGGGCGGTAGCTCTGCACGTATTCTTTTGTTTTGCCGTCAAGCAACACCATAAACTCGGCAGACTGCTCACCGCTTCTCATATCGTAATTTAAAAAGTCGCTGTGTGTTGTGGCAGTGATGATACCGTTTGAATTGATGTGGTTTATTTCCGTAACGTCATATTTTTTTGTCAGCTCAAAAAGCAGCTCTGACGTAACGTTTTCCGTTGCGTTGAGCTCTGCGGCAATTTCCTTTGTCAGGCGCAGAAGATTTTCGTCTGAAGCGTCAATTATATCTTCACGCACGTCTGAAATGTTGAGCGCCAGCAGATTAACGGCGTTATCTTCGGAAAGCTTTGTCTGGAAAAGCCATAGAAAAGCCGTGGTCGCAAGGAATGCAATAATAACAAGCACCAACAGCCAACGCCCGAAAGCACCCGAAATTTTTTGCTTTTTCTTTTTCATAAAACCAACCCTTATTCGATTGTCAGCACGTCGCAGAAGCCTGTGATTTCAAAAATTTCCATAATGGTTTCGTTTACGTTTTTAACGGCCATTTCGCCCTGCTTATTCATTGCTTTCTGTGCCGAAAGAAGCACACGAAGACCTGCTGATGAAAGGTAATCGAGAGCTGCAAAGTCAAAAACAAGCTTTTCAATGCCGCCGATGCTTGCGTTGAGCTCTGCTTCAAGCTGCGGAGCTGTTGCGGTGTCAAGTCTGCCCTCAAGAGCGATTGTTAGCTCATTTGCGTTAAGTGTTTTGTTGATGGTCATTTTTTTACCTCGCTTTATCTGATTTTGATTTTTAGAACGTTTGTGAAGGCATCGGCAGAAAGGGTTGAATATTCAATGCTTTCTGCGGCATTCTGTGCGATTTTCAGTGAAAGAATATTATCTGAGTCAAGCGGATTGAACATCTCTTTGCCGTACATAACGGTGAGTGAAACGGTGTCATCCTGCTGTGAATATTCCGCCGTAACACTCATTGAAAAGTCAGCCGAAAGCTCGGGCAGAATAATCTGCACACAAAGCTCCTCAAAGACAGACTGCATACGGTAGATGGTTTTTTGAGAAATTCCGCTTCTTCTGCCAAATTCTTCAAGCGATGTGTTGAAGCCGATAAAGTCAAAGTCTTTTGACGTGATAATGTGCTCAAACAGCTTGATTCGCTTGATGAAGTGTGCGGTTTTTTCTTTTTTGGGGTTATCGAATATCTGCTCGGGCGTGCCGTCTTCATAGATGCCGCCCTCGTCCATATAGAAAACACGGTTAGCTACTTCGCGTGCAAAACGCATTTCATGAGTGACAATCATCATTGTGAGCCCTTTGCTTGCAAGGTCTTTGATAACTGCCTGCACTTCGCCGACCATAGTGGGGTCAAGGGCGGATGTAGGCTCGTCAAAAAGTATGATTTCGGGCTCCATGGCAAGCGTTCTGGCAATGGCAACTCTCTGCTTCTGACCGCCCGAAAGCTCATCGGGATAGTTGAGCGCTTTGTCGGCAAGCCCAACGGTGCGAAGCAATGCCATACCGTCGTCATATGCCTGCTGTTTGGATTTGCCGAGCAAATCCATCGGCGCCGCCATAATGTTTTCGATAACGTTCATATGGTTGAAAAGGTTAAATGACTGGAAAACCATACCCATTTTACGTCTGACACGGCTGAGATTACATTTTTTTGCAGTCACGCACACACCGTCAACCCATATTTCACCCGAAGTGGGTGTTTCCAGGCGGTTGATGCATCTGATGAGGGTTGATTTGCCTGTGCCCGAAGGCCCGATTATTGAAATAACGTCACCTTTGTTGATTTCAACGTTTACGTCTCTGAGAGGTGTAGCATTGGGATATTCTTTTTTAAGATGACTTATTTTAATCATTTTACTACTCCTTTCAGAATGTTTTTTGCTTTTCTTTTTCTGGGGTCAAGCTTTTTGGCAAATACACCGAGAATTGCCGCAATACCGCGTGTGATTATGAAATAAATCACAGCAACGGCAATAAGAGGGAAGAATGCTTCATAGGTGTTGCTTCTGATAATATCGCCCATTCTTGTCAGGTCGTTGACGGCGATATAGCCGACGATTGAGGTCGCTTTGATAAGACCGACAATTTCGCCTGTGTAAGCAGGGATAAACATTTTGAGTGCCTGCGGAAGAACGATTCTGAAGAACGTTTTGTTTCTGGTGTATCCCAGAGCATATGCTGCTTCGGTCTGACCCTTGTCAACATTTTCAACCGTTATATCAAGATTGTTGCAGACAAACGAGCCGAAGGTGAGGCCGAAGCCGATAATCGCAACGGCAATGCCGCTGATTTCTGTTTTGCCGAAGATGATATAGAAAAGAATCATCAGCACAACAAGGGTAGGCGTGCCCGAAATAATAACGGAATAGATTTTTGCAATTGCCTTGGCAACCTTTGAAACGGCTTTGAATTTTGAACGTGTAATCAGATAGAAAATGAAGCCGAAAAGTGTTCCGCCGAGAACGGAGAAAAAGCTGATTATAAGGGTAACGGCAATGCCTTCAACAATAAGTTTCCATCTGGCTTCTCGGATGAAAGTTTTATCAAAGCTTTCTTTAATTGAGGCGAAAAAGCTTTGTTCTTCTGCGCCCTTTTCATAGGTTACCATAACGATATCCGCAATCATATAGGGCTCGCAGAAATTGACGCTTTCTTTGCGTTCTTCGGTAATATAGATGCCGCAGGAAACAACGTCATATTTGTTTTGCTGCAGACCTGCAACGCCTGCGGTCCACTGTGCATCTTCGATTTTGGGGTTATAGCCGTATTTCTGACAGAACATATAAAGCACTTCGACCTCAAAACCTGCATATTCGTTATTGAGCTTATAAACAAAGGGCTTTCTTGAAGAGTCAAATGCCACGCGGAGCTCTTTGGTATTGCCTGAAAGGTCGGGAACTTTTATATTTTCGGAGGGCTCAACCTCACCGCACCATTTATCCCACAGCTTGTCGAGAGAACCGTCTGCACGCAATTCGTTAAGGAACGTATCCATCTGTGCCTTGAGACTGTCGCCGTTTTCGTTTTTGCCGAAAGCGTAGCCGATTTCAACGTTGTAGCCGGGTACGGTTATATAGGTGAGATTCTTGTCTGTTCTTTTTGCCGCGTTGAAGTTGGGCATATCAAGAAGGAAGCCGTCAACCTTGCCCTGCTTTATGCATTGGAAAAGGTCGGGGAAGGATTGATAGGCATCGATTTTTGCCTCGGGAAAGAGCTCTCTTGAATAGCCGTCATAGATTGAGCCGACTATAACGCCGAGCTTTGCGTTTCTGAATTCGTCAAGTGTACGGGTGGCGGATGCGGTTTTGTTGACAATAAGCACAAGGTCATCGGAATAATAGCAGTCAGAGAAATCAAGGGTGCCTTTTCTTTCTTCGGTTATGGTTATTCCCGAAGCACCGATGTCATATATTCCGCTCTGCACACCTGAAATTATGCCGTCAAAAGAGGAGTCTTCTATAACAAGGCTGTAGCCGTATTCTTTTGCGAAAGCGGTAAGCAGGTCGATGTCAAAGCCTGCATACTTGCCGTTTTTCATATAAGCAAAGGGCTTTTGCTGTGCACCGATTGCAACCTTGATAACACCTTTTGTACCGTTCAGGGTTTCGTAATCGGCAAACTCTGTGGGCTCACTTGAAGCAAACCACTTGCTTTTGAGCTTGCCGAGTGTGCCGTCTTTTTCACAAGTGGAAAGGAAAGCATTGACCTCATTCTGCAGCTCGGTTTTCTTATCTTTTGTAAAAATAAAACCGTAGTTGCTTACGGCAATCGGTTCTTCGACCCGTTTGAAGCTCATACCCTCCCACTGTAAAGAACACAAAACGGAATTCTCTGTGGAGAAAGCATCAACTTTTCCGAGCGTGAGCGCCATAATGCCGTCGGATAAGGAGTTGAATTTGGAATGCTTTGCATCGGGCAGAAGCTTTTTAAGCATTTCAGCCTGCACCGAGCCTGAAACAGAGCCGATTTTTGCATCCGAAAAATCTGAAATGCTGTTTTTGTCTGTACTGTCTGCAGCAGGTGTTTTTACGCCGCAGCCCGAAAGGGTAAGAATCAGAATCACACAGGCAAACAACAGGGCAAAGGTTTTTTTCATCAGAGTGCCTCCTCAAAACCGTAACCGCAACAAAGACGTCGCAATTTATATCAGGAAAAAGATATTAATTATTATTTTATTACATTTTAACCAATTTGTATAGTGGTTAATAATAAAAAATGCTTAAAAACCCCCTCTGCTTCAATTGCGCAGAGAGGATTTGAATTTATTTGCAGCGGTATTCAATTGCCTTTGAGGTGAATTCTGCCGTGCCGGTGCCGTTTTGGTCAATGTTGGCTTTGAAACGGTCATCGGCAACATACATCTGACCAAGACCTTTAAGAATTTCAGGTGTGCAGGTATAAAAATTATCTGTTACATATGCCTGAAGTTTATCAACAAGTGCCTGTGCGGCTTCGCTTTCGGGCATTTTACCGCTTTTGAGCACTGCGGAAAACTCACCGAAAATTGCGTTCAGACCTGCTATTGCACCGTTCATTTTTTCTTCGGAGCAGCATGACGTTTTTTGCACACTTTCTTTGTATGCCTCAGTGTTACCCCAGCGCTGTTTTACTTCGGCTTCATATTGTTTGATCGTGGCGGCGCAACTGTTTTATCAAACAGATTCATATCGGTATCTCCTTTTTATAATTTGCCAAAAGCTCCTTCTGTTTTGTGAAAACGAAAAGGAGCTTTACTCAAAGCGGAATATAATCCTTATTGAACTTTGGCGCCGCAGTATCCGCAGAAAAGGTTACCGTTTGCCAAAGGTTTGCCGCAAGCTGTGCAAAATGCTTTTGCTGCCTGCGGTTGAGCGGCGGCAACGGGCTGCTGACATACGGGTGCCTGAGGCTGGGGTGCTGCCTGTGCAGGTGTCGGATTGGGTCGGTAGGCAGGTGCACCGGCGGTGTTAGCTTTCAGATATTCGTAAATATTTGAAACAACCTGCTTGTTTTTGCCCCAGTCGGCAACCTGTGTGGGCATAGCGCATTCGGAGCGGATGTGCACCTGAGTTGCGTTGTTGGCAGGAGTGAGAGTGATTGTGATTTTTTCGCCCCAGGATGTGAAAGTTACGCCGTGGTGAAATCGGAACCATACGTTGGTAGCGGTGGGGTTTTCTGATTTGAAATCCAGATTTAATTTGGCGGTAAAAGCAGGGTCACGGATTACGGATATGATCTGATTTATATCCGCGGGCATTGTGTATGTGTTTTCGTAGCGTGCAGCCATAAGCAACCTCCTGATTGTAGATATTTAAATTATAGCAAAACAAAATGCCAAAAACAACAGTTATTTGTCAATATATGAAAAAACCTCCGCCTTTTTGGCAGAGGTTTCGGCTGATATTTGTAATCACGGGCAGTTTAAAAATTCTGCTTTCAGCTTGTCATATTCTTCTTTGCTGATTTCGCCCGATGCGAGCTTTGCATCAAGCTCAGCCTGTCTTTGCTGTACTTTAGCAAGTCTGGCTTTTTTCTTTTTGCTGACAACAATCAGAATGACCGCAACAGCAACGGCAACCGCAATAAAGAAACCGATGACTGCGGCGATAGCAAAAACTCCGAATGCACCGAGGACGATTGTTGATTGGTCAGGAGCCATGTTGAAGCCTCCTTTCTTAAATTCCATTGTTTTTTTATCTTTGGAAGTTATTCAAAATCTTTCCTGATTTTAAACCTGTTTCTGAAATCAAATAACATATTATGCCTTTTCAGGGCTTTTGTCAATTTAAAGCTTTTGTCTGTGCGGAAAACTGTGGATTATACAGGAGGCTGTGAAAGGTTTCAGCCTTGCTATTGCAAAAATTTGTTGCTGAATATATAATAAAGACGTAACAGTTTTTTGCGTTACCTTAACTGTTAATACTGATTAAAAGGTGATGAAAATGTTTTCACGGTTAATAGCGATGCTGATGAGTATTTTTACTGTTTTTTCAGCTTCGTTCACACAGATGTCTGCAAAAACAGAGCTTAAAAATGAACTTGCAAAGGGAAACTACGAAAGCCCGTATATTGTCAGACAGCTTGAAGAAATAACCGTCAACGGAGTTCCGGTTGAGGAATATTCTGTTATTTCTCCGGAGGGCGATTTATATTCAAACGCCGCACAGACCCTTTGTGATGAAATTTATAAGGCTTGCGGTAAAAGGCTTGATGCCGCCGAAAATGCATCAAAAGCCTTTGTTATCAGAGATGCACCAGATGACGGTGACCGTTTCAGCCTTAAGGTTGAAAACGGAAACGTTTATATCACCGGCAGCAAGAAGGCTGGTATTTCAAGAGGTATAACTGCTTTTGCGGATGAGGTTTTGCTTTGTTCACAGGGTACGTTTGACCTTAAAGACGGTTACGAATTCAGCAAAACTTTTTCAGACTACGTCACTTATGAGGATTTTGGTGCTGTCGGCGATGGCAAAGCGGACGATTTTGATGCTGTTGTTAAAGCACACGAATATGCAAACGCAAACGGGCTGAACGTTTTTGCAAATGAAACCGCAACTTATTATATAGGCGGCGCGAACAAAACCGCAATTATTATGACTGACACCGATTGGTCAAGCGCAAGGTTTATAATTGACGATACGGCGGTTGAAAACAGAAGTGCGTGGGTTTTCAACGTTGCTCCGTCGAGGGCAGCGGTGAGCATAACGGATAAAGTTTCGCCGCTTAAGGCGGATGCAAAAAGCATAGGCACTGCGCTTGACGGAAAAAGCCTTGTTGTGCTTACTGATTCCAATGTGAAAAGATACATACGCAAGGGTGCAAATCAGAATTCGGGCAGCAGCCAGACAGACGTTATTCTTGTTGACGAAAACGGAAATATTTCGCCCGAAACACCGCTCATCTGGGATTTTGACGCAATCACGTCCGCCACGGTTTACCCCGTTGATACCGAAACCTTAAATATAAAAGGCGGCAGATTCACAACCGTTGCAAACAATGCACCCTCCGAATATAACTATTACGCAAGAGGCATACAGGTAAGACGTTCAAACACGGTTATAGACGGACTTTATCACGACATCATAAATGAGGGCAAAACAGGCTCACCGTATTCGGCTTTTGTCAGTCTTTCGTGCTGTGCTGACGTAACGGTTAAAAACTGCACTTTTACGGGTCACAAAAAGTATTTTACAACAGGCTCTGCAGGCACTTCTGTGGCAATGGGCACTTACGATATCGGTGCGGCAACGGCGGTCAACGCAAAGTTTATCAACTGCAACCAGACAAACGACATAACCGACATTGACTATTGGGGAATTGCAGGCACAAACTATTGCAAAAATCTGGTTTATGACGGCTGTGCGCTTTCAAGATTTGATGCGCATCAGGGCGTATTAAACGCAACAATCAGAAACTCCGTTCTCGGTCATCACGGAATAAAGCTTATCGGAAGCGGTACGGCTCTGATTGAAAACACAACCGTTTTATCCGACAGCCTTGTTGCTCTGCGTTCGGATTACGGCTCAACCTGGAACGGTGAACTGATTGTTCGCAACTGCAAGTTTTACCCCACGGGTGCTTCAAGCCATATTATTGATGCGGAAAACTCGGAGGACCACGATTTCGGTTATATCTGCTATCTGCCGCAGAAAGTGGAAATTGACGGTTTGTACGTTCACAGGTTTGGGAACAGTAATATTTTCACAAAGGTCAATCCGAAACACAAATCCGATTCATACAATGCGGCATATCCCGTTGTTCCTCCGCAGGAAATAACCGTCAGGAATTTCAGCACTTTGTTTTTCGGCAAGCTTTCCGTTTCCAAAAACAAAGCCATATTTAAGGTTGAGATTTCAGAATAATCACAAATAAAAGAACAAAAGCCGTCAGGTCAACCGAGGCTTTTAGCTTTGATAATTGCTTTTAATCAACTTGATTTTAGATTTAAAAAACGGCAAACGTATGCTATAATATGTAAAATATTGTAACGAGGTGTTTATTGGTTATGAGAAAGATAATTGCCCTTATCCTGTGTCTGACGGTTGTGTTTTCTCTTTGCGCCTGTTCTTTCGGCGGCAATGCGGAACCCGAAAATGACACAGAAACAACAGAGGTTGTGACAGATGCAGTAACCGAAGCAACGGAAAAAGAATGCGAACACGTATACAAGGAGGAAGTTTATAAAAAACCCGGCTACGGCGTGAAGGGCGCAAACGTTAAAACCTGCACACTTTGCGGAGATTTTAAAACGGTTGAAGTTCCTGCACTTCCTGATGTTATAGAGCTTAACGTTCTTGATAAAACAGAGCTTATGCAGGGCAACGAATACGTTGTTACTCTTGAGGTCGAAATCAAAAACATTTCAGATAAAAAGATTGAGTCTGTTTCAGGTCAAATAACAGCTATGACTTCCTGTATGCTGGTTTTAACATGCGATTTTGACGATCTTGCACTGGAAGCATATGATACTGCAATGCTCAGTGTCAGCTATACCTTTGATGATACCGAGTCTGAAAATTCTCCCGAAAGAAAAATATACGATGCAGATTTCGAAAGCATCAAATTTATCTTTGAACCCACAGAGGTTGTTGCGGAAGAATAACAAATACCCGTAAAATCACAAGATCCCCACCTGATGAACGGTGGGGATCTTTTTAGCTGGATCCGGTTTGAATTTTTTATTTAAACTTAATTGAGCGGCTGTTCGTAATTGAGCGGCTGTTCATAATTGAACTGCTGTTCGTAAGCATCGGCAAGTGTGTTGTTCATATTTGCAGCCCAGAAGAAGCTGTAAACCGGAATGAGGCTCATGAGGAACATAACAAAGGTGCCGGAGGGTGTAACGCCTGCGTTTGCTTTTTCGTTAAGGCGTGATGCAAGACCGAAAAACTTGAAAATCCATACGATAGGATAGATGCCGAAAGTTACGAATCCAAGCAAAAAAGCGCTGACATAACTGCGGATAGTTTCAATGCCTGCTTTTTCAGCCATTGCATTCAGGTTTTTTGCCATACGGTTCCATATAACGAGTTGGTAGATGCCGAAAGTAACGTAACCCAACAGCCAGAACTTGGCACCTGAAATTCGCTTGTACATATAAATTACCTCTTTCTGGAATGTATTGAAGAAATTCTTCGTAACAAAGTGTAACACAAAGAGAAAAAACAGTCAATATAAGCTTATTTTGTTTAATATATTAAGCGCGTTGATACAATAAAGAACTCATTTTACGTTTTTTATTGTAATGTGTGCAGCGGTTGGCAGCGTGGGAAATTAATCAATTTGAAATCTCAATTCCGGGGAAAAGTTGCTCTTTTGTGATTTCAACGATTTCTGTGTTACTTAATGCAGCAACAAATGTCTTACGCTATCAACTTCTCTTAAACGGATAGCGTAGATTCTTTTTCGCTTTTTTGAATATGCTTATGTTTTGTAATATATTGAAGGGATGTTTCTGATATAATCAGAAACATCAGAGAGACGAACATACCCGGTTTTGGTTTACAAGGAAAAATTTAAAAGATATAATAAATGTAACCTTTTAACTAAAAAGGGTGTTTATAGATATGAGAGGAAATTTTTGAGAAAGGGGTTGAAATCTTGAATGATGAAGAAATAATCGAATTATATCTTTCACGTGATGAATCCGCAATTAAAGAAACCTCTTTCAAATATGGTGATAGATTAAGAAAACTTTCTTACTCAATAACCGAGGATAATTTCACGGCAGAGGAATGTGAAAATGATACATATATCCAAGCGTGGAATTCAATCCCTCCAAATGAACCGAGAGAGCATTTTTATGCGTTTTTGGCAAGAATAACAAGAAACCTTTCATTAAATGCAATAAGAGATCGAAACAGAATTAAACGCTCGGCTAAACTTACCGATATAACAAACGAAATTCAATACTGTTTACCAATTTCGGAAGATGCTGACGTTTCTCTTGATGAAAAATTGCTTGTTGATTCAATAAGTAAATATCTCAAATCGGTTTCAAAAGAAAAAAGAATAATATTTATCAGAAGATATTGGTATTTTGATTCGGTTACGGATATATCAAAAAAAATGGGTATCAGCGAAAGCAAGGTTAAAACTACGCTTTTCAGACTTAGAAAAGAACTGAAAAAGTTTCTTGAAAAGGAGGGCTGGTCTGTATGAAAAAAAGCAATATGAATTTTCTTGAATTGATAAACGGTCTTGATGACGAACTGATAGAAGAATCAGCGGAATATGAAATAAAAAAAGACGCGAAGCATTTCCGCGCAAGGCATGCAATAGTTGCCGCCGCCATGATTGCAATTTTATTTACAGCTCTTTTCCTATCAAACGGTTTTTTCAAAACCGATATTCAGAAAATCCCAGATGTAACTAACATCGTTACAGCAAACGAACAAACAACACAGGTGCAAAATAAAAGTGAAGAAACAACGGTAACAGCAGCAGAAGATGAAACTGAGGTTCCTGAAACACCTGGTAAAGAAATTGTTTCTCCAATGGTTGTTGATTATGACATTCGAGATATCAGAGATCTGCCGATTACTGCGCAGTTTCCCGTTGTTATTTATAACTCAAATGCTTATTCGGTAAAAGGTAACCTTATTCAGGATATCGATAACGGCAGGATAACCCGAAAAATTGCATCACAAAAGGCATATACTTACGATTATAATTCGCAAAAAACCTTTGAAGCCGATGCTGAGATTTATGAAATAAAAGGTATAAGTTCCGAGTTTGCAATAGGAATTAAGTTTGAATCAGACAGCAGAATATACCCCTATATCAACGACAGTGCTGAAATCATAACGTTAAAAACTCTTTATGGATATGTTTCTCCAAAAGATAATTTCTCTTTCGGCGAAGTAAGTTTTACATATGATTCTTTGGCTTTGCCGATTGAAAGAAAAATGGCTGTTGATGAAAACTATATTTACAGCTATCTTCTTTCAGATTTGGAAGCTGAAAATCTCGGAGAAATAAGCATTGATCCGATATTCACGATTCCCGTAAGCTGTGATGCAATCGGAATGAACAAAAAAACCATTTCTGTTTCAAGAAACGGTTACTTGCAAACGGATATTATGGGCGGAAGAATCTGCACGTTTTATATAGGCAAAGAAAATGTTGAAAAATTTGCAAGAGAGGCGCTTGAAGTCAATGCCGATAAACTCTTAAGCAATAGTGAAAAAAACAATAATAGGGCAGGTTTTCTGAATGCTTCGCTGATTTTACAGTAAGACAAAACGGATTTACAGAAAGGATGATTTTGATGAAAAAAACAGTTTCTTTTGCACTTGCTCTTATAATAGCATTTTCTACCCTTGTTTTTTCAAGTGCAGAAACTTCGGGTAACAGTCATTTCGGAGGCGATACAGTGACTTTCGGCAGCTACCCTCAGAGTGAAGTTACCGATGAAAAGCTTAAAGCCGAGCTTAACGGTCTGGTTTCAGAGTCTGATTTTATTTCTTTCGGTTATATGAGCGGAAACGGCGAGCTCAGTTCAGAACAGCAGGGCGATTATATGAGCTATGCCGATGTTACATATAACGGTGAAAAATACCGCGGAGTCACATTCACGGAGTATAAGCCGTATTACATTTTTGACGAAGCAAACAAAAGCTCATATATAAACGATTATTATTACGAAAACTTTAAACCCGGCGAGGTTTATTGGTTTAAGTTTGAGCCCCTTAAATGGAAAATAGGCGATGCCAATCTCGGCAATCTTCTCTGCAGCAGCATTATTGATGCTCAGCAATTTGCAAAAAGAGTTTATAAAAACGGCAACTACTACTATTGCGATTCCGAATTCAGCTTTTATGCCAATAACTATGCAGAAAGCTATATGAGAGAATGGCTTAACAGTGATTTTTATAACACGGCATTCTCTGAGGAAGAAAAAGCAATCATAAAAACAACCGAGGTTTCAAATCACGCATATTTTTACGGTGCAGGTCCCTTGGACCCGCAAAAATATGCAAGTGAAACAACCTATGACAAGGTTTATCTGGCAGATGACATGGATGCCGCATATCAGTTTGATTTTTATCCGTGGGAGTATTACGGTAACCTTTCATCAAACTCAAAAAGAATTGCTTATCCGACCGATTATGCTCTGATTCAGGGTGCAACGGGTGATTGGCTTCTCCGCACGGCAAGCAACTATTCCGATTTCACAAATTATATAGACTCATCGGGAAGTTTGCCGAACTCTGCAAGGTCATATTGTAATTGCAGCGGTGTCAGACCCGTTGTGAGTGTTGATGTTTCAAAGTTAAACTGCGAAACTTATAATATTAAGTGGTATTCGGACGGAAAACTGCTCAGAGAAAACAACTATCTTGAAGGCTCAAAAATTTTTCCGCCAACAGGTTTTTCACATCCCAAGGGATGGATATTCAAAGGCTGGGATAAGGATTTTTCAGCGGGTATGCCTGCAGAAAATATTGTTATAAATGCCGTTTATGAGAGAGAGTTTCCCATTGATGCGAGTATTACCGCAACAGAGCTAAAATATAAAAAGACTGCTCAGATAACAGTTGAAAGCGAAATTCCCGCAGGGCGGATTCTCAACTATAAATCAAGCAATGAAGATATCGCAACGGTTGACAATAACGGCAAAGTAACCGCGGTAGGCAAGGGCGTTGTGAACATAACCGTTTCTGTTGTCAAAGCCGGCGGCATGCCCCTTATACGTGAAGACGGCACTTTTGTTGAGCAAACTTTCCAAGTTGTTTGCACAATGAATATTTTCGATATGATTTCTGCGTGGTTTAACAATTTCATTAATCTGATTATTTATATTTTTGATTGAATAAATTAAAAGGAGGCGAAGCAAATGAAAAAAATGTTAAGTATAATTATTACGGTTGTTCTTCTTTTTTGCTCGTTTGCTATGCCAAACGCCAATGCGGTTAATTTGAAAGAAGTTGACACAGTTGAAATAACCATCAAAAACGATATTGACGGAATGCGGTTAAGTGAATACAAAAAATTTGTGAAAATAAAAACAAAGGGCTTGGTTTTTGATGCTTACAATGGAGGCCTATATCCTGTTTTTGCAATAGAAGACGGTTATTACAGTGCAAATAAATTTCATGAGGGCAACGGATATACACTTACAGTTTTTTTGAAAGCCGATGATGTTAATTATTATGTGCTTGCCGACAGTATGAACAAAGTAACGATAAACGGTGAACCTGCAAATTATTCTCTTCGGCTGAAAAAATATGAATCGTCAATAGACCACGATTATATTTCCGTTACCTGCCACATTGACGTTGTCAAGCACGAAACAATTTTTGATAAGGTAGTTTATTTCTTTTTTGAACTTTATAATTCAATATTAAATTTCTTTACCAAAATAACACAATCGGAAAGTGTTGTGGCGTGAGAACGGCTGCTCGGGCGAGGCTGTTGTTATTTGGAAAAGCGGTAATTCAGAAACAAACAATCAGGAGGTAACACAATGAAAAGGACAATTTCTTTAATTCTTGCACTTATTATGATTATGGCGGTTGCACCGCTGAATGCGTTTGCATCAGAGCCTGATAAACTTGTCGATAACATCGAAATCACCATCGATACAAGAATCGCAGGCAAAGCACCCTCAGAATGTGCCGATTTCCTCACCGTCAGCGGAGAGGGCGTTAAGTTTGATTGCAGCACCTTCAAGGCATACTATACTGACGGACATTTCAACAGCGGTGTCAAGGAAGCCGAAGCGTTTGAAGAGGGCAGACGTTATTCGTCTTTCCTTTATATTTATCCCGAGGAGGGCTATGCTCTTCCGCGCGACACACAAGACGTCAACATAAAATATACCGTTATCCGTGAGGTGGGCGAATTCGAAGGCTCATTTACAGTTGTGGCAGAGGATGAAAAAACCGATGGCTCAGCAACCCGATATAAAGTGCTTATTCACTATGCGGCCGAAAAACAGGTGCCCACAGGAGCTGCAAAAATTCCGTACTTAATCGGCAAATTTTTCGGATTTATCGCAGACCTGTTCACCACAATCTTTATTGCTCCTATCTCAGAGCTTATTTCAATGATTATATAAATTTAACTGCAGGCAGCGTCTTTTTGGCGCTGCCTGTAATTTTTTTGGATTTTTTATGCTTGTAATGGTCTGATGGTTGTAAGCGTTGATATACTGTGGTATGATTAGAGTGATAAATAAAACGACGAGGTACATTATGGCTTCAAGTAAAGAATATCTGGAATTCATTTTAGAACAGTTATCTGATTTGGATGAAATAACATACAGAGCGATGATGGGAGAATATATCCTCTACTATCGAGGCAAAATCATCGGCGG
>JAZNBM010000032.1:0-14718 GCA_045587045.1 Acutalibacteraceae bacterium | reverse complement strand
GCTCCGTCGATTGTGATAAGACCGTATGCCTTGCCCTTACCGTGCTTGTAGTAATAAAGGACACGGTCTTTTTCTAGTATGGCGTCAAGCATCTTGCCGTCGGGTCCGAACTCATATTCCGCTTCGGGAAGAAGTCCGTTGCCTTCCCAGACATAGCGGCGTTCATTAACAGTTATTTCGCCGTTTTCGCCGCCTACAAAGTAATAAGCGCCGTCAATTTCGATAAGACCGTATGCCTTGCCGTTACCGTTCTTGTAGTAATAAAGAACACCGTCTTTTTCCACAATACCGTCAAGCATCTTACCATCGGGTCCGAATGAATACTCGCCTGCGGGGAAAGTGCCGCTGTCATCCCAGACGTTGCAGGTTTCGTTGACAGTAATTCTGCCGTCTGCAGTACCTGCAAAATAATATGCACCGTCAACTTCAACAAGACCCCAAGCCTTAGTCTTACCTGTTTTATAGAGATAAAGAACACCGTCTTTTTCTACAATACCGTCAAGCATCTTGCCGTCGGGTCCGAATTCGTATTCTGCCTCGGGAAGAAGTCCGTTGCCTTCCCAGACATATTTAACCTGGTCGGTAACTATTCCGCCGTTTTCTTTGCCTGCAAAATAGTAAGCACCGTCCTGCTGAACAAGGCCGACTGTTCTGCGTTTACCGTTGACATAGTAATGCAAGCCATCAGACGTTTCAACAACACCGTTGAGTGCCTTGTAATCATTGCCGAAGTAATAGGTACCTATGGGCAGGTCGCAAGACGTTGTTTCTGCATATCTCTGACCTGTTACAGCGTGTGCAAAGTAATCAAACAAATAGTAATCGCCGTCTATCTTGTGAAGGCCCTTTGCAGCCTTGCCGTCTATAACATAGCAAAGACCCTTGCCTGCATCGTCATAGAAGCCGTCGGGAATGGTTTCTGCCTTGCAGATACCGTCTGTACCGAAATCATACCAATAATAGTCCTGGCTGTTTGATTCTCTGACGCAATGGTAGCCTTCGTATCTGTAGCCGTTTTCGAAATAGTATTTGTTGCCGTCAATAATCTCCCAGCCCTTCTTGTAATAAGACGGACCGTAGAAATATCTGTAGCCGAAAATACATTTTTCCCAAACGCCTGAAACAAGCTTGCCTGTTTCTTCAAAGTCAAAGAACACAACGCCGACCTTATAATTACCTGCCTTTGCAGCCATGGTATCAGAATGGAAATAATACCAGTCATCGCCAATCATGTGCCAGCCCGAAACAAGCTCGCCGAACTTTGCATAGCGGTAAACCGCAGCTTCTTCGTCAAGGAAAACACCTGTGTGCTTGGTCTGACCCTGGTTGATACCGTTTTCGCCAAAGTCATAATAATAACCGTCAACAAGCTTAACGCCTGTGTACTTAACGCCGTCTGCATAGTAAGCAAAGCCGCCGTCTTCGTTTACCCAACCTTCCTTGACTGCTTTTGAAAGTGTGTAAGAATCTTCAAACTCAGCATAAATATCACCGAACCAACCGCCTTTTTCTGTGGGAAGATCGGGGTTGATGAACGGATAAATGCCATATGCCGCCTGATTTTCAGGTTTGCCTGCAAAACCGTAAAGAGCAGTTGCACGCATATAAACCTTGTAGCTGATTTCACCGCTGTGAACAGCCGTTATGCGGTCGTTATTCCATTGAGCATCTGCTTTGGGTGTAAGCTTGATACCGCTGAGAATGCAAAGCGGATTTGCCATTGCAGGGTCAATGGGCTGTGTCTGGTCAATCCAGTTAAGTGTGAGTGTGAGTGTGTTTGTTGCTTCATCAAACTCAACACCGTTAAGCTCGAAGTAATCGTTGATAACCTTTAATTCGGAATAATCAACGTCAAATCTGCTGTCAATATGGATTGTGGGTTTAACCTCTGTAAGAACGCTTACACGCTCTGCAAGCTGCATAAGGAAGTTCCACGCAGAAACATTTTCAAGCTCTGCACCGGGTAACAGACTTGTGAGATCAGAAAGTCTTTCGGGAATGGGAATCTGCGTCATATCAATAGCAAAGGAATATTCCGCAACCATCGGCTTTTCGGGGTCAACCACCTGATAGAAGCTGTTGTCATAGGTGGTTGAGTTTGAAATTTCTCTGTACCAAGCAAGCATACGGTCACCGCCTGTTGCCTGGTCAAAATCAAACGAGAGTTCGCCCATTTCGTAAAGTGAAATATTAACGGATGCCTTTGCATCGGGGTTTGAAGCAGGAGCGGCATAAACAGTAACGCTCTTTATGCCTGTGCCGTCTGTGCCGACAAAGTTAAAGCCACTGATTGTACCTGCCTGTTCGTTGCTGATTGAGAATACGATGTCTTTTTCGGTTATTGCAACAGGTTTGTTGCGGTAAAGAGCCACAACGGGAAGTTCAACAACCGCACCGTAAACCGCATCAATATTGGATTTTGTGAAATAAACTTTATCGGGAGCAACAACCTCAAGAGTCTTTGAACCCAGAACGTTGCCGTCAAGAACAAGGCTGATTTCTCCCGAGCCCACACGCAATGCCGTAAACTTACCGTCCGGTGTGACTGTTCCCCAATTTTCATCGGAAACGGACCATACTGCACCCTCGGGAATTTCTGCCGCATTACCCGTTGCACTTACGCCCGAAGCGGTAAGCTGAACGGTAGTGTTTTCTGTGAGATAATCATATTCGCTCTCGATGATTGCGTGGTCAAACGCAGTTGAGCTGGGAGCGGTTGATACCATAATAAGAGAAGTACTTACCGAACGTGCCGCACCGTCTGAAGGCTTGTTCGCAACGCTGAGTTCATCGTCGCCCTCAAGCTTTGCAACAAAGGTTGTTGAGCCGCCGCCGTCAAGGTTGATAGCTTCAACACAACCTGCCTCAAACATAATGTGAGCAATTTCAGCCATACTGCCGCCGCAGGAAACAGGCTCCTGTCTGCCGTCAAGAACCATAAACACAACTTTGCCTGTTCTTGTTATACCTATGGCTGTGCGGCTGTGACGGGTTGTGTAGTAATCTGAACTCGGTCCGTCCTTAATTACACCGTTTTCGATAAGTCTTGCACCAAATCCGCCGATAGCTTCTTTAAGCTGGTCTTTATAAATAGTATTATACTCAGCCGTTGTGCCGATAACTGCCTTGCCGTCCTTGGTGATGCCGAAGAAGCCGTTTTTGCTCGGACCGTGATATTCGGTGCCATCCATAATAAGGAGACCGCCGGGTTCACCCGTGCCCATATTAAAGCCGTCACCGTTGATAGCGGCAATAACATTGTAGTTTTCTATGTAATGCTCGCTTTCGGGGTTGCCGTATTTATTCTGAGCAGCGTTTGCCTGAGTAAGAACGGGCTGCATACCCCAGATTGTGGGGTCATTGTTTTTATAGTTAGCATAAATGTGAACGTCATCTCTGCTGAGGTCTGCCGTTGCGGTGTAATAAACCATCTGCTTATTATCCGCTGAAGTTGCGTGCTTGATATTCTGAACAATACCGGGAGCAAGATTTGAGGTTTCAGAAGCAAACACTGTAAAATAAGGATTATCCGTTACCTCAACGTAGTCGCCCGCAAGCTTGCAGATATAGTCTGCAAAAACGTAGCAGCAAGCTTTGCGAAGGTCTGAAAGATTGCTTGTCTTGAAATCTCTGGTAGCTTCAAGAGTGGTTATCATCTTGTTACCAAGGTATGCATTATAAACTGCATCTCTTACATCCTGTCTTGTGCTTACCCCGTTAAGCCTGTTCTTAAGGAAATAGTCAGCACGGCTTTCAAGGCTGAGCTCCTCTGTGAAATAACTTTCAAGCAGGGCGGTGATATCTCCTTCGGTATAAGATGTGCCGAGAATCACTTTCATAAGATAGAAAGCATCAAGGTCCGCATAAACGTCCTGCAGGTTGAATCCGCCTACCTCATCAGGGTTATCCTGAAGGAAATAATTGTTTGCTGCAGTTTCAATCATCTCTTCAAGCGTGCCGTCTGTGCCGCCGTAATCGGAAAACTCAATAAGGTCAACAATGTCGCCTGCCCATCCTGCAACATCGGCGTGGTTAAGGCTCTTTTTGTTGTAATAAGTTATATCCATTGCGCCAAACATATGACCGAAATCAACCAAATCACCGTTGGGAAGCTCAAAGAGTTCAATATTCTTAAGTGCACTGACTGTTATGTATTCCGTTACACCTTCCATTGAGTTGTATTCATCCTCAACGCGTGCAACGTAATCGGCAAAGCCTTTATCTTCGGAGCCTGCCATAATACCCCACGAGCCGTCAACATAGTCTTCAACGCCTGTGCGGATATATTTGATAACCAGCTCTGCAGGGTCTTTTCCCGGAACTTCGGAAGCATAGGAATTTGCAAGCTCTTCAAGCAGAGCAAAGTTTGTAATAAAAGTTTCATAATCTGAAATCACAACCGTTTCAAGCATCGGGATTTCAACGTAGGTTGTGTATGCACAGCGTGTGCAGTCTTCATATGCCTCCCAGCCTACGCTGGTATAGGTGGGAGCCTTCGCTTCAAAGTATTCAAGATTATGACCGAGAACGGGAATAACTTCCTGTTCCTTTATTATTTCACCGCATACGGAGCAATGACTGCCTTCAGTAAGACCTTCATCCTCACAATGAGCAGGAATGCCCTCGTCGATAACTTCGGTGTGGCCGAGTGCTTCGCCCTGAGTATGACCGCAATTGACGCAGGTTGAAGGTGCCGTGCAGGTTGCCGTCGCCATGCTGTGACCTGTTGCAGAGGTTTCGCTTTCAATGTATTCATATCGACATCTCAGACAGGTGTGAACAACCGAACCGTTTTCTGTACAGGTTGCCGTTACTGTTTTTGTGCCGAATTTGTGACCGAGGGGCTGCGACATTTCTTCGCCGCAAAGCTTACAGGTCTGACCCTTAAGGCAGGTTGCGTTGCCGCCGGGAGTGTGTTCCTTTTCGGGTGCAAGCTCCTGTGAGCAAACGGTACATTTCTGTGCCTCGGAGCAGGTTGATTCAGGACCTGCGGTATGACCTTTTGCAGGGGCAAGAACTGCTGAACAGTCCTCACACTTTTGTGCTTCGGTGCAGGTCGCTTCTGCTCCTGCGGTGTGACCTTTTTCTGCCGTTTCATCAGCAGTGTAGCTGTGACCGCAAGACGTACAGGTGTATGTGGTGTAGCCGATTTCCGTGCAGGTGGGCAAAGTTACGGTTTCTTTGTAAACGTGACCCTTTGCAACGGCAACTACGGTGTGGCAGACCGTGCAGACACTGTTTGTTGTGCAGGTTGCCGCCGCATTTACCTTGTGACCCTTTGCAGGAATAACGTGTTTACCTTCTGTGTAATCGCAACGCACACAATAGCTACCGGAGCTGAAGCCCTCTTCGGTGCAGGTTGCATCTGTTGCTTCGTTATGAATCATTTCGTGACCGAGAGCAGCTTTAAGCTCTTCGCCGCACACAGTACAGGTCTGTGCAGAAGTACAGGTCGCATCATTGCCGGGAGTGTGACCGTTTTCGGATTTGAGTGTTTCACCGCAAACGGTACAAATCTGCGGCTCTGTGCAGGTTGCATCCGCTCCTGCGGTATGACCTTTTGCGGAAACAATGCTGTCGGTATATTCATCGCCGCAAGCGGTGCATTTATGTGTGGTGTAACCGTTTTCCGTGCAGGTGGGCGCAGTTACGGTTTCTTTATATGCGTGACCCTTTGCTTTTTCAACAACATCGCCGCAAACTGTACATATGCTGTCTGCCGTGCAGGTTGCAGCTGTGCCTGCGGTGTGACCCTTTGCAGGTGTATGACTGTCAACATATGAATGTGAGCAACGCTGGCAGGTGTGTGTTGTAAAACCGCCGTTTGTGCAATCGGGTTTGGTTACAACAGATTTATAGTTGTGACCGAGTGCCGCTTCAAGCTCTTTGCCGCAGGTAAGGCAGGTCTGTGCGTTTTCGCAGTTTGCCTTGTCGCTTGCGTTGTGACCCGTTGCGGGAATTGTTTCTGTGTAACTGTGGCCGCAGAAACAGGTGAAAGTTTTAACTCCGTTATTTTCACAGTCGGGCTGCGTTGTTACCGTTTCTGTATAGCTGTGACCCGAATGCTCTTTCCAGACACCGTCAACATAATAATTGACCGAGCTTGCGCCTGTTGTTGCTTTGTAAGTACCGTCGGCGTTCTTAAGCTTTGCCGCGGTAAGAGGAATTTCTGTGTAGCCTGTTTTCTGAACAAGCTGATATGTTACTGTCTGCGAGCCTTTTTTGAGCAGGATTTCGCCCGAGCCTGTGCTGCAGATATCAGCTCCGTCTGCCGTTGTGTAAATATAGCCTGCAGATGCATCAAGCAAACCGTTGACGCAAATCCTTGCATCCTTTATATCAGCAGCCTTGCGGTTATATTTTCTGCCCGGAGCATAGCTGACGGGAATAAAGCTAAGGTTTCGGGGACTGCAGAAACCGCCCCACTGTGCAGAGTCATAAACATAAACGTTTGCACCTGAAGCAACAACGCAGCTTGCATTCTCGCCGATGATGATTTCTGCACCGGGAAGCATTGCAACGTCCTGTGCAAGTGTAAGTTTACCGCTGTTGACCTTAACGGTTATATTGCCGTTAATGGGAAGCTCATAGTTTTTGGAATTTATTTTGGTTGACACAATGCCCGAGCCGAGTGAAAGCTCAATAGGGCTGATTGAAAGATCGCCGTCAACCTCAAAAACAAGTCTGTCCGTATTGACGTCGTAATATTTTGTTACAGTTCCTGCCGTCAGGTTGAACATAGCACCACTTGACGAAAGGAAATCTACGCCTGCGCCGATGCTTGTGTTGGACATCCTGATGCTGGTGTAGCAACTTTCAACCGCACCTGACTCAATTGTCATAGGAACTTCGATATTCTGAATGTAATACTGCGAAAGCGGAAAAACGCCGTTTTTCATATCGCTGGTCTGTGAACCGCCTCTGAAGTCCATTATCTGGAAATATTCACGAACGGTTGCGCCTTTTTTGATAACAACCGAGCCTGAACCGATAATAAAGCCGTAAGCATAAAGAGCAGCTCCTGAATTAACGGTGATGTTACTGCCGCTGTTCATTTTAATAAAGCTGCAGGGACCGTCAGGCGAGCCGCCGTCAGCTTTGCTGCCAAGAGCCGCAAAATGCTTTGCCGGCAATGCAAGAGCACCGTTTACGGTAATATTTGCTCCGCTTGCCATAGTAAGCGTACGGTAGGCAACGGGAGTTGTTCTGGCTTCGTAAACGGATTCGGGTACATCGGTATAAACCGTGTTTGCCGCATCAAAAGGTATGAGAAGCGTAACACCCTTGGGGATTAAGTAATTGCCCGCAGAAAGTATGCCGTCATTCATAAGAATAATGGTTTTATTGCCTGCATTTACAGCATAGTTTGCAGCCGCATTGAGGTCTGAATAAAGATACTTATTGCCGTCTGCAGAGAAATAAGCCTGCGAGTTTTTGCCGGAGAAAACAGCTTTGACCGTCATTGCAGAGGCAGGTTTGAGTGTATAGGTTGCGTTCGTTGAGAGAATTCTGTTATCAACAGCATCAACCCACGCAACGAATTTTGCTCCGCTTACAGGAGTTGCAACAAGAGCCGCACCGTTTGCAAGGGTTATATTCTTGGATGCACCGGATGCAACCGCA
This sequence comes from Acutalibacteraceae bacterium, assembly GCA_045587045.1. Taxonomy (GTDB): domain Bacteria; phylum Bacillota; class Clostridia; order Oscillospirales; family Acutalibacteraceae; genus CAG-177. The sequence continues at coordinate 7,095 of JAZNBM010000032.1, read as the reverse complement.
GCACCGTCAACGGTTACGGAGCCTGCCGAAGAATCGTAGCTGAACACAACGTCTGATGCCGCTGCCGCAGGGTCAAGAGTAAAGTTGCTCAAAACAAGCGTTGCGGTTTCATTATTGGTTTTTGATTTGAGCGTAAGAGTATATCGTGCATTGGGTTCAAGGAAAACTTTGCACGAGCCCTTTGTGCCGCTTTCGCTGAAAGATGAGAAATTGGAGACGCTGAAATCAAAGCGGATTGTTGCCGCTGTTGACGTTTTGTTATAGATATCAACGGTATTTGTTTTGCTTGAAAGCAAGCCGCCTTTGACCGTGATTGTAACGGTATCACCCGAAGCACTGCCTGTTCCCTGTGAATCGGTAACCTCTATTTTACCGCCGAGAACCGCGCAGGTTTTTGATGCGGATGAGGTCACTGTGGTTGATGCCTCAATTGCCGAATAAAGAATACCCAAAGATTTTGCCGTGTTTGTCTTAAGCAAATCTTCAATTTCTTCATCGGTGAAATCTGCCCACAGAGGCTGCAACGCTTCAACATCAGCCTTTGCCCGAAGCATTGTTGCCATATCCATATCCCTGACAACGGCAAGTATTTCTTCCTCTGTGAGGAAATCTGTGCCGAGATAGCGCACCATTACCTTGTTCATTTCAATAAGCACGTGCCACAGAGGACTGCCTTTATCCGCTTCCGTTATTTCCCCGGGCAAAACAGCATCTTCCCCTTCGGTTATAACGGTGTCTGAACCGTGTTCAGGTGTTGCAGGACTTTTATTCGGGATTAAGGGATTAGAGGAAAACAGCATCATAGCCGCCATTACCCATGACAGCATACGTCTGCAAAACTCAAATATCATTTTGTCCCCTCCTTCTCAAGAGTATTATTTATTGTTTCGTTTTCTTCACTATCATTCTTTTCTGACGGGCTGATAAACGGCAAAGCCAGAGCAAAGAATGCCATATATGCAATTTCTGTTCTCAATGATGAGTTATAGAAAACCAGAATAAAGCACACCACAGACATTATCATACCTATGCGACAAAACAGCTCGTTTGCGCCTTTTTTGATTTGTCTGCGTGCGAGAATAAAGCAAAGCACAAAGAATGAAAGATATGCCGTGAGACCGACAACACCTGTTTCAAGAAACAGAAAAGCGCTTGAAAACCAGTTATAGTTTAGATAAGAATGCGAGCGGTAAAACGAACTGGTAAACATATCAAACGAAGACGTATCACAGTTACCCAGACCCAAACCGAAAAGCTGTTTAAGCGGTGTTGTGAGAAAATCACGTGCAATTGTCGGTATTGCGGTAAATCTGCCAAGGTCCTTTGCCGTTGAATAGTTTGAAGAAAAGACGTTTTCGATGATATTTTCAACGGTAAGAGCACGGCTCTCACCGAATATAAGCGGCAAAAGCGAGCCTGACAGCATCAGTATCAGCGCCGCAGCAATCAGCACAGCCGCTTTTCTGAAAGAAAACCTTGTCATTACCGTGCAAAACAGAAGAATGACCACAAATAGAATAAAGAAAAACTTAAGTTCTGCCATTGCGGATATCAGAAGCGCGACGGCACATTTCATAAGGCAGAGCCACGCTTTTTCTTCTTTATTCATAAACCGCAGAAGCGATTTTGTGAGAACAATTGCAAAAAAGATTATGGTGTAAGAGTTACAGCCCTTTTCAACACCGAAAATACCGCCCAGAAAATCCTGCCTGTGTCCAAGAACAAAGAACTGGAAAGCGGAAACAACTGCGTTTATCCAGAATACGCCGTCCATAAATTTCAGACAGCCTGATGCATCATCTTCGTCAAGCATCACTGCAAAGAGCATAAACGCCGCATAAAACCTGAAAGTATTACGCACACCCCACAGATAATAAAGCGGAGTCTGAAAATTTAAAAGATAGATAAGCAAAGTATATATGAGCAACACAACCGTAAACATAACGAACGGCGCGTGTTTTTTTCTGATAAAAGCACTTCTGCCCGATGCCGCAAGAAGCACACCGCCAAGATACATAACATCGGTTATATACTTGACAAAAGACGGCAGTTTAAGAAACTCAAGCAAAAACGCCATTATGAACGGAAAGAAAAAGAGTACAAACGTAAATATCTCTTGCACTGACCGTTTTTTTATGTAGAGCAATCCGTTTCCTTTTTCGAGCATAATTTTCTCCGATAATTAATTTCGTTCTTTAAGTTTTATCATCAGGTAGCAGGGCAAAGCAAGCTTCAGCCTGAAAAGTTTCCAAAAAAGTGCACCTGCTGATGAATTGAGGGATATAACCTCGTTTGCTAAAGCAGAGCAAAGCGTTTCATCGCCGAAAAGCTTTTTGATGCCTGCAATGTTTTCTTTGTGAGTTTTGCCGCTTGCCGCAATCTGCTTGATACCTGCAAGGGCATATGACAAATATCTTGCCTTAAAATGGTTTATTACGTTTTGCGAATATCCGCTTTTTTTGCAAATATCAATAACTTTATTTAAAAAGACGTTGTTTTTATTCTGAAAATTGCGGTTAAGTCTGTTTGAAAGCGAGTCGCCGTGAAGCACACACATATAAAGGTGCTCGGAAAGAATTGTTGCTTTTTTAACACAGGCAAAATATTCTGCCAGAAACAGCGCATCTTCAGATAAAACTTCTCTCTCGGAGCAGAATATGATGCCGTTATCTCTGACGGTGCTCGTTTTAAGCATTTTGCAGACCACCCCGAATCCGAAACCCTTTGAACGTGTGCAAAGGCTTGCGAGAAGGTCTTCCGTTACCTCGGAATCTTCATAACAAAATTTATCTGTTTTTATTGTTCTTTCTTTGATTTCACCGTTTGGCAGAACGTCGGCTCTGCCGTAAAGCACAATTTCGGAATCATCTCTGACCGCCGCTTCAACGCACTTTTGAACGGTTTCAGGCAGAATATAATCGTCACTGTCAACAAATAGTAAGTATTCCCCCGTTGCGATGTCAAGACCTGCGTTCCTTGCAAGACCTGCGCCCTCATTTGTTTTATGAATAACCTTTATGCAGCTGTCTTTTCCAGCCCATTTTGTGCAAACATCAAAACTTGAATCGGTTGAGCCGTCATCAACAAGAATTATTTCGGTTTCTTTATAAGTCTGATTAACGGCAGATTCGATGCATCTGTCGAGATATTTTTCTGCATTATAGACAGGAATTACAATCGATACTCTCGGCTGCTGCATAAAACCGCTTTCTCCTTTTCAAGAATTTAAAATTTTGTTTACCGCCTTTGACCAGTCGTATTCAAGCACAGCGGTGCGTGAATCGGGATTAGTGCAGTTGACCGCTTCGTCAACAATGCGGTTGAGATTTTCTTTTTCAAACGAATCGATAAACCAAAAACCGTTTTTGCCTGTGAATGATTTCATTTCACCGAAATCGGTTGTAACCACAGGCTTGTTGCAAGCCGCCGCTTCAAGGCACGAAACGGGAACGTCAATGCATCTGCCCGTTTCGGTAACGGGGAAGAAATAAACGTCGGCAAGCTGATAGATTTCTTCGATATCGGGAATATAATCGTCAATCAGCCTGATGTTCGGACAGGATAACAGTTTGTTTTTAAGTTCTTTATCCTGTTCATCTTTTGTCAGAGTGCTTGTAACAAGAACAACCTGATATTTTTCGTCCAGCTTCATAAGCTGAATAACGTTTCTGCCTTCATTAAGATGACCGACGTGAAGAACAACGGTCTTTTCGGGCAAAATGCCGTATTTCACTTTAAGCTCCGCAGATTTTTCTGCAGTTGCAGGCGCATATTTTTTTACATCAACACCCATTGCAACTCTATGTATTCTTTTCGGATTCACAGCTTTTTCAAGCATATGCTTTGTGTCGTCCGAAACAACAAGTATTTCCGCTTTGCAAAGCGAAAGAAAAACTTTTGCAAGAAAGCTGATTTCAGTTACCTGTGTAAGCAAAGCCGAAACTTTCTTTTTCGCAAAGAAAGAAAGAATAAGTATGCGCAATGCCGTTGCCGACGAGCGTGCAGGAAAAGGCACGTAAAGAATGTTTTCTTTACTTTTGCCAACCGTGCGGATAACGTCACCCGTCAAAAGCAGTTTGTTTGAAGAGACAAACACATCTGTCTGCGAAGACTTGCGCTCATAAGAAATAACCTTGGTTTCGGGTGAAAAGCTTTTTATTCTTTTTATTAAACTGTTGGCAATTTTAAGACAACCTTCGTCGGGTGTATCAGACAAACAGTTGGTAAAAATCAGCATAATATCAAAGCCTTTTTATTTTTTTGCCGCACACGCTTCGCAGGTTGAGCAGGCATCAAGCTGCTCTTTTGTTACCTTGCCGTCACGGTAATCACGGACAATTTTATTTTCAAACATTGAATACTTTTTCTTTTTGAGAAAGCGAAGGAATTTATGCCTGATAACCCAGAAGGCAGGCTTCCATATGTATTTATGCATTGCAGGTGAAACCGAGCCTATCATCCAGCAATTGCGGTCACAGCAGCGCACCTTTTTGCGAACGCTTTCTGCCGCTTCACTGCCCCAGAGCTCATCCCAGCTCTGCTCATTGAGGTTGCCCATAACCTCTTTTTCTTTTGTGCCGTTACAGGGCATTACGTCGCCGTAAGGGTCAATAAAGAAAGTGTCAAAGCTCATATCGCAGGGCAGAAGTCTTTTTTGGCTGAATATATAGTTAATCAGACCGTGGTTGAAATATGCTCTGAACCATTTTTTGGGGCTGTTTGATTCAAGCAGACGGTTGACAAGTTTTTCAAAATTCTCCGCAACCGCAAGTCTGTCTTTGATTATGTTGTTTGATTCAACAAAATAAAAACTGTTGTGAAGCGAAGCGGTTGCAAACTCCATATTGAGTTCGTCTGAAATCTCATAAAGCGGCACAAGGTCGGGTGCGTTCTTATCCTGCACCGTCATACCGAAGCCGACGTCTTTCATACCCATATCAACAAGAGTTTTGAGCGTGGTGTAGCCTCTGTTGAAGCCGTCGTCAAGACCTCTGATTTCGTTGTTTGTCTTTTCAAGACCTTCAATTGAAATACGTATGCCCACCTGCGGAAATTCCCTGCACAGGTCAACGATTCTGTCAGTGAAGAAACCGTTTGTTGAGATAACAATGCGGTCACTCTTTTTATACAGTTCACGCACGATATCCTTTAAATCTTCACGGATAAACGGCTCGCCGCCCGTTATGTTTGTGAAATACATTTCCGGCAATTTACGGATTGTTTCAATTGATATTTCTTCCTCAGGCTTTGAGGGCACCTTATATCTGTTGCACATTGTGCATTTGGCGTTGCAACGGTAAGTTACAATAACCGTGCCGTTAAGTTTTTTGCTCATCGGGATTCCTCACTTTTTACGGAATATATATCCGTAAGCATTGCGCAATATTTTTCTGCTGAAACGAATGATGACTCAAAGCAGTTTTTCGCATAGGCTTCAAGCTTTGCTTTATCGGCTGTCAGCTCTTTTATTTTTGCCGCAAGCACCTGTGCGTTGCCGCTTTCAAAAAGCTCACCGTTGACACCGTTATCAATAAGCTCGGGGATACCGCCGATATCGGCTCCGAGAACGGGCGTGCCGTAGACACGACTCTCAATAACGGTGAAAGGACAGTTTTCGTAGCATTCAGAGGGAGCAACGGAAAAATCCGCCTGCGAAACAAGCTTCACAAGTTCTTCGCCCTCAACAAAGCCGCGGTTTGTTACGTTGCTTCGTTTTTCAATTTCCTGCTCAAGAGGTCCGCTGCCTGCAAAAACAAATTTCACATCAGGCAGGGAATCAACCGCACGGAGCAGAGTTTCAACGCCTTTTTCTTTTGAATATCTGCCGAAATAGAGCACATAGCTGCCTTTTTGCGTTTTTTCGGGTCTTTCGATACTCACAAAATTCTGCATAACGGTGATTTTATCTTTAAACTCACTGCGTGTTGCAAGTTTCTGTGCAAGAAATTCACTTGGCGAAACCACCGCATCAATATATCGGTAGACTTTTTTGGCTTTCCAGTAATAAGCCTCTGCCGCACCGAAAATACTTTTTGCCGACGAGCCGTGAATACATTTGCCCGAAACGCAATTATGATATTTGCCGCCGACACACTTTTCGCAAATCGCGCCCGTAACGGGATTGAGCATAAGATGGTTCGGGCAGACAAGCTGCAAATCGTGAGCTGTGTAGACTATTTTGCAGTTCCTGCCGTTTTGTTTCCGCCACTTTACGATTTCAAGAATTATGCTCGGTGTGAGTTGGTAATTGAAGTTGTTAAGGTGGCACACATCGGGTTTGAAATCATCAAGCACTTTTCTGATTTTTTTGCGTGCCTGCGATGAATAAACGGTTTTAACCGAAGCTGAAATCAGTTTAAGCGGTGAGCCCGAGTGAAAATCAACGTTGGGAGTGTATTCCCCCACTGCGTTGCCGACAACGTTGTCGCTGTGCTCCATTCCGAAATACTGAACCTCGTGACCCATTCTTTGCAGAGTTTCGCCCAGCTTAAAAACATAGGTTTCAGAGCCGCCTTTGGGATATAAAAATTTATTTATGAGCAGAACTTTCATTAATTACTTCCTTTGCCTGAACATCTTTTTTACAGCCGTAAAGCTCAAGTGTTTTTATAACAACGTCATTCCAATTATATCTGCCGCAAATATAAGCGGCGCTGTCTTTTCTGAATTTATTGACCGTTTCGGGGTTGTCGCAGAGATACTGCATTTTTTCTGCAAGGTCATCGGGTTTGCTTCTGTCAAAAACACAGCCGTATTCGCCGATAACAGTTGCACACTCGGGAATATCCGAGGTCATACAGCAGTTGCCGTAGCTCATAGCTTCAAGCAGACTCAGCGGCATACCCTCAACGTCAGAGGGAAGCACGTAGAAATATGCGTTGCTGAAAAGCTCTTCAAGCACCCTGCCCTGAACAAAGCCTGTAAAAACGATATTCGGATTATCTGCCGATGCGGTTATGAGTTTTGATTCAAAATCTGCCGTATCCGACGATCCGCCTGCGATGACAAGCTTTTTGTCTGTCCTGGTTTTTTTATAGGCTTCAATCAGCCTTTCAAGCCCTTTTTCGGGAACAAGTCTGCCGAGGAAAAGTATGT
>JAZNBM010000031.1:0-6229 GCA_045587045.1 Acutalibacteraceae bacterium | reverse complement strand
ACCCAGTTGCCGGTATAGTCCGTGATATCTGCCATATCGCGGAATACCTCTTTGAGGCCGACTTCGATGAACCACTTGTAAGATGCTTTCTGGATTTCAATGAGGTTGGGCATATCCATTACTTCATTGATTTTTCCGAAGCTCTGGCGGATTCTGTTGCCGCGTTTAACGGGATTAACTTTCAGCATTAGGCTAAATCACTCCGTTCCTTAATTTTTCCATCGGGGATGGAAGCCGAAATTTTTGCTCGAAATTCCCTTATAATTTAAAATAATTAAGCGCAAAATTATCTTAAATTATAGGGTATTTCTTTCCATTATAAAGTCAGGATAAAATTATATACATGCGTTACCTGTTTGTCAACAATAATTATATAAAAAATAATTTAAAAATTAAAGTTTGTGCATCTATACGAAATTTTTATATAATTGTAAAAATATTTTGTGCATTATTTTTCTTGTTTTGGCTAAATTCAACAAACAAAAAACTCTCTGCTGCAGATAAGCAACAGAGAGTATCACACAAACACTTTTATTTAGATTTATATAATATATAACATTATATTTTGACCACGGTGTAGTCCCTTTCACTTGCGCACACGGCTGTTTTTTCGCAGCAAAGAGCACGGATATCCGCCGCCCTGCACTCGATTTCAAACACCCTTTTTGCGTTTGAATCCGTCTGCGCAATGTCTGCAGTTTTGGAAATAAGAGGTAATTTGCGTCTGTCACCCGTGAGTTTCAGAAGCTCTGCTCCCCTGCCATTCAGACCAAGCAGACGCATATACGGCACGGGCACCGCAAGGTCTTCGGCGGTTATACCAATGAGATTATTCAGCACAATTCTTCTGATTCTGGCATGCGTATATCTTTTGGTTTTAGCTGTATCGTAAAGCTCATCAAGCGTTGTCGCACCAACCGCCGCAGAGAGAATTCTGTTTTCTATCCCCTCGCTGACGTCGGGTGTGCGTGCAAGTTCATCACTGCTGACAGTGCGCATTTTATACAAAACTGCTGTTTCAAATTTAGCTGAATTAACCACGGCATTTCCAAATTCAAGCTCTTTTTCAAAGATTTCTGCCGCTCTTTCGGGCACAAATTTCTGCCACTCGCCACCGTTTTTTATCAGCTCTCGTATATAAGAAGCGGAAGCTATTCCGCCGCAATCGCCGTTTTCACCGTGACCCGCACCGACTCTTTCAAAGGTTACCGGCTTCATTTTGCTGCCGTATATTTCTATTGCCGCCGCATATTCCACACCGAGAATGTTATTCGGGCACTGTATGACATCTGCAAGGTGCGAATCGAAAGCACGCAGAGCATTCTCTCTTGCTGTTGCGAAGGTGATTCCCGTCTTTATTTCTTCAGCAAGCTTAAGCTGCACTTCTTCGGAATAAATTGCTTTTGCGGCGGACAAAATAAGCTCGGTTTCGCCGCATTCACTGCCGAAAACAAGCTCATCAACACATCCCAGAGAATCAAGTACGCGAACGCCTGCCCTTGCAAAGCTCTGTGCACCCGAAGCCGCATAAACAACAGGCAACTGCAAAACAAGGTCTGCGCCGCATTCAAGCGCCGCTTTTGCCCTTGCCGCCTGTCCAAAGATTGCCGCTTCACCCCTCTGCACGCAGTTGCCGCTCATAACGGCAACAACGTGTGTTGCACCGTTCTCTCTTGCTTTGCGTATAAGCAGTTCGTGTCCTTTGTGAAAAGGATTATATTCAGCTATTATTCCTGCTGTTTTCATTTTTTTACCTCATCAGCATAAATTAACCGATAAAATACTTGAAAAAAATATTCTATAGATATATAATATAACAGTTATAAGCTTAAATCAAGCTAATTATTCACGATTTGGAGTGTTAATATGAAAGTTCTTGTTATCAACTGCGGCAGTTCATCTCTCAAATATCAGCTTTTTGATATGGACACCGAATCCATGATCGCCAAGGGCAACTGCGAAAGAATCGGCGTTGACGGCAAAATCGGCGGCTCAACAGCTGACGGACGTAAATTTGAGTACAACGTAGACTTTGCAAACCACACAGCAGCTTTCCTTGAAGTTAAAAAAGTTCTCACAGAGGGCGATTGCAAGGTTCTTGAAAGCCTCGACGAAATTTCAGCTATCGGCCACAGAGTTGTTCAGGGCGGCGCTCTCTTCAACGAAAGTGTTCTTGTTACTGACGAAGTTATTGAAGGCATCCGCAGCCTTTGCGATCTTGCTCCCCTTCACAACCCCGCTCACATTCAGGGCATCGAAGCTTGCCGCAGCGTTTTCGGCACAGAGCTTCCTCAGGTTGTTGTTTTCGACAACGCTTTCCATTCAACAATGCCCCCCGAAGCATATATCTTCCCCGTTCCTTATGAATACTATGAGAAGTATCAGGTCCGTCGCTACGGCTTCCACGGCACATCTCACCGCTTCGTAAGTGCACGCTGCGCAGAAGTTATGGGCAAAGATATCAAAGACCTCAAGATTGTTACCTGCCACCTCGGCAACGGTTCATCAATCACCGCTGTTAAGGGCGGCAAATGCATTGACACAAGTATGGGTCTTACTCCTCTTGACGGTTTCATTATGGGCACACGTTGCGGCGCTGTTGACCCCACAGTTATCACCTACCTTCAGCAGAAGGAAGGCTGGACACCTGCAGAAACTGACACAATCCTCAACAAGAAGTCAGGCGTTCTCGGTATTTCAGGCATTGGCAGTGACGACAGAGACGTTAGCGCTGCTGAAGCAGAAGGCAATGAAAGAGCTCACCTTGCAAGAAGCATCCAGAAGTATCAGGTACGCAAGCTCATCGGCAGCTACGTTGCAGCTATGGACGGCCTTGATGCTATCGTATTCACAGGCGGCATTGGTGAAAACACATTTGACCTTCGTGCAGACGTTTGCAAGAATCTCAGCTACCTCGGCATTGAATTTGACGATGCAGCAAACGAGATCATGAGAAGAGGCAAGGAAGGCGAAATCTCAACTGCAAACTCAAAAGTTAAGGTTTACGTTCTGCCCACAAACGAAGAGCTTGTTATCGCAAGAGATACAAAGGCTATCGTTGAAGCTATGTAATTTCAAATCAAGCTCCCGATTTTTCGGGAGCTTTTTTGTTGACTATTTCAGTGCCTTATTGTATAATGTTTTAATAATTATAATATATAGGAGATGCGTATGGAATACATTGCTCCGATATACAAATCCGCCGCTGAAGCACGAGATTTTTCTGTGGCGGAAATCAATTCATTCCACTGGGAAAAAGACGGTTATTCCAGACCCGAAAGCTTTGCCGCACTCTTTGGCGTTGAGGGCGAAGGTATTCACGCCGTTTTGTGGTCTTTTGAAGACAATCTGCGCATTGAATGCACAAAGCGTGATGACCCTGTTTACACTGACAGCTGCCTTGAGTTTTTTATTGCCCCCGTTGAGGGTGACAGGCGATATATGAATTTTGAGGTAAATCCCAACGGTGTTTATCTTTCGCAGATTGGCGAGGTCAGAGAAAACCGTGCTTTTATTAAGGAACTGACCGACCTTGAGCCTGTTATTCAACCGATGACGGTTGAGGAAGACGGCAAAACCGCATGGGGTTATGATTTGCTGCTACCATGCGAATTCATCTCGGATATATACGGAGTTGACTTCAAGCTCGGCGAATGCAGAATGAAAGGAAATTTCTATAAATGCGCCGACCTTTCGGTTTCACCCCATTATGGTGCTCATTTTCCCGTAACAACCGCCGCACTCGGCTTCCATAACCCTGACTGCTTCGGCGATATCATATTCAGAAAGGCGTGACGTTTATGTCAGAAAAAATCACAACCGCCAACGAGCTTCTTGCTGCTTTTACTTTTGAGGGCAAACTCGAAAACATTAAACAGCTTCACGACGGTCATATTAACGATACATATGTTTTTGATTTCAACGATAACGGCAAAATCCGACGTTACCTTGTTCAGGTGCTCAACACAAGCATTTTTAAGCAGCCCGATGCACTGATGAAAAACGTTGTGGGTGTTTGCAACCATCTTCGCAAGGCTGTTATCGCAAACGGCGGAGACCCCGAAAGAGAGTGTCTGACCGTTTACCCTGCCAAAGACGGCAAACCCTATTATATTGACACCGAGGGTAAATTCTGGCGTTGCTACAACTTTATTTCGGATGCACATTCCTGCCAGAGTGTTGAAAACACAGAGGTTTTCTTCAACGCCGCAAAGGCTTTCGGCAAATTCCAGAATATGCTTGCCGATTATCCCGGAGAAACACTCAGCGAAACAATCCCTAACTTTCACAATACCAAGTCTCGCTTTGCCGATTTCAAAAAAGCGGTTGCCGATAATCTTTCAGGCAGAGCCGAAAACGTTAAAGAAGAAATTGAGTTTGTGCTTGCAAGAGAAGCTGACTGCTCCGTGCTTGTTGATCTGCTCGATGCAGGTGAGCTTCCCTTAAGAGTTACGCACAATGACACAAAGCTCAATAACGTTATGTTTGACAACAAAACAAACGAAGGTATCTGCGTTGTTGACCTTGATACTGTTATGCCCGGTCTTTCGCTCTATGATTTCGGCGACAGTATCCGCTTTGGTGCAAACACCGCAAGCGAAGACGAAAAAGACCTTTCAAAAGTTTCGCTCAGCCTTGAGCTTTTCAAAGCCTACACACTCGGATATCTTACCACCGCAGGCGGTAGCCTTACCGCAAAGGAAATTGAGTATCTTCCCTTCTCATCAAAGCTGATGACACTTGAATGCGGTATGCGTTTCCTCGGTGATTATATCAACGGCGACGTTTATTTCAAAACAGCTTATCCCGAGCACAACCTTGACCGTTGCCGCACACAGTTCACGCTTGTCGCCGATATGGAGCGCAAAATGGACGAAATGATACAAACAGTTGCCGAATGCTGCAAGGAACTCGGAATAAAAAAATGATTTCAGATATAATCAACGAAAATGAATTCAGGCAGAAGCTCGCATTATGGGTGCTTGAAAACGACATCGGGATTTATCTTCCGTCAGGCGTATCAAAATCAGAATATACGGAAACTTACATACTACCTGATTTTGATTTTACCCACGTTCAGTCCTATGCCGATGAAAGCAACAACCTTATCACTATTCTCAAGAGCGAAATTCACCTGAAAGAGTGGGAAACAAAAAGCGGAAAAGAACCAAAAACATTTGCGTTTTATAAAGTGCTCAAAACCGTTACAGATTCCCCTGCCCCTGAAGCAACCCTGATTGGATACATAGTGCTGTAAAAAAAACAAAAACCGCCTCGGTGTTGAACCGAAGCGGTTTTTTAGTCTGTAATTATATCAAGAAAAAACGTTCATATCGCCGTTATCGCCAACTGATTTGGTATTATGATTGTGCGAGAACGGATGAGATGGGCGTTTTCTTTGAGCGCAGGCGTGCGAAGGCACGTCAAGCAAGAAAAAACGTTCATATCGCTGTTATCGCCAACTGATTTGGTATTATGATTGTGCGAGAACGGATGAGATGGGCGTTTTCTTTGAGCGCAGGCGTGCGAAGGCACGTCAAGCAAGAAAAAACGTTCATATCGCCGTTATCGCCAATCAGAATTAGTCGAGGAAGTCCTTAAGACGTTTACTTCTGCTCGGGTGACGAAGCTTGCGGAGTGCCTTGGCTTCAATCTGACGGATTCTTTCACGGGTCACACCGAATTCACTGCCAACCTCTTCGAGTGTGTGGGGATGACCGTCCTCAAGACCGAAACGAAGGGCAAGAACCTTTGCTTCTCTGGGTGTGAGGGTACGCAGAACATCATTAAGCTGTTCTTTGAGAAGAAGCATTGAAGCCGCATCTGCAGGTGCCGGAGCATCGTCATCGGGAATAAAGTCGCCAAGGTGGCTGTCCTCTTCTTCGCCGATGGGTGTTTCAAGCGAAACGGGTTCCTGTGCAACACGCAGAATTTCGCGAACCTTATCAACGGGCATATCAAGCTCTGCGGCGATTTCTTCTGCCGTCGGGTCTCTGCCGTTTTTGTGAAGCAGCTGGCTGTTTGTCTTTTTAACCTTGTTGATGGTTTCAACCATATGAACGGGAATACGGATTGTTCTTGCTTGGTCGGCAATGGCTCTTGTGATAGCCTGTCTTATCCACCATGTGGCATAGGTTGAGAACTTGAAACCCTTTGTGTAGTCGAACTTGTCAACAGCCTTGATAAGACCGAGGTTACCTTCCTGAATGAGGTCAAGGAACTGCATACC
>JAZNBM010000030.1:0-6225 GCA_045587045.1 Acutalibacteraceae bacterium | reverse complement strand
TATTCTTGTTTTGCTCACTGCTCCATTTTATATCCTCATAAATTGCATCGTCGGGATAAATCATATAGTTGATGTTGATTATATCGTAAATCCCGATATCGTCGGTTGAAGCGCTGATGACAAGCTTTTCTGCACCTTTATATTTAAGAGCGGCAATCGCATCGTAAATAGCCTTTGTTTGCGCATCAACAAAATCCTGCTCGCAGGAATATCTGTCACTCACGTCGACAGCAAGTGCAGCATCAAGTATCTCTATATTTTTATAAAGGCTTCTGTCAAGAGCGCTTGCTGCTCTGACCGCCTCATTATAAGCCGAAAGGTCGGCAGGTGTTGAGTCCTTGATGATGATATCGCTGTAAATAATAACGTCCTTGTCAACGTCACGGTGAGTGATTTTGCAATAATAGAACGGAGCTGTGTCATCCTGCGTGAAAATATATGAATTTTCAGTTGCGCCGTCAATCGGTGTGCCGCCATGTGTGGAATTTTTGCCGTTCCAATACCACTGATATTCAAGGTCAAAACCAACAGCGTTAATTGTTACCATTTCACTGTTTTCCGTAATATAATCGGGAATTTCGTTAATAATCAGCGGCATGCCCACAAAGATGTAGCCTTTATAATTGCAGTATCTTTCAATATAAGTACCGGGTGTGCCGTAAACCGTCAGGTTTTCTGCCGTGCCCTGTGCCTCAACAAAGTTATTTGAAAGAATAATACCACTGTTTGAAGGCAGAGTGTTTGCCGAAACAAGGCCTCTGGCATCGATTGCAGTTATGGAACAATTGCCGAAAACGTCGCTCGATAAGTTTTCAACGCTTCTTATATCGGCATAATACATTGATTTACAGCCGTTGAAAGTACTTGCACCAAGCTGCTTTGCACTGTTGAGATAAGCCATATAAAGTTTCGGGCAATTGCCGAACATTCTGTTTAGTGTTTTCTCAAATTTGGGAGCATAGAAGATATTAAGATTTTTGGGCAGGGGAGGCAAAACGTTTGACGTGTATGCCTCGGGCTCAAATCCCACAGCGCTGTCAAGACGCAATTCATAAAGCGAATCGCAGTTTTCAAAAGCATTTGAATAGACGGTGATTGCTTTCGGAAGTTCAAGCAAATTAAGGCTCATACAGTTTTCAAATGCGTGTGAGCCTATGTATTCGGCATCAGGCAGATGAATATGTTCCAGAGTTTCGCTGGTGCTGAATGCGCCTGCAGGAACATTCTTAAGCTTGTCAATTCTGACTTCTCTGAGTGATTTCAGCCCCTTGAACGCACCGTCATCGAGGCTCTGAAGGTCTGCGAATTCAATAATAACGAGACCGTCACAGCCTGAGAATGCGTTTTTGCCCATTGTGAGCGGCACGTTGATGACCGCTTCGGAAATTGCGCTGTTCATAAATGCACCTTCCGGAATAATTGCGAGGTCTGCAATATTCAACGCAAACGTGCTTTCGCGAATTTCAAAAGCTTTGCTGCCTACGTTATAAAAAGCATATTCGCCGATATTTTCAAGCGAATCAAGATAAATATTCTTAAGCCACACACAGTTATAAAAAGCTTTTGCTTCAACCGTGTTTACCTTGAAGGCATAAATTGATTTAAGTTTCGGATTTTCCGCAACGCTTTCTTTGCCGATTTCGGTCAACGTATTGGGGAGAAGAAGCTCTGTCAGTCCTCTGTTTTTAAGAACGCCGTCGCCAAGCTTTTTAACGGTGATGCCGTTAACCGTTTCTGGTATCGAAAGGCTTGTGAGAGTGCCTGTGTAAGCGGTCAGAACGCCGTTTTCATCGACCGTCAGCTCGTTTTCGCTTGCATACGGCGCAACAATTGCCGAAAAGTCAGCTATTGACGAGCGGTAATGACCCTCGGCATATGCAACGGCAAGGAGTTTTGTGGTCTTATCAATTGTTATCGGTTCTGTGTATAAAATGGCATTGGGATTTGTTTTTGAGGGAATTGATTCATCCGTTGTGTAGTAAATCTGTGAATTATCAGTTTCACAGATGATTGAAAGTTCAAATGCTTCTCTGTAAAGTGCTGTTTCTGCCGAAAAAACAGGTGTTGTTGTTTTTTTGCTGGAGGTAAGGTCATCGAGCGTGGGAGCCGTAAGAATACCAGCACCGAAATATAACTCGGCATTGGGCTCAAAGGATTCCATTGCAAGCGCCTTTATCATATTCTCAACGTCTTCGGTTGAAGCATCGGTATTAACGCTTCTGATAACCGCCGCAACAGCCGCCACAAGGGGAGAGGCAAGTGAAGTGCCCGAGTATGATGCATAGCCGCCGTTTATTGTGGTTGTGAGAATTGAAACACCCGGTGCGGCAATATCAATATCGCCGTAGTTACTGAAGTTTGCCGCAACGTTCTGATCGTTTGAGGCGGCAACCCTTATAACTGAATCGTAGCTTGATGGATACATCGGTTCATCCGTATTATCATTACCTGCGGCGGAAACAACAACAATGTCGTTCTCGTGCGCATTGGCAACAGCAGCTTTAAGTACCTCTGAATCCTCATAAAAACCAACGCTAACATTTATAACGTCAACGCCGTCTTTGACCGCACAGTTGATACCGGCCGCAACAGATATAACAGTGCCGTTGCCGTGGCGATCGAGCACTTTATAAGGTTTGATCACTATATTTTCAAGTGTAGCATCTGCAATTACACCTGCAACTTGTGTGCCGTGACCGTTATCATCTTCGGAGCTGTTTCGCTGACCTGAGCCGCTTGTGTTTATTCTTGTTGGCTCAACTCTGTCTTCAAGGTATTCGTGCTTTGTATTTACGCCTGTGTCAACAACGGCAACGTAAACCTTATTTTTATCAGCACCCGTTGACTTAAGGTGTTTATTCAGTTTATCAATGCCGATGTGAGCACAGCCCCAAGAAACATATTTAAAGCTTACAGCGGCGGTTGAAAGTTCGGTTTCGCTTACCGAAGATGATTTAACGTTTCTGTCTGCTTCAACAAATTCAACACAAGCGTCATTTTTGAGCTTTGCGTATGCATCGGCGGCATCTTCAGGTGAAGAATACTGAAGCACCCATAAGCCGTCGTATCCGCTGACAACGGCTGTTGCACCGTAAGTGCTGATTTTGCCGCAGCTTTTTGCAATAAGTCTTGCTGTTGCAAAATCTTTGTTTTCATTCATTTGACGGATGTAACCGTATTTTTCAATAACCTGTGCGACCTTTTCTGCAAATTCATCGGCGGTTAAAGTGTCTGCATAAGCTGTTTTGCCGCCCGAAACACCAAACTCCACTGTGTCGGCAGAAACCGCTCCGATTGAACAGGTGCAGAAAATTATGCTGAAACATAAAATCAGACCTATTATTCTTTTCATCATACAACCCTCTCATAAATTTTTCATAATGAAAATTCTATAATAGATTATTATAATACAAATTGAAAAATTAATCAAGTCTTTTCGAATAATTAACCATCCAAAGACGAACAAGAAAGACAGTATATGTATAAGATTATCATATTTATGCAATTATACCGTTGAATTCTTTTAAATATTAAATTATAATGTATATTGAGGTGATAATATGCTTAATGATTTATTATTGAAAAACAGGTCTTACAGACGTTTTGATGAAAGTTATGAGATTAAAAGCGAGGATTTGCGTGATCTGGTTGAGCTTGCAAGGCTTACTCCGTCGTCGGTCAATTGGCAGCCGCTCCGCTTTGTTTTGGTGAACGATAAAGAAACAAACGCAAAGGTTTTTGAAAACGTAGCCTGGGCAGGTCTGCTCAAAGATTGGAAAGGTCCCGTAGTGGGCGAAAGACCCACCGCTTATGTTATCATTCTGACCGATACAACCGTTGCAAAGAATATGAAAACCGACGTCGGTATCGTTGCCCAGACAATGATGCTCGGTGCGGCAGAAAAAGGTCTTGGCGGCTGTATGATTGGCAGTGTCAACAGAGATAACGTTGCTCAAATTCTCGGCATTGACACCGAAAGATATACAATCGACCTCGTGCTTGCCCTCGGCAAACCCGTTGAAGAGGTTCGGATTGTTGATTTGCCCGAAAACGGCTGCACCAACTATTACCGTGACGAAAACGGAGTGCATTACGTCCCCAAGCGTTCGGTTGATGAACTGATAATCGGTTAAAAGGTGAGCTTTATGGATTTGCCCGTCACAATTAAAGATTATGAGTTCGCAGTTCTTGTCACTGATTTCATATCAAAAATAAAAAAAGCTGACAGTGAAAACGGAAATAAATATGAATTCAGCTTCAAACCGCAAATTAACGGTTATGAGATTAAGTGTAAAGAATTCTTGATTGTAATCACCGGAAATAAATCTGAAGGAATTGATATTAAAAGATACATTTGCGGTTTTTCTGAATCAAGCGAAAATTATTCTTCTAATACTCCGCAGGATAATGAATTAATTGTTGCGGAATTGCTCAATAAATAAAAACAGGTCGGTACTTTTTAAGGTACCGACCATTTTTTATATCAGTGATGGAAAAGTCTCATGCCTGTGAAGCACATTGTCATACCGTGCTTGTTGCAGGCTGCAATAACGTTATCGTCTCTGATTGAGCCGCCGGGTTCAGCAATGTAGCTTACGCCGCTCTTTGAAGCTCTTTCGATGTTATCGCCAAAGGGGAAGAATGCATCGCTGCCGAGGGCAACGCCCTTGATTGTTGCAAGGTAAGCCTTCTGTTCTGCCTTTGTGAAGGGTTCGGGTCTCTCTGAGAAGAGTGTCTGCCAAACGCCGTCAGCAAGAACGTCTTCGTATTCGTCAGAGATATAAACGTCAATTGTGTTATCTCTGTCGGGTCTGCCGACTGTGTCAAGGAAAGGCAGGTTGAGAACCTTTTCGTGCTGTCTGAGGTGCCAGATATCAGCTTTGTTGCCTGCAAGTCTTGTGCAGTGAATTCTTGACTGCTGACCTGCACCAACGCCGATAGCCTGTCCGTCAACAGCATAGCAAACGGAGTTTGACTGTGTGTATTTGAGAGTGATGAGAGCAATAATAAGGTCACGCTTTGCTTCGCTGGGGAATTCCTTATTCTCTGTAACAATGTTGCCAAGAAGCTCTTCGTCAATCTTGAAGTTGTTTCTGCCCTGTTCAAAAGTGATGCCGTAAACCTGCTTGATTTCCTGTTCTGCAGGAACGTAATCGGGGTCAATCTTAACGATATTGTAGTTGCCGTTTCTCTTGCTCTTGAGGATTTCAAGTGCTT
The DNA here is from genome assembly GCA_045587045.1 of Acutalibacteraceae bacterium. GTDB lineage: Bacteria > Bacillota > Clostridia > Oscillospirales > Acutalibacteraceae > CAG-177. The sequence goes on along the minus strand of JAZNBM010000030.1, from coordinate 1,008 downwards.
CGGGTTCATAGCCGGGAGCAATAACGCCGTCGGAAACCTCACGCTTGATGAGCTTTGCGGTTGTAACGTCGCAAACGTCTGAAAGAGCAATCCAGTCGCCGAAAGAGCTCATTCTGTCTGTGCCTCTTGCTCTTGCATAAGCTGTTGCAAGGGGAGAATCGTCAAGACCTTCGATATCGTCAACAAAGCAAGCCTTCTTGAGCTTTTCGCTCATCTTGATGCCGACTGCTGCCGATGTGGGTGAAACGTGCTTGAATGAAGTTGCGGCGGGCATACCGAGAGCCGCTTTGATTTCCTTAACAAGCTGCCAGCTGTTGAAAGCGTCAAGGAAGTTGATGTAGCCGGGTCTGCCGCAGAGAATTTCAATGGGAAGCTCGCTGCCGTCAGCCATATAAATCTTTGAAGGCTTCTGATTGGGGTTTCAACCGTATTTGAGTTCAAATTCTTTCATTTTAAAATTCTCCTTATTTGTTCTTGTTAATCATTCTTGCTTCATATTCGCCTGTTGCAAGGTCAACGTATCTTACGTAGAGAGAAATCTTGTTCTGCTCGTTGAGGTTTGCCCAGATGTTTTCGGTAAAAGCGTCAATATCGTCGGGGATTTCAACTCTTTCGGGCTCGCCTGTGAAGGTGGGGATGGGGTTGCCGTCGTGATTATATGTGTGAATGAAATGACCAAGGCCGCTGAGTGCAGGATATGTGAAAGTATATCTGTTGCAGGCTGTGCCTTCGGCATCTGCGCTCTTAAGTATGCTCATTTTATAAGTGAAATCAGCATCGCCGAATGTCATCATACCGCTGATTCTGGGAGTAAAGTTGGGTGCATCGGGTTCAAATTCTCTTGTTTCAAGAGCCTGCTCAAACGTTTTGCCGTCCTTGACAAAATCATAGATTGTGTCTGTCTGGTCACCGTTGGTTACGATAAGGTTGTTACCGATAACTCTTACGGGTGCATAGATGATGAGTGAAGGATCCTCAACCTTTGAAGCATCAAAGGGATGAATGATG
>JAZNBM010000029.1:0-2124 GCA_045587045.1 Acutalibacteraceae bacterium | reverse complement strand
ACGGTTTCGGGGGTCTTTTTTTCCTTTTTCATTATGCATCCTTTCTGCCTCAGTCATCAAGAGCCTGAGTTATCAGCCTGCCGACAAAATCGGTCAGATATCTGACGCTGGGTATTATATTTTCATAATCCATTCGGGTCGGGCCGATGATACCGATTGTTCCCGTATCACTGCCGCCCAAGGAATATTTTGCCACGATTACGCTTGAACTCTCAAGCTGACGGTAAATATTTTCTTTGCCGATTTTAACGTTGAGCGGTCCGCTGGCATCATTCATAACTGCGGAAATCGGCTCTTTTCTGTTGAGAAATTCAAGAAGCTCAACCGCAGACGAGCCGTAGTCCTTATGCGAAAAGATATTTGAGCTGCCGCCGAGCACCACTCTGGATTCTGCCGTGCTTTCGGCAAGCTCGCAAACCGCCGCAATCAGCGGAAGCATAGCAAGAGGGTCGCTGTCAACGGAAGCGGCAACCGTCTGCATCGAAACAACGCTGATATCCGATGCGGATTTGCCGATAATCGACGCTTCAACGATGTTATAAAATTCCTCAATTATTTTTACGTTAAGCTCACTGTCGAGCCTGCAGAGTCTGCTTTTGAGGAAGCCGTTGGAGGTCAGCAGCACGAGCATCGCCGTATAAGTGCCGACGGGTACAAGCTCGATTTTGCGGATAACGGTTGAATCGCCGCACTGTGCGGTTGAAACGCAGGCGCATTTCGTCAAATCCGCAAGCACCTCGCCTGCCTGGGCGATAAGCCTTTCGGGGTCGCCTGCCGCAGAAGAAATTCCCGCCTCGATGAGCCTTTTGTTAATCTCATCGATTTCACGGTTTTTCATCAGGTTATCAACGTAATATCTGTAACCCTTCTGCGAAGGAATTCTGCCTGCCGAGGTGTGAGGCTGCTCAAGATAGCCGAGAGCAGAAAGCTCACTCATCTCATTGCGCACCGTTGCAGAGGAAACCGACATACCCGTAAGCGCAAGAAGCTCCTTTGAGCCAACAGGCTCGCCGCTTTTGATATACTGCTCGATTACAGCCGCCAGAATCGCTTTTTTTCTCTCGCTCAACTCTGCCATTTCCTCACCGCCTTTTCTGCGAGTGCTAATTTTAGCACTCAAAAAGCAAGAGTGCTAACTGCAGTTATTACTATACCCCCAAAATATGCATTTGTCAATATTTCAATTGTAAACACTTTGTTAAAATGTGTGAATTTTCCTTTTAACAAATCAAGCGTATTGAAAACGGCAGAAGAATATGCTATTATCCGTATATAATCATTTGCGGAGGAATTATTTATGAACGGTATGACGAGACGTGAAAGAGAAGTTACGGATATCAATGAAATAATAAAGATACTCGATGAATCAAAGGTGCTGCACCTCGGTATGGTTGACGGCGACGAGCCTTACGTTGTGCCGATGAATTACGGCTATACGCTCGAAAACGGCAAACTCACCATCTGGCTTCACGGTGCAAAAAGAGGCAGAAAGCTTGACGTTATGAGAGCAAATCCGAAGGTTTTCTTCGAGATGGAATGCGGCATCACTCCGTTTGAAGGCGAAATCGCCTGCAAATACGGCATCACCTATGCTTCAATTATGGGCAAAGGCATTGCCGAGATCGTTGAAGATATCGAAACAAAAAAATCCGCGCTTTCAGTCCTGATGAAAACGCAGACGGGCAAGGATTTTGAATTTGAGGATAAAATGGCGGCGGTTGTGAGCATCATACGCATCGACGTTTCGGAATTCACCGCAAAGCACAGACCTGCACCGAAAAAATAACAACAAAAAGGGACAGCCTCACGTTGAGACTGTCCCGATTTTTATTTGTCTTCTTTTTTATCCTTATCGTCAAGATGCTCTTTGAGAATGTATATCGGTCTGTTTTTGACCTGAACGTACATCTTTGAAAGGTATTCGCCGATGATGCCCAGGCAGAAAAGAACAAGTCCGCCGATAAGCAGCATCAGCGCAACAATCGTTGCGTAGCCGGGCACGTCAATGCCCCAGAATATTTTTTGAATAACAACAACGCCAAGGTAAATGATTGAAACAAACGATGCGAGCAGACCGATAAAGGTCGAGATTTTGAGCGGCATTGTTGAAAAAGCAAAAATGCC
>JAZNBM010000028.1:0-1623 GCA_045587045.1 Acutalibacteraceae bacterium | reverse complement strand
TGTTTTAACTGCATTCACAAGCGCTGTTGCATAGGTGCGCATTTCGGAAACAAACTGTTTGTCGTTTGCGCCGCCTTTTGCAATAAGCGAAAGCCTTTGCTCCCAGCGTGCGGTAAGTTCAGCCGATTTGAGGTCGGCAGGCACAATGTCGATAAGCTGTTTACCTTTTGAGGTGGGATGAATTTCTTTGCCTCGTCTCTCAATGCAGAAAGAGTCAAAGAGCTTTTCAATTATGTCGGCTCTTGTTGCAGGCGTACCCAGACCGCCTGCGGTTTTGAGCGCATCGCGGAGCGAGCCGTCGTCAACCTGACCCGTGGGATTTTCCATGGCGGTGAGCAGCGTTGCTTCCGTATATCTTGCAGGAGGCGTTGTTTTGCCTGCGCAGATGCGCACTTCTTTGAGGGATACGGGTGCGCCCTGTGAAAGAGCGGGCAAAGACTGCGAACGGATATCGTCGCCGTCGTCATCATCGTCGGCAAGCGAAGAATCATAAAGAGCTTTCCAGCCTGCGGATTTGACAGCCTGACCCTTGGTATAAAAATTATGCTTGCCTACGGTTATTTTAACCTGCATTTCGTCATATTCGAACGGAGCGCTCAGCACCGCAAGAAAACGTCTTACAACAAGGTCGTAAATGTGTTTTTCTTCACGGCTGAGCTTGTTGAGGTCAACGTATTGCTCTGTCGGAATAATTGCGTGGTGGTCGGTAACTTTTGAATCGTTTACAATATATTTAGTCTGAATGGGTTTTGTGCGCAGAATTGCGTTTGCGGCATCTTTGTATGCGCCAACGGCAATTGCTTTAAGACGTTCGGGCAGGGTAGCCGCAACGTCTTTGGTGATGTATCTTGAATCTGTTCTGGGATAGGTGAGAAGCTTGTGAGTTTCATAAAGACTCTGCATAATTGAGAGCGTTTGTTTTGCGGAATAGCCGTATTTTTTGTTTGCATCACGTTGCAGTTCGGTCAGGTCGTATGCTGCAGGCGGAGCCTTGAAACGGTATACCTTTTTGACCTCGGTCAGCATACCTTGCTTGCCCTTTACATCGTTGGCAATCTGCTGAGCGTCGGCGGCATCAAAGAATCTTGCCTGGTTGCGTGAATCTTTATAAAGTGCGGTATATCCGCCGAAATCCGCTTTAACCGTAAAATAATCCTTGGGTCGGAATTTAAGAATTTCTTCCTCACGCTTTACAATCATTGCAAGTGTAGGAGTCTGAACTCTGCCTGCGGAAAGCTGAGCGTTGTGTTTGCAGGTGAGCGCGCGGCTCACGTTAAGACCGACAAGCCAGTCTGCCTCGGCTCTGCATTGAGCGCTTTTATAAAGATTATCATATTGTGAAGCAGGCTTGAGAGCGGCAAAACCCTCACGGATAGCCTTGTCTGTCTGTGACGAAATCCACAGGCGAAGCATAGGCTTTTTGCAGTTTGCCTTTTTGAGTATCCAGCGTGCAACCAGTTCGCCTTCACGGCCGGCATCGGTTGCGATAACAACCTTATCAACCTCGTTGCTGCCCAGCAGAGAGCTTACAGCCTTGAACTGCTTTGAGGTCTGACCGATAACAACAAGCTTCATATTGTTCGGAAGCATCGGCAGGTCATCCATACAAGTCGGATCGTAGCC
>JAZNBM010000027.1:0-25370 GCA_045587045.1 Acutalibacteraceae bacterium | reverse complement strand
CATCATCCGGCTGCGTTTTGCCTCCGAAAGAAGCTCCTCCACCGTGTAATTCTTTGCTTTTTCGTCCTCACAGTTCATACTCTCGGGATTCGAGCACCACTTGCATCGGAAATTACATCCCTGCAGGTGATATACAAGTCTGTTTCCCGGTCCGTCCTGCGAATAATTAAACCCTTTGTTCAGCACTATCAAGGTCCACACATCCCCATAATAATCTAGTATATTATTTTAAATCAAATAAATATATAAGTCAATAATTTTATTTTATATATATAAAATTTTACAATTGAAAAGCAAAGCAAAATGTGTTAGAATAAAAATATATATGCAGAAAGGCGGTGCGTGATGAACACTTTAATGTTTTCAGAAATAGATTCCACAAGCACCTATGCACGCCTTAACGCAGACAAGCTCGCCCTCCCCTCGCTTATTATTGCCGAAAGCCAAAGCGCAGGCAGAGGCAGAAGGGGCAACAGCTTTTATTCGCCCGAAGGCACAGGACTATATATGACACTCCTGTTTGAAGCCCAAAACAATCTTCCGCTTATAACTCCCGCAGCCGCCCTGGCGGTTTGTAATTCGCTCAAAGAGATTTTTGGTATTGATGCAAAAATCAAATGGGTCAACGACGTATTTCTAAACGGCAAAAAAATCTGCGGCATTCTCTCCGAATGCTTCATGTCAAACGGCAAAACGCTGATTGCAGTCGGTGTCGGCATCAATCTTACAACCGCCGATTTCCCTCTTGACTTGCCAAACGCAGGGTCTGTCGGTCAGATTTGCGATAAAGCTCTGCTCGCAAAAAAAATCAGCAGATATATACTCGGCTATGCCGAAAATCCCGATAACTTAACCGTTGCTTCGGAATACGAAAAACTGCTTTTCATTATCGGCAAGCAGATATCCTTCACCGAAAACGGCGTTAATTACACCGCAACGGTAAACGGCATCAACAGTCAGTGCAATCTTAACGTCACACTTGCCGACGGCTCTGCCAAAGTGCTTTCATCAGGTAAAATTTCAATAATCCTGTGAGGTAAATATGAAAAATAAATTATATATGATTTCTGCCGCAATTCTCGCTTTGAGCGTAATTCTGTGTGCGTGCAACAAAAACGACCCTGCCGCTGTAACAGAAAAATCTACAGATGCCGCAACCGCCGTAACATCTACCGTTCCAACCACCGAAGCGGTTTCGGAAACGGTAACCTACACCGACGTGAGCGGTTATCACGTTATTTCTGTTGTCGTGCCCACAACACAGGAGCGCACACATCCGCCCGTGCCTACACACCCAACCCAGCCAACCTACAAAACAGAAACCGTTCCGCAGGCACAAAACACAACCAAAGCAACAGCGAAACCCGAGAATAAAACCACAAAACCGCAGAATAACAATTCAAAACCCGTTCAGACAACCGCCCCCGCAACAGCGGCGGTTACCGTGCCCGAAAAAAGCAACGGTCTGACTCTGCTGTTCAAAACTGACAATATTTCAAGAGGCAACCAGGCAACAATCACCGTCAACGGTGAAAAAGGCAAGGAATACACTATTGAAGTTTACCGCAACAATTCGGATTTGCTCACTTCGGATTCACTTAAGCCCGTCGCAGCCGATCCTAACGGCTTTGCATCTTGGACTTTTTCTACTTCAAACTGTGAAAAAGGATACAGAAAGATTATAATCAGAGAAAAAGGCTCTGACAAATATATCCAGACATCAATCAACATAATATAAAGGAGTACAAAATGAGAAAAGGAAGTTACAAAAGCAACGCTTTCCCACAGAGAATCTGCGAATATTACCGCGCATCAAACGGTCTGCTTTCAGACAAAGCACTCTGCCTTGCCGCCGACAAAAACGGCACGGTTTATATCGGCACCGACAGCGGTCTGAATTTCACAAAGGCTGACGGCACGTTCGGCTCTTTTGCCTGTGAGGCAGTCAGCGTTATCCACGTTATTGGCGAAAAAGTATGGTTTGCCGCAAATAAAACGGTTTACTGCCTTGAAAACGGAAAAATTACCGAGCTTCAGACTTTTGATGAAGAAATCAAAGGCATCAGCGGTGAAAAAGAAGCTTTTCTGCTCACAAGCAGTATTCTTTACCGACTGATTGACGGCGAATTCAAGCCATACCACGGCACAGACCTCCCTTGTGAGGGGCTTAAGATTTCAGACGGCAAGCTCATTTCTTTCTCGGGCAGATCGCTGTGCATTTTTGCAGGCAAAAGAAAACATTGGATGTGCATTTTCCCTGAGCATTCAACAATGCCTGAATTCAAAATCAATTGCGTTGCCTTTGATAAAGCCCTCGGTTTTATCTGGCTCGGAACAGACAAAGGTGCGTTTATCTATGACAACCGTAACGGCTGGTACGGTCACAAGAATATAGACTGCCTGCCCGAAGAAGAAGTGTTTGCAATTGACCTTGCCGAGGACGGAAGAGTAATTCTTTCAACCGATGCAGGTCTTGTCATCATAAAAAACGGTGCGGCAAAATATCTGCCTGCCACCAGATGGACTTGCTGTGAAAAAGTCAACTGCGCAATTGCCGTCGGTCAGGATATATGGACTGCAACCGACGAGGGCGTAACAAAGATTTCTGAAAAAATGATGACCCTTGAAGAAAAGGCAGACTACTGTTTTGACCTTACCGAAAAATATTTCGTTCGCACCGACGGCTTTGTTACGGGTCTTGACGGAATCAAAGACGGTGACCTTTCAACCGGCACACCCAATATCACCGATAACGACGGTCTGTGGACACATACATATCTCGGCTCACTCTGCTATTGCTATGCCGTAACCAAAAACGAAAAAGTTCTTGAAGCCGCCAGACGAAGTATGCTTGCAACTGTCAAGCTTACAAAAGTATCGGGCAAAAAAGGCTTCACCGCACGAGCCATACGCTATGAAGGCGAAGAAGGCTTCGGCACAATCGTTGAAAATCAGGACTGGGCAGAGTGGCACGTTGCTCCCGACGGCAGCTGCGAATGGCTCGGCGAAACATCAAGCGATGAAATGACAGGTCACTTCTTCGGATTCTCGCTCTATTATGATTTCTGTGCAAACGAGGAAGAAAAAGCACTTATCAGAGAAGTGCTTTGTGACATTGTTGACCATATCCTCGAAAACAATTACAGACTCTGTGACGTTGACGGACTGCCCACAACCTGGGCAATCTGGACTCCCTCAGAGCTCAACAGCAACAGTATGTGGATGTGGGAAAAATGTGTAAACTCCCTTGAAATGCTTACCTTCCTTGACGTTGCATATCACATCAGCGGCAATGAAAAATACCGCAAAGAATTCCTGCGCCTTGCTGTTGACGAGCATTATCTTCTCAATGCCGCACAACACAAAAAACACGATGCAAGAATAACACACATTGATGATAACCTCGGTTTCCTTTGCACAGCAACAATTCTTCGCCTTGAAAAAGACGAAGCTATCCGCAAATATCTGCTTATGGGTATGAAACACCACTGGGACTACGAAAGAGCAGAAAGAAGTCCTCTCTTCAATCTCATTTACGGCGCATTCACCGACGATATGTGCGACATTGATTCGGCGATCAAGGCTATGCGCGATATGCCCATTGATTTCTCGGGCAAAAGAATGCTCAACAGCAAGAGAAGAAATCTTGTTTACGATACCGAGCAGGAGCGTTGGGGCGAAGCACCCCAGCTTCTTATTCCTCTTGATTATGATGAAAAAATTTGCTATAACTATGACACAAATCCCTATGAAACAGACTGGGGTAACGGTCACAGCACAAGCAGTCCGAGCAGTTATCTGCTCCCCTACTGGCTCGGCAGATATTACGGATTGATTGAGGAATAAAATATGAGTATTGGAAAAATTTTAACTTCGTTCCTGACAATTTTTATGATGATGCTGGAGCTTTTTTCATCACTTCTCGGCGGTGGCGGCGGCGAAACACCGACCAATCCGCCCACAACAGACGAGCCGCCAACGTCAATTGTTACACCTCCGTCATCAGGCGGTGAGTCAGACAGCAACACTGACGGCAAGTTTGTTTTCACAACATACGGCTGGGGTCACGGTGTCGGTATGAGTCAGGACGGTGCCATTCAAATGGCTAAAGACGGCAAGGATTATGAAGAAATTCTTCTTAATTACTACACCGACACAACAATCAAAACCGATTCCGAAACGCCCACCCACATAAAATATGGCGGCAAAAGCATTCCGATTGTGGAATATCTTTGCAGAACAGCAAAAAGAGAAATCGGACCCGGTGCACCCACAGAAGCTTTGAAGGCGCAGATTGTTGCAATTTATACGTTTGCGAAATGGTATGATTTTGACGTTGATTCATCACGCCACGCCTACGATTCAACCTATGATTATGAAGGCACAAATCTTCACAAAGCCTGTCTTGCAGTTCTTGATATGGATGACGATTCTTCAAATCCGACCGCAAAACACGTTGACTATAAAGGCACTGTTGCTTTCACCTGCTATTTTGATTCCTGCGCAGGTAAAACAACTGCCGCAAGCTCAACCTGGGGCGGCAATTACCCCTATCTCTGCGGCGGCAACCCGAGTCCCGAAACGGTTGAAATTGCAACGGTTGAAATCACTGCAGAGCAGATGAAACAATATATTCTTGATTATGACAGCAGCATCATTCTTGAAGATGACCCGTCGCAGTGGCTTAAAATTATTTCACACGATTCGGCTTATTCTTCATCAATCGGTTACGTTGAAGGAATGAAGGTCGGCAACAAAGAAATAAAAGGCAACCATTTCAGAGGCAACGTTTTAAAATACGCAATACGTTCACACTGCTTTAAAATGGAATATATCTCTGCATAAAGAAACACCGCCCTGTGGTCAAACCACAAGGCGGTTATTTTATTATCATTCAGCCATTTTATTGAGCGTTTCACCCGTCAAACGGTATGTTGTCCAGATATCCATCGGCTTTGCACCGAGAGAAAGATAAAAATCAATACTCGGCTGATTCCAGTCAAGGCAAGCCCATTCAAGCCTGCCGCAGCCTCTTTCAACGGCTGTGCGTGCAAGTGCTTTAAGAAGTGCCTTACCGTAGCCTTTGCCCCTGAATTCAGGCATAACGTATAAATCTTCAAGGTAAATACCTGCTCTGCCAAGGAATGTTGAAAAGTTATGGAAGAAAAGCGCAAAGCCGACGTTTTTGCCGTCCTCAACCGCAAATATAACCTCTGCCTTTTGCTTTTCAAAAATCCATTCCTTAAGCAAATCTTCGGTTGCCACAACCTCATCACTCATCTTTTCATAGGCGGCAAGTTCATTTATAAAACGCAGAATTTCCGCGCAGTCGTTTTCGGTTGCGGCTTTTATCTCAAAACTCATTTGAGGTAATCCCCTTTCATTGCACTGCTCTGCATAACAAAGCCGAGAATCTGCTCTGCATTGCGCTGAAGTTCGCCCATTGTTATGCCGTCTTTTTTGCCGAGAGTTTTGAGCAGTGTGCCGTCAGGCTTTTTCTTGCTGACTCTGCCTCCGCCGGGCATAAGAACATTGACACCCGCTCGCACTCTGTACGCCTGGTCTCGGAGATTGGGGAATTCAGGCGATTTTGAAGAACGCATCCACCAGTCGGTCATAATGCAGCCGTCATAACCCCATTCACCGCGAAGAATGCGTGTGCAGAGCTCGTAATGATAGTGACCCCATACACCGTTTATTTTGTTGTAAGATGTCATTATGTTAAGCGGTTTCGCTTCTTTTACGCAGATTTCAAAGCCCTTCAGATAGATTTCACGCAACGCTCTTTCCGAAACTCTTGAATCGTTGTGAATTCTGTTTGTTTCCTGATTGTTGCAGGCAAAATGCTTCGGGCAGGCGGAAACGCCGCTGCTCTGGAGACCGCTGACAACAGCCGCCGCCATCTTACCCGTGACATATGGGTCTTCAGAATAATATTCAAAGTTTCTGCCGCAAAGCGGATTTCTGTGAATGTTGATGCCGGGAGCAAGAAGCACGTCAGAGCCGAGAGTTTTCATTTCTTTGCCGACCTCTGCATAAAGAGCCTTTGCAAGCTCGGTATTCCACGAGCAGGCAATTTCCGTGCCGATAGGCATAAGCGATGCACACGAGCTCAGACGAATGCCCGAAGGACCGTCTGTAGTTGTAACGGGCGGAATGCCCTTTTTGCGCATTGATTCAAGCACACCGCCGTAAACTGCGGCGTTACCCTTTGCACCGAGAGGACTGTTCATTGTGTAGTCACCTCGGCTCAGAGCCTCAAGTTCATCGGCAGAAAGGGTTGAAACAAACTGCTTCATTGTAACCTTGCCGTTTTTGACGTCAGCAAGCGTACAGGGTTTATCGTATCCGGGTGATGATTCGGGAAGATTATCAAGAATTATTTTCTTTAAATCATATTTTGCAAGAGGTACGGGCTCATAAGCGATTCCCTCGGGAGTAGCTTTCATTCTGTCAAAAGCCTCAACGGGTGCGGCTGTCTGCGAAAGCTTGAGTGTAATCTCATCGGCTTGCTGAATATAACTGCCGCAAGCCTCTGCAGAGCGCACGTCAGCACCAAGATAAATTTTATATTCTCCTTTTTCAAGGATATAGGCAAATTCCTTGACGTCATCATATGAAGCCATGTCGGAAACGTTGAAACAAAGCTCAACTTTTTCGCTCTTATCAGGAGCAATCAAACCTGTTTTTGCAAAAGCAACAAGCACACGTGCAGGCTTGCCCAATCTGCCGCAAGGAGCTTCAAAATAAACCTGAACAACCTCTTTACCGCTGTAAGAGCCGACATTTCTTATATCGGCAGAAACGGTTATTTTACCGTTTGCAACAGTGAAACCAACGTTTTCATATGCAAATTTTGTATAGCTTAATCCGAAGCCGAAGGGATAAAGTACTCTGTGTTTTTTAAAGGTTTCAAAGTATCTGTAACCAACGTAAATATCCTCGGTGTAGCAATTGAACTTTTTGCCGCCGAAATCATTACTTCCGGGATAACGTTTATAGCTTGTGGCAATTGTATCAGTCAACTTACCGCTGGGTGATACATCGCCCGAAAGCACGTCGGCAATTGCATTGCCGCTTTCCATACCGCTCTGCCAAACGTAAAGAATTGCGGAAATTCTGTCTCCGTAAGCATTGATGGCACACATATCAATAATACTGCCGCAGTTGAGCAGAAGAATAACTTTTTTGAAAGTAAGCGTAACCGCATCAAGCATTGCGTGCTCTTCGTCAGTCAGATAATAGCTGCCCTTGGTTAGAGTATTTTCTCTATCCTCACCTGCCGCTCTGCCGATAACAACAATTGCGGTGTCGGATTCCTGTGCCGCCTCTGCCGCAAGAGCGGTTGTGACGGGCATTTCGTCATAGCACATCGGCCAGTGACCCCAGAAGCCATCGTCAACAGGGTTTTCTTTGCACCAGGTTTCGTAGACAAACGCCAAATTTTCATTGAGAGTTATGTTTTTATTTGCCCTTAATCCGTCAATAAGGCTGACCTTGTAAGGTGCGTTTACATCGCCGCCCGAACCGTAGCCAACGTAGAAATAGTCACGCTGAACTCTTCCGAAAACAGAAACGGTGCGTTCCTTGTTAAGCGGCAAAGTGTTGTTATTGTTTTTGAGCATTACTATTCCCTCTGCACCAATCTGACGGCAAAGCGAAATGATTTTTTCATCAGGCTGATAACCGTTATTCTTTTTGGATCCCATATCCTGGGCGGTTGCGGCATTTGTAACGGCATTCACTACCTTGCCTACGAGTTTATAAGCCTTCTTTTTGATGATATTCATTATCGTCACCTCGCTAAAAAATTATTGACATAATAAATATATCATAACATTTGTATCAAGTCAACAAAAAACAGCCCTGTCAAAGAGCTGTTTTTGTCTGATATTATAATTCGTAATCAATTGCGATGCTTGAATCTCTCACGGCGTGCATATGAGTTTTGACCACGGAGCAATGATAAGGGTCATTCTGATAATCCTCAAGTGCCTTCGCATCGTCAAGAATAACTTCAAGAATCAGATCGTATGAACGCTCTGAATGAAGAAAATCAATACCGACTGCAATATCGCGGATAAGCGGCACGTTACCTTTCATTGAGAGCAGGACTTCCTTTGCTTTTTCGCAGTTTTCAAGGCTGTTATCCTTGAGTTTGAAGCAAACAATGTGTTTAATCATAAAAAATCTCCTTAAATATTATCCGAAAAGAAGTTCAAAAAACTTAACGTCATAGCCTTTATCATTTTTAAGGTCGCCGTAAACGCCGATATTGTTGAAAACGGCATAAACCGTGCCGATGAATCTGACAATGAAGTTATAAAGCGGAGGAATTTTGTCGCTGTGACCGCCGTTTGCATCGCTCTTTTCGATGGTGAAAGTGCTGAAGCAGGTGTCGCTTTCAATTGCATAAGACTTGACGGTTAAGCTGTTTTCCGTGAAGTCAATGAGATTGAAAATCTTATCCATTGTAAGGTATTCGATTCCGACGTTTGCACCAAGTGAAATATCTTCATCGTCTCTGGGTCTGTTGAGTGAGCCCGATACCATATAAACCGTGCCCTCGGGGTCTTTTACCGTGGCGCCGTTTGTAATGGGTGCAACGGTTTTGTTATTATACATAACATTTGAAACGGTGTAATAATGGCTGTGACCGAGAAGAACAAGGTCAATGCCGAATTCATCGGCAATCGGTGCCCAGAGGATGCGCAGAAGCTCGTTCTCACTCTCTCTGCGTGGTATTCTGCCGCCGTAAAGGTCGTGATGGAACATCATTACCTTCCAGTTGACGTCAGGATTATCTTTAACGGCTTTCTTCACAAAATTCCTGTGGTCAATTGCACTTGCGTTGTTGCTGTCCATAACAAGGAAAAGAACGCCGTTCTGAACAAAATAATAGTTTGAGCCGACATATGAGGAAACCTTCATATCCTGCGTATTAGGCATATTGGTGAAGGTTTTGTAATCAACACCCTTGCGGTCGTGGTTGCCGATTGTTGTTGCAACGGGAATACTTTTTACGTAAGGTGAAGCAGAAAAGCCGATATATTCACACTGCAGACCCTCGCTTGCCTGGTCGCCTGCTGAAAGAATAAGCGAAATATCACCGTCTTCTTCAAGTGCCTTACCGATTGTAAAATCAAAATTATAAGCTGTTTCAGGCATATGATCGGGGTTTTTGTCATCATAGCTGACGTGAACGTCGGTAACGTACATAGCTGTAAAAGAATCGTCGCTATCGGTCACAAAACTGTAAACCTGTGATTTGAAATCACCGCTGATGCACTGATAATAATAGGTTTTGCCGCCCTCAAGACCGCTGACGGTAACCTTGTTTGCATAGTTGCCGCTGTAAGTTTTAACAGCATCACCTTTGAAAGACTTTGCGCCGCTCAAATCGACATTCAGCGAAACGAGAATTTCAGGCACCGCTTCTTTATCTGTATACCAGCTGAAATTACGGCTTGAATCATCTGCGCCCGGGAACATAATCACGCCTGCCTGTGCTTCATCGCTCGCCCAATAGGATACCCATTCATCAGTGCCTTTCGCAAACGAGGTTGCACTTGCCGTGAAAAGCATAAGTGCCGCAAGGAACAGTGCGGTTATTCTTTTCTGAACTGTTTTCATAAATATTATCTCCTTTACAATAGCTTCATTCAGCCTTTGTGTAAATAATAACAAGCGTTCCTTTTTCAACGCTGATTTTGCTTTCTTTGCCGATGAATTCGTTGCTGACACCAAGGGCAAACGTGTTTGTCAGCCTTGCACCGTCAAGCTCATATTTAAGACCTTTGATAGTAACACCCTCACAAACGTCGGAATAAGCAAAAACGGAAATGTATCCGCTGTTTGCGGCATCAAACCCGATTTCAGAATTGTTTACGGCAACAACACAGCAGCCGCTACCGTGTATAAGGTGTTTTTTTCCCTTTTGCGCAAGGGATGCGGCAAGCTGGATATTGGCAAAAGTGTGGTCAAGTCTGCCGCCTGTTGCTCCGTAAATTTCAAAATCAGCATAACCTTTGTCAATGCCAACGTCAATTGCGGCGTGCATATCCGTAACATCTTTATCAACGTTGAGGCGGATAACGTTGCCGCCCTCGGGCACAAGACCGAGCGAATCAAAGTCACCGATGATAACGTCGGGCACAATGTTATAATTCTGAAGATACCTGACACCGCCGTCAACAGCAATAGTCAGGTCGCCGTTTTCTTTTTTTATCGGGAGCGAATTGCATTCACCCGCACCCACAACGTAACAAACCGCCATAGTGTCTGCCTCTCTAGATTTTTATGGTAGTATTTTACTCTTATCGCAAATCATTGTCAATAAAAGTGTTGATAGTTTTTTGAATTATGTTATAATAAATTCAACCTTTATTTCGGAGGATAAAAATGGAAAATACAAAACCCGTCAAAGAGCTTGAGCTCTATATAATCCGCCACGCCCAGAGCATGGGCAACGCCGGATACGGCGATAGAACAGACCTGACACAAAAGGAAATCCATGACCCCATTCTGACACAAAAAGGTCTGTCACAGGCACAGAAAGCAGGCAGTTATCTGCGTGAAACGGAGTTCGACGCCGTTTTTTCAAGCGCAATGCTCCGTGCAGTTCAGACTGCAACGGAAATTCTGAAATTTCAGCAAAAAACCAACGTGCTGAACATTCTGCCCGTTGCCTGCGAGATGATGACAAAAGCTGACTATGATGGTGCAACAATTGAAGAAATCAGAGAAATCAACCCCAAAGCCATGCTTGCAGACGGTGTTGACCCCGATTCGCCGATGATTTACTCTTCTTCCATCGAAAACGACGAAGCTTTTGCCTACGAAAGAGCAGAAAAAGTGATTGAGCATCTGCGCTCACATTACCGCAACGGTGAAAAGGTTGCCCTTGTATCACACGCAGCTTTTATGACTTACATAGTTTTTGCCATTATGGGATTCAGCAAAAAAGCACCGGCTTTTGACATCAGCTTCAGCAACACAGGTATAACAAAAGTTATTTTTTATAAGCACGGCACGAACGTTTACGGTGACACCGTGTTTGAATTCATAAACGATACGTCGCATCTTAAGATAACGGAATAATATAAAAAAATGGGGTTGTCCGCCAAAGACAACCCCGTATTTTTATTCAAATTTTGAAAGAGTCTGCTCATCGTCAGAGAGCATAAATCTAGGATAATCGGGATTTACGCCCGCATAGAAATCCTCACCGTCATAAGTCATAAGCCAGACAAAGAAATCGCTGTATTCTGTATCATAGCTGCCTGCAACGTGAGGTGCGCCCTTGATGATGTATGTGTATTCGGGCAGAATTGCAGTTGAAAGGTCAACAACTCTGTCGGGTGAAAGATATTCAGGATTTTCAGCCACATAATCGTCGCCAAGCGTTTCACCGTAAGGTGCAACGGTTGCATAACCCGACATCTGGTATGTTTCAAGAATACCGTCACCGTTCATTCCCGCACTTGCATAAACAGGAATCATAGGTGCATCGTAATGAGCAACAACAGCAACCTGAACACCGTTTTCAATCATTTCGTCAAGCAGTGCATTTCTGCCGTCAACCATATCCCAGAGAGCCTGGATTTTGGTGTATAATTCGGGATAGTTTTCGGGCTTGCCGTTCATAATGAAATCAATTGCCCCCTGTCTGTCTTCAGGCTGAAGAATTGCCCAGAAAGTGAGGTTGCAGCCGAAAACGGGTACAAGAACACGCTCGTTGACCATATCAATGTATTCGTTTGTGAAAGCACCTGCAAGAAGTGATACCGCCTTGAAAATACCAAGATATTTCATACCTTTCATCATATAGTTGACGAAAGCGATATCTTCTGTGCCTGCATCGGCTGTGTTATAAAGTGTATCTGCACCGATTTCAAGCTGACCGCTGAGAAGGTCTGAGCAAACCTGAGCACCGCAGAAGGTTGATGACATAAAGCAAACTCTGTTTACGTCTTCGTAACCGTATTCGGTGAGGTAAGCAATTGTCATAACGCCACCCATGCTGCAGCAAGCAATATTAACTTTATCGTGACCAGTTTCAGCAATCATTCTTTCAACGGTTGCGTTGATATCGTCCGCAACAACGAAGGGGTCCATACGCCAGTCATAATTGAAATAATAAGCGTGATCGCCGATTTCTTCAATCATAGCTCTTACCATACCGTACTCGCTGTCGATGCCGTTTCTTAAATTCTCATAATTCTCTGCGGCCAGAGGATACGGAATTGCACCCGTGTTATGCTTTGAAGTGCCGTCTGTATCCATTTTTATGTATTCAAAAATACTACCTGCGATATCCGCAATGCTTTCAACAATGGGGTCAAAGTTCATATTAAGAATCGCTTTGAAAATTCCCCTGAAAGCAAAAACAATAATATCCTTTGCATCTGCTCTGATTGCAGGTTCCTGATTTTCTGTTCCGACATCGGTATAAAGGCCGCCAAAATCCATACCTCTGATAACAAGTACGGGCACGTCAGTGCAGGTTTCGGGGTTATGCTGACCCTGTGCAAAAGCAGGTGTTATGCAAGAAAAAGCAATAACAAGCGCAAGAATGATTCCGATAAATTTTTTCATCGTATCTCTCCTTTCATTTCACAATAAGTATATCATCTTTTTCTTCAATGTCAATCAGAACGGGTCGTTCAAGCGGATTTTCGTTCGGAGAATGAAGAATCAGATGCTTAATGCCGTCAAGGTCATCAAATATCATACCGTGACCACCGTTTTCTTTGAACAAAGGCTCTGAATGAAGCCATTTGCCGTCAATCTCGCCGTTGTCGGAATATGCAACCGCCTGCGTGTATCCGAATTCGGTAAAGGTTGACCAAATCATCATCAGCTTACCGCCCTTTGTGCGGTACATAAAAGGTCCGTCGGTTATGAATTTATCTCTTGTTTTGTCTGCCCAGTCGGGTGCCGAAGCCTTGAAGAGCATAATCGGTTCGCCTGCAGGGGCGGACAAATCATCTGTCAGCGGCATAGCATGAATTTCACCGTCTGTAACCTGCACCCACTCGTGGCAGAAAATTATGTACGGTTTGCCGTTTTTGTCAACGTAAAAAGTTCCGTCAAGGCACATCCAGTCACGAGGCGTTATTGCATCGTCTGTAAAGGGAAGAAACGGTCCCTCCGGTGTTTCACTTCTTAATATTTGTGTACCTCTGCATTTATCCGCGGCATTGAAGGTTACAAACATATAAAACAAGCCGTTGTATTTATGGACCTCGGGCGCCCAGATTTCTTTGTTTGCCCAGAAATTTTCCGGCAAAGTAAAGCATTCAACGGGTTCGCTCCAGTTTTCAAGGTCATCACTGACGTAAACGTCAAGACCGTATGCCTTTGTCCACGCAGTTTCTCCCCGTGTGCCGTAAAGATAATATTTACCGTTCTCAACAAGCACAAACGGGTCACGGATATTTATATCACAAAATTTCATTTATGTACCTCAAAAATCGACTTTATAGTGATGAACAAAAATACCGATGAGCTTGTTATAATCAAGCACGTGCATTACCGCACCGTCTTCATCTTCCCAGAAAGTCAGACCTTCTGCCTCAACGTCACCACCTACATCTCTGACAGCAGCAACCTCGACCTTGCCTGTTTTAACGTCAACGGAAAGAATGCGCTTGTAAGTCTCATAATCCTCAATATCATTTGAAAGATAAAGAGTGCCATTATAAAATTCGCCGCCCTGTGTGCGGTGAATGGGCTCCGAAAGCTGAATATTATCGACGTCTTTCATTCCGTCATTGATATCATAAACTCTGATATATTCGGCATCAGTCCACTTTGAGGCATAGAGCAAGCCTGTTTCGCGGTCAACGGCAAGCCACGGAATACCGTCATCATAAAGTTCGTTGGGCAGGTCGTAAACCTCGCCTGTGGGTTTTAAGGTTTCACAATCAAAAACAACAATACAGGCATAGCATTCATCGCCGCCCTCAACCGAAGCATAGATTTTGCCGTTATAATAACTGATGCCGCCGATATGGTTGTTACCTCTGTCTTTGCACACGTCGGGCAAAGGATTAACGGCAGTCTTTACAAGCTCCATATCATCAAAGGTAAACTTTGCAAGTGCCTGAAGGTTAAGTGCGGTTATTGAGCCGCTTGTGTAGTAATATTCGCCGTCAGTTGTGATGCCCTGACCCATAAGAAGTGCCTTTTCAAAAACAAAAACGTTCTTTGAAATGAGCTCGGCATCAGGAGTGGACTTTGCAACAGGACTTGTCAGAAGCGTTATAAGCAAAAGCGGCAAAGTAATGACAGACCATATCTTTCTGATAATAAACATATTTTACCTCCAAATGTTGATATGGAGATTTTACCACAGTTGCTTTAAAATATCAAACACAACATCTGAATTGCCTTGACAAAATTAAGAAATATTTTTTGTTTAGTATTTACAAAAATATTTATATTTGATATAATATTGAGCAAACAAAACACCATATGGAGGTATCGAAATGAGAAAACTCAAAAAAATTGCTGCCCTCATCATTGTTACGGCAATGCTTCTGACAGCTGCACCCATGGCGTTTGCAAACGCCGACGTTGACTATAAAATCACCAGTCCCTATGAAAACCTTGATTTTGCATCACTCAACCAATATAAAGCTGACCTTCACAGCCACACAACCTTCAGTGACGGTCATGACACTCTGCCTGCACAGACAGAAAGACACTATGAGCTTGGCTTTGATATCTATGCCATCACAGACCACGGCACGGTCAGCTACGGCTACACCACTCAGAAATTCAACGATCCCCTCAAGCTCATCTCCTGGATTAAGAACGGTGACGTTTACACCGACGTTCTTGCAACCAGCGGCAAAACATCAGACGGCGTTGATTACAGAGTTGACACAGACCCCGCAACCAAAGACGAATATTATATCGAAACCGTAAACGGTGTTGACGGTCAGGCCATGATGCGCGTTCCTTTCGGAAACGAGCAGAATCCCACCTCTTTCAACAACGCTCACGTCAACACCTGGTTTGTAGACTACGGTCACGGTGTTCTCGGCGGCACAAGCAACTATGAATCCCCCATCGCAACTGTTCACGAAATGGGCGGTCTTTCTGTTATCAACCACCCAGGTGAATACACCAACGCAAGAGACGAGGAAACACAGGATACCGCATACGACGTATCCGACCCCGTTTACAACTACAAAATCAACAAGTTCATCAACCTTCTTCTCAAATACGATACCTGCCTCGGTATTGACATCAACAGCAAGGGCGACGGCAGAACACGTTACGACAGAAAGCTCTGGGATATCCTTCTTCAGAGAATCGTTCCCCACGGCAGAAACGTTTACTCCATTGCAACAACTGATGCGCACAACCTCGGCATCGCAGATTCAGGCTACACAACAATTCTTATGAAAGACCTCACTTCAGCCGACCTCAAGGATGCAATGTCAAAGGGTCAGATGTTTGCCTGCAGCAAATATATCGGCAACGTTATCGAAATGGAAGCTTATAAGGCGATTGCTTCAGGAATTAATACACCCGAAGCCGATGCTCTTGTTAAGATGCTTGACACCGCTCTCACAACAGGTGAAAAATTCTACGCAGGTGAAGATGCAGTCGTTCCCGTTGTAACAAATATCACAATCAACGAAGCTGAAGACGTTATCACAATCGACACAGATAACGCAGTTGTTATCCGCTGGATTGCAGACGGAAAAGAAATTGCATCAGGCGCAACAATCGACCTTGACGAATATTCAGACAAAATCGGCAGCTACGTCAGAGCAGAAATCGTCGGCACAGGCGGCGTTATCTATACACAGGCATTCACCCTTGATTATGACGGCGCACCCGAAGCACAGGACCTTGACGGTTTCATCGATTTCGGAGGTTTTATTTCCGCAATCTGCGACACAATCGTAAAGGCTCTGCCCTACATTATTCCCCTTAAACTCATCTACTTCATCGCAGGTGTATAATCAAACTCCACAACTAAATCAAACGGAGTCCGCTTTCGGGCTCCGTTTTTTATGTATTTTACAAAAAGATATGCAATCGTAACCGCATAATCGGCAACATTTTTATTGACGGTTTACAACATATTGTGGTATAATAATTACAGTTCCCCGACACAAAGATTTTCTGAGTGAAAGGTTACGGCTCAAGATTAATAAACGGGATAACTGTATCCCTTGCTTTGCCGTATCCGTTTCGGGTACGGCATTTTCGTTTTTTACGGAGGTAATTATGGAAACAAGAGTTGCGGTTATGAGCATTATCGTTGAAAACAGCAACAGCGTTGAGCAGATTAATTCATATCTTCACGATTACGGCGAATTCATCATCGGCAGAATGGGTATTCCTTACAAAGAGCGCAAAATCAACATCATAAGCATTGCCATTGATGCTCCGCAGGATACAATTTCGGCTCTGTCGGGCAAAATCGGCAAGCTTGACGGTGTGAGTGTAAAAACTGCTTTTTCATCGGTAATAAGCTATGAATGAGGCAATAAAACTTATTGATACCCTCGCCCGTGAGCATTCGCTGACGGTTGAAGATTATAAAAAGCTCATCGAATCAAGAACCCCCGATACAAGTGAATATCTTAAGCAAAAAGCCGTTGAAGCAAGGCAAAACGTCTACGGCAACAGAGTCTTTATACGCGGTCTGATTGAGATAAGCAACATCTGCAAAAACAACTGTTACTACTGCGGAATCAGAGGCGGCAACAAACTCTGTGACCGCTACCGTCTGACCGCAGAAGAGATAATCGACTGTGCAAAAGAAGGGTATAAGCTCGGCTTTCGCACCTTTGTTTTGCAGGGCGGCGAGGATTCATTTTTCAGCGACGGCGTGCTTACGGAAATCATTCACGGCATCAAAAAAGCCTGCCCTGACTGTGCCGTCACACTTTCGCTGGGTGAACGCACAAAAGAAAGCTATCAAAAGCTTTATGACGCAGGCGCAGACAGATATCTGCTTCGCCACGAAACGGCAACTCAAAGCCATTATCAGATGCTTCACCCCGATAATCTGTCTTTTTCAAACCGTATGGAATGCCTGCAAAACCTCAAAGAAATTGGTTTTCAGGTCGGCTGCGGATTTATGGTCGGCTCTCCTTTCCAGACGGTTGAGGATATTGCCCGTGACCTGAAATTTATCGAAGAATTTTCGCCCGATATGTGCGGCATCGGTCCTTTTATTCCTCACAAGGATACACCGTTTGCCGACCAACCGGCAGGCTCTGCGGAGCTGACCTGTTATCTGCTCTCGGTAATCAGGCTCATAAAACCCAATATTCTTCTGCCTGCCACAACGGCACTCGGTTCAGTCAACTCCGACGGCAGAGAAAACGGCATTATGTCAGGCGCAAACGTCATTATGCCTAACCTTTCGCCGAATTCGGTCAGAAAGAAATATATGCTCTATAATAACAAGCTTTCCGACGGCGACGAATCGGCACAAAATCTAATTAATTTAAAACAGAAAATGCTGAACATCGGTTATGAAATCGTAACCGACAGAGGCGACATCATAAAGTGAATAGTGAAAAATGAAAAGTGAATAGTTTCGGAAGGGCTTCGCCCTTACCTGTATTTAATAAATAATCCGAAAGAAGGTATATATATGGCAATTTATAATCCCAAGTCACTCAAAGCCGAAGAATTTATCAACCACGAAGAAATCCTCGAAACCCTTGAATATGCGGAAGCCAATAAAAACAACGTTGAGCTTATTGACAGTATTCTTGAAAAAGCACGTCCCAAAAAGACTGCAACAGGCTGCGTATGCAGCGGTCTGACCCACAGAGAAGCTTCCGTACTCCTTGCCTGCGACATTCCCGAAAAGATTGAAGAAATCTATAAAATCGCAGAAGAAATCAAGCTTGCTTTCTACGGCAACAGAATCGTTATCTTCGCTCCCCTTTATCTTTCAAACTACTGCGTAAACGGCTGCGTTTACTGCCCCTATCACCTCAAGAATAAGCATATTCCCAGAAAGAAGCTTACACAGGAAGAGGTGCGCAACGAGGTTATCGCACTTCAGGATATGGGTCACAAACGCCTTGCAATCGAATCGGGCGAAGACCCTGTCAATAATCCCATTGAATATATTCTTGAATGCATCAAAACAATATACAGCGTAAACCACAAAAACGGTGCAATCCGCAGAGTAAACGTAAATATTGCCGCCACAACGGTTGAAAACTACCGCAAGCTCAAGGATGCAGGTATCGGCACCTATATTCTTTTCCAGGAAACATATCACAAGGAAAGCTACCTCCAGCTACACCCCACAGGTCCCAAGCACGATTATGACTATCACACAGAGGCTATGGACAGAGCTATGGAAGGCGGCATTGACGATGTCGGTCTCGGTGTACTTTTCGGTCTTGAGCTCTATAAGTATGAATTCGCAGGTCTGCTTATGCACGCAGAACACCTTGAAGCCGTTCACGGCGTAGGTCCTCACACAATCAGCGTACCCAGAATCAAGCACGCCGATGACATTGACCCCAACGCATTCGACAACTCAATTTCAGACGATATCTTCGCAAAAATCACCGCTTGTATCCGCCTTGCCGTACCCTATACAGGTATGATTATCTCAACAAGAGAATCCGAAGAGGTCAGAGGCAAACTTCTGCGCCTCGGCATCTCACAGGTCAGCGGCGGCTCAAGAACTTCCGTCGGCGGCTACACTGAACAGGAACGTCCTCACGACACAGAGCAGTTTGACGTTTCAGACCAGAGAACACTTGATGAGGTTGTACGCTGGCTTATGCAGAACGGTCATATCCCCTCATTCTGCACCGCCTGCTACAGAGAAGGCAGAACGGGCGACAGATTTATGAGCCTTTGCAAGAGCGGTCAGATTCTTAACTGCTGCCACCCCAACGCACTTATGACTCTCACCGAATATCTTGTTGACTATGCGACCGAAGAAACAAAGAAAATCGGCTATGAAATGATAGTTAAAGAACTCACACGCGTACCCGGCGAAAAGGTTCGCAGAATTGCGGAGCAGAATATTATAGATATCAAAAACTCCAACCGCAGAGATTTCAGATTTTAAGCATACCTAAAGGAGAAGCTTATGGGACTTAACGACACTGTTTCTGCCGAAAGAGTACACATCGGCTTTTTCGGTATGAGAAATGCAGGCAAATCAAGCCTTGTGAACGCAGTAACAGGTCAGGAGCTTGCCGTTGTTTCGGATATCAAAGGCACAACAACCGACCCTGTCAAAAAAGCTATGGAGCTTTTGCCGCTTGGCCCCGTTGTTATCATCGATACTCCCGGCATAGATGACGAGGGTGAGCTTGGTGAGCTTCGTATCAAAAAAGCAAAACAGGCTCTTGCGCAAACGGATATTGCGGTGCTTGTGGTTGATTCACAAACCGGTCTTTGCCAAAAGGATTACGAGCTGATTGAAGAATTCAAAGCAAGAAACACGCCGTATATCATCGCATATAACA
The DNA here is from genome assembly GCA_045587045.1 of Acutalibacteraceae bacterium. GTDB lineage: Bacteria > Bacillota > Clostridia > Oscillospirales > Acutalibacteraceae > CAG-177. The sequence goes on along the minus strand of JAZNBM010000027.1, from coordinate 5,886 downwards.
AATCGGATTTAACACAAGCCGAAACAGACGCCAATTCAATTTCAGTCAGTGCAAAAACGGGTAATAATATAAATGAATTAAAAGAAAAAATCGCTTTGCTCGCAAAAGGTGCAAAAAGCGAAAAACGTATCGTTGCAGACCTTATCGAAAGCGGCGACACGGTTGTACTTGTTATTCCGATTGACGAATCCGCACCCAAGGGCAGACTTATTCTGCCGCAGCAGCAGACAATAAGAGACATCCTTGATTCAGGTTGCACCGCAATCTGTTGCCGTGACACGGAGCTTGTGCAGACTCTTGCTTCACTTACAAAAAAACCGAAGCTTGTTATCACGGATTCTCAGGCATTCGGCAGAGTTTCAAAGCATGTGCCCGAGGATATCCCCCTCACCTCTTTTTCAATTCTGTTTGCAAGATATAAAGGTGACCTTGAGCGCCTTGTCAGAGGTGCAGCAGCACTCTCCTCACTTAAAGACGGTGACAAAGTGCTCATCGCTGAGGGCTGCACTCACCACCGCCAATGCAACGATATCGGCACAGTCAAAATGCCGCACTGGATTGAGGATTTTTCAAAATCCAAACCTGTGTTCAGCTTCACAAGCGGCACACAATTCACTGACAGTCCCGAAGAATATAAGCTGATTGTTCACTGCGGCGGATGTATGCTCAACGAAAAAGAAATGCAAAGCAGAATCACAAAAGCAACACAGGCAGATGTGCCGATTGTCAATTACGGCATCGCAATCGCTCATATGAACGGAATATTGCGCCGAAGCGTAGCTCTTTTCCCTGACGTTGCAAAGATACTTGATTAAATTTCAAAACGGCTTGCATATTGCAGGCCGTTTGTTTTATGTAACGGAACATTCAATCAAGTAACCTGTAAAAACAATCGGCATATAATGAAATCAGAGGATAACACCTCAAAACCGAAAGGATTGATTATTTTGGATTACCCGGTATATAACCGCAGGCAGATGCACAAACCGGAGCTTTTCAGCCGCTCTGTTTCTCCCCTGCCGGCAAACTATGCCGTTGCCATGATGTATGTTCCGATGCAAACAAACACAGATATGTTTGATGAGATGAAAGCGCTTGAGTGCGGAACACTTTTTCCGTGTCTCAACAAACCATTCGCAGGGAAGTGTTGCAAATGACAAAACGTGAAGCAATGCTCAAAAAGCTCAGTGCCGTTCAGTTTGCGCTGTGGGAAATGCATCTCTATCTTGACACCCACCCGTGGGATCTGGCAATGCTCGAAAACCACAACAGACTTTCACAAAAATACAGACAACTCAAAGCAGAATACGAAGAAAACTTTTGCCCTCTTACCGCCGCCAAAGCACAGGGTGTTGAATGGCTTAAAGGTCCTTGGCCCTGGGAAATTGAGGAGTGTGACTGCTGATGTTTGTATATGAGAAAAAACTGCAATACCCCGTTAAAATCAAAAACCCCAACCCCAAATATGCACAGATAATCATTTCACAGTATGGCGGCCCCGATGGCGAACTCGGTGCATCTTTGCGCTACCTGAGCCAGCGTTTTGCAATGCCATTCGACGAGGTTAAGGGTCTGCTGACAGATATCGGTACATCAGTTGTACTATGGTCCCTTTGAGCATTTTCGCCATCATTCGCGGTCACATTTTCGGAATATTGTTCGGCTTTTGGATAAAAAGAAGAACCTGCCGCCGTTACAACGGAAGATAAAGCGAATTTCAATTTGAACGGCAGCAGGTTTAGTTTTACTGTTATTATATTGTCTTTTGATACGGTCATCGACTCAAGTATCTGTTTTATGAACTCATCATTGTTCTCACCTGAAGTGAGTATTGCTTTTGCAAACGCTACGCACTCGGCGATTATTTCATCCTTCTTCTCACGGTCAAGTGTGTTGGCAACACAGCTCTGAAGCTCAGTTTTAAGGCTTTCGATTTCACCGTCAAGCTGAACGGACATTTCTTTGAATTCTTCTCTTGTTATGCACTTGTCGAGATACAAATCCACAAGTGCTTTTCTGCGTTCGGTTTTCTTGTCGAACTGCTCTTTTTTACACTCAAAATCATTATTGTCGCTTTGCAAAAACACTTCTTCAAGCTGTTTTTTCAGTAACGAAAGGAATCTGCTTTTATCAGCGGTCATCATTTCAATGACACTTGTCATAATGTTTTTCAGGTCATCGTGAGCAATATGGTCTATCGAGCAGCCGACTTCTTTGCCTGTCACGGAATCAATATGCTTTGTCTTTCCGTTTTGCCTGCGGTTATAGCATTGCCAGTATTTGAAATAATTACCGTTTCTCAACTTTTTATTATGAAACACAAAGCTTGAACCGCATTCCTCGCAGGTGATTTTACCCGAGAAGCAATAACGGTTACCGAGCTTTTTCTTTTGTTCATCACTCGGAGAACGGCGTTCAAGCTCCTTCTGAGTAAGCTCAAAAAGCTCGCGGCTGATAATCGGTTCGTGGTGGTCACGGATAATAACGAACTCTTCTTCTCCTCGGTTTAGCACCTTTTCGTGTGTCAGATAATTCGGAGTAAGGGTCTTTTTCTGCACCAAATCACCGCAGTATTTTTCATTGCGAAGTGTGCGGAGAATTACGGTGTTAGTCCAGTTTTTATTGGTAAAGGTTGGTATTCCTTCCTCTTTCAATTCTCTTGCGATGGTGCAGGTGCCTTTGTGCTCGATTGTGTACTTATGAAAAATCTTTCGGACTATCTCTGCACCTTCGGGATTTATGTAAAGCTTACCGTCACGCACATCATAACCAATCATACTTTTGCCGAAAACAACACCCTGTTCCATTCTGCGTTTCTGACCCCATTTAACACGCTCGGAGGTCTTGCGGCTTTCTTCCTGTGCGATTGACGCCATAATCGTTAAACGAAGCTCTGCATCGGGGTCAAGGGTAAAAAGATTATCGTTTGCAAAGATTACGCCTATACCGTATTCCTTGAGCTTTCGGGTGTAATAAATGCTGTCGAGAGTGTTACGGGCAAAACGGCTGATTTCCTTGGTGATTATCAGGTCATATTTCTTAAGCTGGGCATCAACCATCATTCTGTTGAATGCCTTTCTTTTTTTGGTGCTTGTACCCGTAATTCCCTCATCAACATAAATATCGTAAAGCTCCCACATCGGGTTTCTTTCGATATATTCCTTGAAATAGCTCTGCTGACTTGCAAGGGAGTTTGCTTGGTCACTGCTGTCGGTTGAAACACGGCAATAAGCAGCAACTTTCAATATTCCGTCGGTCTGTATTCTTGTCATATCGACACCTCCTTAATAGTAGGTAAATCTATATTTACCGTACACATAGTGCCATGATATCCGATGTATATCAAGTTATACTTTTGAAAATAGCAATTATTATGGTTTTGAAAGGCACATTTCCGCCACAGCATCGTTGAAAACCTTTGAAATAGCCTCGTATTCCTGCAGATTTTCGCCTTGCTGTGACAAAAATCTGCACTTTCAAAACTGCTTTGCATCTGAAATGCAATAGATTGCGTGCAGTCGGGCATTTCTTCGATGCTGACATACGTCGTATGTCAAAGAGAAAAATGTTCGAATGTGCGTGATATATTGTATTTCAGACATATGGATTGCTGTTTTCAAAAGTATTCTACCAAATATTCAGGTTAATATTCTCTAAATATCTGACCTGTTCTTCGGTCAGTTTTCCCGCCTGGTAGAGGGATTGGCACAAAGCGTTCACAACGATTTTATCGAATTCTACCTGCTCGTGTTTATTCAGTTGTATTTCAGGCTTTTCAATCATTATGTATTGCTTCTTTTTCCGCGCCAATCCCTCCACCTCCTTTAGATTTTATTCATCAGCGGGAATTGCTATAACTTATTTGATTTCAGGGTTAATACCCCGTTTGAATTCTTGTTTTTGAGCGTGATACCCTGCGCCGCTGACAATATCGATTAGTCGCAGAGATTTTTATCCCCCTACGGGGTCACGCACGGGTTGTTGCTACGTCATATGCATCGCCTCCGACTTTTGTCCTTTTTGTCACGCTGTCCTTATAGTTGAAACAGTAAAAATAATCATCAAAAACAGAAAAGCCCTGCATTGCAATGATTCACATCACAATTACAGGACAAACAAAAAAGCACACAACTTTACCGCATACGGTATTGCTGTGTGCTTTTCAATATATTATTCAATTAAATATCGTTTCTGAATGTATCCGAAACTATTCTACTGCCGAACCTGAAGCCGTATATAAATGCCTCCTTTTCAATTTCACTATACATCTCATTAACAGCATCATCGTATTTTGCAAGTAACTCTTTCTGCGAATCGTTCAGGGTTTCAGAAAACATTTCACGATTTTTGTCCATAAGACTAATGAGCTTTTTGATGTATGCGTTACCTCCTATCGAATGCTCCATCGGTAATATATTGACGGTCCATTGTTTTTCAAGTATATACTGCTAATTATGAGCATATAAAGCACAAATTTTTATGATAATCAAAATTTATTGTGAATTACCACAATTTTCCTTGCCGCGATTGCTCCTGAATTTTGAAGGAGACATTCCGCAAAGGGATTTGAACCAGGAGGAAAAATACTGTTGGTCAGAAAAAGACATTTTTTTGGCAATTTCAGAAAAGGAGTATTTTGTGTTTATCAGATACAGCTTAACTGTTTCCAGTTTTTTTGCGGTGTAATACTGGTAAGGTGTAATATCAAATTTTTCGGAAAACTTGTTAATTATATGATTTTTTGAGTAACCGAATTTTTTGCACATATCATCAAGCGAAAAGTTTTGCATTATCTGTGAGTCAAGATATTCTTTCATTAAATAGGCAAGGTCTTTATTTTCGTTTGATGCATAATTACGCAGGGCAATAATCAGCTTTATAACTTCGGGTGTCATTTCATCGACAAAAAGAGAATAATTATCGCCGTATACTTTTTTAGCTTTTTCATATATTTCCCCGAAAAGCTCTTCAAACTCACAGTTGTGAAAGACATAATCGTGACCGGGCAAATACTGATTAAGCAATATTTCGGCTAACTCTCCGGTTATAGTTATAAAGAATTTATGAAGCGTACTGTTTCTTGCATTGTAATACTTATGATTGGTGCCCTTTCTTAATAAGAAAACATCTTTGGGACCAAGATAATACTTTTGACCGTTGTTTTCGAGAACTCCGTTTCCGCTGACAACGAACTCAATTGCAGTAATTTCTGAAGAGGTTCTTTCAAAAAAGCAATTTTCACTCCAGAAGCTCTCCCCCACAGCGGTAATGTTAAGAGGATTATTATCGTTCATGTGAGAATAGTATTCGCAAACATTTTCATATTGTTTCAGATTCAAAAAAGACACTCCCGTCAATTGTTATAATATCGGTGGTTAGTGTGATAATTCATAATTTGATTGTATCACTGTTTGCAGTGACATACAACCGATAATTGAAAAAAGTTTAAATAATTTAATATTTTTTGTAATTTATTTAGAAATTAGAATGCCTTTATGAATGTTTTTGTGAATTTTGCGAATGTTGTCTTAATGACCGATAATTGTGATAATTCACAAATATCGCTGTGATTTATTACATTGTAACTTTATAAAAAATGTGCTAATCTAAAAATATCTAATAAAGATTTAAAATGTATCGGCAACGAATTTGTTAAGGAGTGAGTAAAATGAAAACATGGCAAAAAGCAATCTTTATAATTGTGCTTGTGGCATTTATCATCGCATCCGTTACCATTTCATTCATTTCAATGGCCAGAGCTCCGTTTGAATATGAATATCACACGGCGTCTGAAAGTGAATACTCTGTTGAAGGCTGGGTACTTTTTGGCTTTAACGGAAACAACTCCACCAAAGAAGTACATATTGACTATGTCCGTGATGAAAA
>JAZNBM010000026.1:0-17921 GCA_045587045.1 Acutalibacteraceae bacterium | reverse complement strand
CAGATGGTTATGTATACAATGACCTATCTTGCTTTTGAACTTAAACTGAGCAATATTCCCGGCATCGTTTTTATTTATCTCGGAAGTCGGAGGCCAAGCGGTCTTAGGAAGACAATTTTCATTTTCAACTCCTTGGCTCACAGAACGACATGGCTACGATCCGACTTCAGATGGTTATGTATACAATGACCTATCTTGCTTTTGAACTTAAACTGAGCAATATTCCCGGCATCGTTTTTATTTATCTCGGTTTCGGTTCAGGTCTTTCGGTTTTTATGTTCAGCGGCTTTATCAAAAGCATTCCGTCGGAGATTGAAGAGGCGGCTGTCATTGATGGCTGTGACCCGATAAGGGCGTTTTTTATGATAATTTTTCCCATTCTGCGCCCAACGGCAATCACCGTTGCCATTCTGAACGCAATGTGGGTGTGGAATGACTATCTTCTGCCATATCTCTTGCTCGGCTCGGGCGAAAAACGCACACTGCCTGTTGCCGTACAGATGGCGCTCACGGGTGGCTACGGCAATAAGGATATGGGCGCACTTATGGCAATGCTTGTGCTTGCAATTGTGCCCATAATCATTTTTTATCTTTTCTGTCAGAAATATATTATCAAAGGCGTTGTTGCAGGCGCAGTTAAGGGGTAATCAGATGGCGTCAATTGAATTCAGAAACGTTACAAAAAGCTTTGATAACGGCAAGGTAACGGTTATACCCGACTTATCCTTTACCATAAATGACAAGGAATTTGTGGTGCTTGTAGGACCTTCAGGCTGCGGCAAATCCACCACTCTGCGTATGATTGCAGGGCTTGAAGATGTTTCACAGGGCGGAATATATATCGATAATAAGCTTGTAAACGGTGTTGCACCCAAGGACAGGGATATAGCAATGGTTTTTCAGAGCTATGCTCTGTATCCCCATATGAGTGTTTATAAAAATATGGCTTTTGCGCTAAAACTGCGCAAGATGCCCAAAAAAGAGATTGACGAAAAGGTGCATAATGCGGCAAAAATGCTCGGAATCGAGCAATATCTTGACCGCAAACCCGGTGCACTTTCGGGCGGTCAGCGGCAGAGAGTGGCTTTGGGAAGAGCTATGGTGCGTAACCCCAAAGTGTTTTTGCTTGATGAGCCGCTTTCAAACCTTGATGCAAAACTGCGCACCGAGATGCGAAGTCGTATTGCTTTGCTCCACAAGCATTTGCAGACAACCTTTGTTTACGTTACCCATGACCAGACTGAAGCCATGACGATGGCGGACAGAATCATTGTTATGGATAAAGGTGTTATCAGGCAATATGATACACCGCAGAAGCTTTATGCAGAGCCTGCCGATATGTTTGTGGCAGGGTTTATCGGCTCACCGTCAATGAACTTTATTGACTGCACTCTGCGAAGTGAAAACGGTGTTATGACGGCTGAATTTGCAGGCTGTTCCTTGCAGATTCCCAAGCTGAAAGCAAAGGCTCTTTCTGCATATGTTGACCGCACCGTTGTTATGGGTATCAGACCCGAAAATATTTCGGCATTTGCTGCAGAGCGAAAAGAAAGTGACGGTTGTGTGATAACTGCTGAAGCGGAAATTGCGGAGGTTACGGGCGGCGAAGTGTACGTATATTTTAACCTTGCCGAGAGTCGTTTTATAGCCGCCGTGAGAACGGAACAAAAAATCTCATCAGGTGACAGAGTCAGACTTTTTCTTGACGGCAATGCGGTTCACTTTTTTGATAAAGAAACTACAAAGGCAATCGGTGCGGTATGAGGGGGAGCGGAATTCTTTTGCACGTAAGCTCGCTGCCGTCGCCTTATGGCATAGGCACCCTCGGCAAAGCGGCATACGAGTTTGTTGATTTTCTTGCAAAATCGGGACAGAAATACTGGCAGATTCTGCCACTGGGTCACACGGGTTTCGGTGATTCGCCGTATCAGGCTTTTTCCGCGTTTGCAGGAAATCCTTATATGGTTGACCTGGATTTTCTTTGCCGTGACGGACTTCTCAAACACGAAGAATATCGGGACGTTGATTGGGGCAAAAACGGCAGAAAGGTCAATTACGGTAAGCTTTCGCAAAACCGCATACGGGTGCTTAAAAACGTTCAGAGCCGCTTTAAAAAAACTGATGAATACGAGCTTTTTTGCGCAGAAAATGCTTTTTGGCTTGAGGATTATTCTGTTTTTGCATCAATGAAAGAAAGGTTTTCGGGCGCACCGTTTTTTGAGTGGAAAAAGCCTCTGCCCGAAGCGGATAAACGCGAGTGTGAATTCTGGAAAGTTTTGCAGTTTCTCTTCTTTTCTCAATGGAAAAATCTCAAAGCCTATGCAAACTCAAAGGGCATAAAAATAATCGGCGATTTGCCGATTTACGTAGCATATGACAGCTCCGACGTTATGGGCAACCCCGAACTTTTTGAGCTTAATTTGCAAGGCAGACCCGTCAGCGTTGCAGGGGTGCCGCCCGATGCTTTCAGTCCAACGGGTCAGCTCTGGGGCAATCCTGTTTTTGACTGGGATTATATGCGACACGACGGATTTGGCTGGTGGATAAAGCGAATCAGTCATTCTTTCACTATGTTTGACGTTTTGCGTATCGACCATTTCAGAGGTTTTTCAAGCTTTTATTCCGTACCATTCGGCAGTGAAAACGCAGTCAACGGCTCGTGGCGTGCTGCACCCGGTGCAGAGCTTTTTGAAGCGGTTGAAAAAGCAATCGGTAAAACCGAAATAATTGCCGAGGATCTTGGGTTTATTGACAGCGGTGTACGTGAGCTGATAAAAAGAACAGGCTTTCCCGGTATGAAAATTCTGCAGTTTGCATTTGACAGCCGTGACGGCGGCGACTATCTGCCGCATAATTACGGCAAAAACTGCGTTGTGTATATCGGCACTCACGATAATGATACTCTTGCAGGTTGGCTTGAGAGCGCACCGCAAAAAGACGTTGAACGTGCCGCCGAATATCTTCGTCTTAATAAGACGGAGGGGTACGTGGAGGGTTTTATAAAATCAGCCCTTGCGAGCGTTGCAGATACGGTTATTCTGACAATGCAGGATTTACTTTCTCTCGGTACGCAGGCGAGGATGAACGTGCCTTCAACCGTCAGCGGGAACTGGCAGTGGCGTGCCGTCAAACACGATTTTTCTTTGAGTCTTGCGGAAAAACTGAATAAATGGACTGACCTTTACGGCAGATAAAAAGCACCCCGAGTTTGTCGGGGTGCTTTGCTTTTTTATTTTTATGAATGTTTATCCGTCAGATTCTTAATCCACTTTTTGCTTCTGAAGCGGAAAAGACTCAGGATTGTTTTGAGCAAATCTTCGCCAAGATACATTGCAACCAACAGATAGTGAAATTCAACTTTTGCGAACATTCCCAGATAAACTATCAGCGGCACCGCAATAAAATACATAGAAATGCAGTCATAAACAATGCCTATTTTTGTGTCGCCGCCTGCTCTGAAAGTGCCGACTATCAGCGTATAAGGAATGTTTCTTATAGGCAACCACAGACAATAAATCAGTATAAGCCTTGAAGCAAGGTCAAATGCACCCTGTGTTTCAATGCTGAGCAGTGACAGAAGCGGCTCTCTGCAAGAGGCAAGTATTACACCTGTTACAATGCCAACAACGGGAGTCATAACAACAAATCTTTTAGCAAGCTTGTATGCCTCGCTTTCTTTGCCCTCGCCGATGGTTTTGCCCGTCATAATCGAGCAGGCGTGGCAGACACCCACAAAGAAAACAAACGCAACCTGTTCAACCGAGCTGAATATGGTGTAGCCGGCATAGTTTTCGCTGCCCTGTCTTGCAAAAACCATTGCATATATGTTTGTTCCGATTGCCCACATACCTTCGTTAAGAACAACAGGCAGGCAAACAGCACAGAATTTTTTAACAAAATCACGGCTGAGTGACAGGAACTCTTTGAGAGGAGCTTTGAAAACGTCTTTTGATGAATTCATAACAAGCATCAAAATGACAGCCTGAACAGTCGCCGAAATCAGCGAAGCGAGCGCAGCACCTCTTATGCCAAGCATCGGTAAGCCGAATTTGCCGTTAATCAGCACATAATTGAGCGATGTGTTTATGGCAACTGCCGCAATTGATGAAAAGAGGGGAGGGTTAACCTTTTCTGTTGCTCTCAAAACCGTACAGGCAATCTGGTTGAATGCGCTGAAAATGCCCATAAAAGCAACGATGCGCAGGTATTTTGCTGCTTCTTTTACAACCGCATCTTCGTTTGAAAAAACTCTTGCAAGCTGTTCGGGAATAAATGCCATTGCAACGCAGAAAATCACTGCAACTCCAAGGCTGAAAATCATCGCCGCACCGCAGGTCTTGCGGATATTTGATTTTTCTTTTGCGCCCCAATACTGTGAAATAAGCGCCGCCGAGCCTGATGAAATGCCGAAATAGAACAGGTTCATCAGGAATATCCAGCGTGACGAAACGCCCACGGCAGAAACCGTTATGTTGCCGAGCCTTGTTACCATTGCGGTGTCAACAAGCTGTGCGCACGAAACAAGAAGCTGCTGCAAAGCAATCGGTAGGGCTAGCCTGAGCATATTTACAACAAAGTTATCCTTTTTCTTCATTATATTCTCCATTTCGTCAAGATTGCAGAAAACATTCTATTGTAAAATACTTTTAAAGTCAATAGAAAGTGAAAAATAAAAGAAATTTAGAATATTATTAACAATATAGTTATTGATTTTTATAAATTTAGGGTATATAATGCAAGATGATTTATAATGTAAATATTAAACGGAAGGTGTTTTACTATGTCAAATTTCAATGAATATTCAGGTGTCTATTCTCTGCTTTTAACTCCTTTCAAGTGGGACAGAAGCGTTGACTACAAGGCTTATGAAGAATACGTTGCCTGGCAGGCAGCTTTCAAACCCCAGCATCTTTTTGCGGTTTGCGGTTCATCAGAAATGACAGAACTCACCGTTGAAGAAAGAATCACGTGCGCAGGTCTTGCCGTTAAGAATTCAAACGGTGTACCCGTTTTTGCAACCGCTAACCTTCAGGCAGGTTTTGACGATCAGGTTGAAGAAATGAAGCGCCTTGAACAGCAGGGTGTAAGCGGTCTTGTTTTTGTAACAAAGGGTATGTGCGACAAGCCTGCAACACAGTATGATTACCTCACAGACCTTGCTTCACACACAGAGCTTCCCATCATTCTTTATGAATTCCCCGGCCTTCAGCCTCACCTTATGGATTCCGTTACATACGGCAAGCTTGTTGAAACAGGCAAGTTCAAGGGTATCAAGGATACAACCTGCAAAATGCCCGAAATTCAGGCTAAAATAGCCGTTCAGGGCGATTCAAACGTTCTTCAGGCAAACATTCCCTTCCTTTATGATTCATATGTAGCCGGTGCAAGAGGTGTTATTGCAACTCCCACTTCCTGCGGTGCAGGTCTTTTTGTAAAGATGTGGGACGAATTCGTTAAGGGTGACCTTGAAGCTGCAAAGAAAACACATCAGCACATAATTCTTCTTGACAATGCAATTGATTCAGGCTTCAATGCAAGTGCAAAATATCTTGTTAAGCTTCAGGGTATCAATATGGAAGTTCACACAAGAGGCTCTCACAATCTCGGACCCGCAAGACTTCGCTCAATTGAAGTTTTCCACGACTGGGCAAAAGCAGAGGGCATCCTTGACTAATTAAAATTTTTTTCGGGGGACAGTATGAAAAAAATTAAAGCCAACGTATGTGCCGTTACTCACTCGGGGCGCATAAGAAGAGAAAACGAAGATAACTACAGCCTTAACGGCAGACTTACCGCAACGGGCGATCTCAAAAAGGGCTCTGCGTTTGTGCAGACAATGAAAGAGCCATTCCACCTTGCCGTTTGTGACGGTATGGGCGGCGAGAGCCACGGTGACGTTGCTTCAGGCGTTGCAACCCAGACGATTGCGGCTCACGCTGCAAACGTTTATGAAAGCGGCGAGGATTTCAGTTTTGCCATTTCAAACAGTCTTGTTGAAGCAAACAGCCGTATCTGCGAAGAAATCGAAGCCAGAGGCAAGCGTATGGGCACAACTCTTGCGGCGGTTTATGCCGTCAAGGGTAAGCTTTATTGCGTAAATATCGGCGACACAAGAATTTATCACTATTCAAAGGGTATTCTTGAACAGATAAGCTTTGACCACACCCATGCGCAGACCATTATCGATGCAGGCGAAGCTATGGCGGACGAAATCAACTATATTCCCGACGCCAAAAAGCTTACCCGCCATCTCGGTGTATTTCCCAACGAGGCAAATCTTTCACCTAACATAAGCGTTATCGATGACATTGATGACGGTGATATCGTTTTACTCTGCAGTGACGGCCTTACCGATATGCTTGCAGATGATGAGATTACCGCAGTGCTTTCAACCGCAGAAAATGCACAGACCTGTGCAAGCAAACTGGTGCGTCTTGCTCTTGAAAAAGGCGGCAAAGACAACATAACCGCTATTGCGGCATTTGTTACCGTTGAAGAAACTGCAATTTTTGCTCCCATTGCGGCAGCAATGGTTGGCGGCGAAGATACAAGCTATGAGGAAGAATACCGCAACGTTTACGGCGGCAATCAGGTTGTTGACGAAGAAAATGCTCCCTCACCCTATGCCAATGCTGATGCAAGAGCTCACATAAAACCCGTCAACAAAAAGAAGATTATCACAATTATCGGCATAGTTGCGCTTGCTTTGCTCACACTTATTTTGGGTGTGCTTGTTTTCTTGGCGGTTTGGTTCAGCAGAGACAAAAATAATAAGGCTGATGCAACAACGGGTGTTGTTACGGAGGCTACAACCTATGACCTTGGCGGCAATGTAACGGATTATATCACCGAGCCGTCGGCAACCGTTCCCGAAAGCACAACGCAGGAACAGACCACACAGGAGCCCACAACCAAAAAGCCTACAACAACCAAGAGACCCACCACAACCAAACCCGCAACAACGGTTCCCGAAACAGAACCTTCAACTGAAAATACGACGGGTGAAGTAAACACAACCGTGACAGAACCTTCAACACAGGAAGTTCCTACAACACCCACGGATCCGACGTCACCTTCGGAGACTACGCCGGATAACACCACGACGGAATCCTCGGATAACGAATCAGGTGACACACAGGAGCAGGGCGAAGGCACAGAAACTCCCGCAAACTGATTATTAACAACAAAAAGACACCGTTCCAACCAAATCGGAAGGAACGGTGTTTTGTTTTGCTTGAATTCTTTTATTTGATTTTGCTCAAAGTCCAGATTGCGATATCTTCGTAAACGGGCTTGTTTTTTCTTTCGTTAAGAATTTCGTGGCGCAGACCGGGATAAAGCTTGAGCACAACGTCTTTGACACCTGCAAGCTTGAGGTCATTATAAACCTGTTTTATCCCCTTGCCGTAATTGCCGACGGGGTCGTCTTCACCCGAAATAACGAGCAATGGCAGATTTTTGGGCATATTTTTGAACCAATCCTTGCCCGAAACAACCGTCAGAATTGTGAAAAGGTCTCTGTAGCCTGCGGCGGTGAAAAGATAGCCGCAATATTTGTCATCGATATATTTTTCGACCTGTTTGCTGTCGCTTGAGAGCCAGTCAAAAGCGGTTTTGCCCTCAAACTTTTTGTTGTATGCGCCGAATGCCATCTTGTTGATGAATTCGCTTCTGTGGCGGCTTCCTTTGCTTGCGGCTATTGTACCTGCAAGCCTGATTGCTATCGCCGATGCGGGATTTTTGCCGCTTGTACCGCAGATAATACCGCCCTTGATAGCCTCATCGTCGCCGTAACGGCGCAGATACTCTCTTGCAATAAACGAGCCCATGCTGTGACCGAAAAAGATAATCGGTATGTCGGGATATTCTTTTTTAATCAGCTCTGTGATTGCCTTTTCGTCTTCAACAAAGGCATCCCAACCGCCTTTTTCGCCAAAATAGCCGAGGTCGTCATCGGCTTTGACTGATTTTCCGTGACCGATGTGGTCGTCTGCAAAAACGGCAATGCCTTTTGTGCAAAGGTAAGCGGCAAAGTCGGCATATCTTTCGCCGTGCTCCGCCATACCGTGTGCAATCTGAAGAATTACTTTAGGTTTTTCATCCGAAGGTGTCCAGCATCTTACAAAAACATCTGCAAGACCTGTTTTTGAGGGAACGCTGTATTCTTTGCGGAGAGCTGACATATCAATCACCTTTCTTTTTTGAGAATAGGAAAAACGTTTTAAACTGTTTACAGAATTATAGTAGCATATATGATTTGCTTATTCAATGGTTATTTAAGATTTTTGCAAGTCGGGGTCGCAGAGCAATACTCACAAGACTTGCGGCGGCAATTTTGATTGTATCGCTGACGATAAACGGCAAAACGCAGGCGGCCAATGCTGTGCCGAATGTGCATTTTTGCTGAAACATATACCACGCAGTGCCGCAGGCATAGCAAACAGCCGTGCCTGCAAGCATTGAAAGGGGATAAACAAATCTTTTGCCGTCTGATTTGCCGCAGATAAGACCAATAACAAGTGCACACGGCATATAGCCGATTATGTAGCCGCCCGTTAAACCCGTAACAGCCTGCAATCCGCCCGTGAATCCCGAAAAAACGGGTAATCCGACAGCACCAAGCAGAATATATATGGATATTGCGGGTATGCTGAATTTCAGGTCAGTGCAGGCGGAAACAATAAAGATGATAAACAGTGAAAGTGTTATGGGAATTGAGCCTGCAGGCAGGGTAAACGGTGCAATAACGCAGATAACTGCTGCGAGGATTGCGCGTAGTGTGAGATTTCTGATGTGTTTCATAGTCAAGTGTTCAAAATGTATTTACAAACAGGTAATTATTATTTCTTATCAGGTCAATAATTGTGAGTTATTATATGGTTGTTATAAGATTACTACTTGATTATTTATAAATATTTTTAACGAAAGGAATGAATTACATGAGCAAAAACGGCAAACAACCCTGTGTTGTTGCGTGTGTTACGCCGCAGGATTCCTGCACAAGGCTCATTGAAGCAGGTGCAAGGATAGCCGCCGAGGAAAAGTTACCTCTTGTTGTGCTGAGCGTTTTCAAAGAAAGCAGCGGTTTTAACGCCAACGAGGGCGGAGCACTTGAAAATCTTTTTGAATGTGCAAAAAAGTTTGATGCAAGAATGAATGTTTATTTTAATAACAGCCCTGCTCTTGTGGTGGCAGTTGCGGCAAAAAAGCTTGGCGCAGTCACACTTGTAACGGGTTTCCCCGAAGAGGGAAGCAGCGGCTTTATAAGCAGAGTCCACGATATTCTGCCCGAGTTACCTATTACAATGGTTGACAAAGATTCAAACGAATACAAAATTGTGCCTGTCAACGAAGCGGAGCTTGAAAAGATAAAACTGTCAGTTCATTGAGCTGCCGGAGAAAAGGCGGTTGACCGCCTTGCGAAGCATCCCAAATTCCTCGCCCGAAAGGGCGGGGTTATTTTTAAGCAATTTTTCTGCAGCTTCACGCGTTTCTTTGATTGCTTCGCCGTCGGTCATCATATTTGCAATTTTCATTTCAGGCAAGCCGTGCTGTCTTGAGCCGAAAAAGTCACCCGGACCGCGGAGCTTCAGATCTTCGTCGGCTATCTTAAAGCCGTCTGTTGTTGAAGCAAGTACGTTCAGCCTTTCTGTTTCCTCCGCTTCGGATATAAGAATGCAGGTTGATTTTTCACTTCCTCTGCCGATTCTGCCCCTGAGCTGATGAAGCTGAGAAAGACCGAAGCGTTCAGCGTTTTCAATAACCATAATAACGGCATTCGGTACGTCAATGCCGACCTCAATAACCGTTGTTGCCACAAGAAGCTGAATTTCGCCGCTTGAAAAGGAGTCCATAACCGCCTTCTTTTCTGCGGCTTTCATTTTGCCGTGAAGCAAACCGAGCTTGAATCCTTTAAAAAATCCGTCGGAAAGCTCTTTGAAAAGCTCATTTGCTGCGGTCAGCTCCGTTGTTTCGCCTTCCTCAACGAGCGAGCAGACAATGTAACCCTGTCTGCCCTGACAAAGATGCTTTTTGACGTAGCCGTAAGCACGCTCTCTGATATCTGGCGTAACGAGATAGGTTTCGGTTTTCTGTCTGCCCTTGGGCATTTCGTCAAGAATACTCAGGTCAAGGTCGCCGTAGATAATAAGAGCCAGTGTTCTGGGGATAGGAGTTGCCGACATAACGAGCGTATGCGGGTTGTTGCCTTTTGAGTGCAAGGAATTGCGCTGGTTGACACCGAAACGGTGCTGTTCATCCGTAACGGCAAGAGCGAGGTTATAAAACTCAACGTCTTTCTGAATAAGTGCGTGAGTGCCGATAACCAACTTTGTTTCGCCGCTTTTTAATGCGGCTTTTATCTTTCTTTTTTCTGCCGCAGGCGTTGAGCCTGTGAGCAGAGCAATTGTGATATCCGTGTTTTCAAAAAACTTTGCAAGTGTTTTGTAATGCTGCATTGCAAGCACTTCAGTGGGTGCCATAAGTGCGCTCTGGTAGCCGTTGCGTATGCAGTTATAGATAAGAGCGGCGCAAACCGCCGTTTTGCCCGAACCGACGTCGCCCTGAATAAGTCTGTTCATCGGTACACCTTGAAGCATATCGTTTGCCGCTTCTGAAATTGCTCTTTTTTGTGCACCTGTCAGCTCAAACGGAATAAGGGCAGAAAACTCGTTTGTATAATCCTTTTCCATACGCAGAGCGGTGGATTGTCTTGCTTTTGTTTTCATTCTCAGCAGACCGAGCTCAAGCAGAAACAGTTCTTCAAAAATCAGCCTTCTGCGAGCTTCAGACAGCAAATCCTCGCTTTGCGGAAAATGTATGTTTTGCAGAGCATCGTAAAGCCCCATCAGACAATAGTCATTGCGGATGCTTTCGGGTATGGGGTCGGCCGGCTTTTCAGCATAGTGAAAAGCGGATTTGATAAGCTTTTCGATGGCTCTTGAATTCATACCTGCGGTTTGCGGATAAATCGGTCTGATACCGCCAGAACCGTCTGTTTCAATGAATTCGGGCGAATTCATTGAGCGGAAATATCCCTTGCCCGTAATCTTGCCGAAAAACAGATATTCCTTGCCCATTTCAAGTTTTTTGGCTGAATAGGGATTGTTGAAAAAAGTTATATCCAGCAGCATTTCACCGTCGGTTATCTCTGTTTTGTAAAGGGTCATACCTTTACGGATTCTTGCCTCGCGGCAGGGAGCACCGACTATTGCCCTGATGCAAACGGTTTCGTTCATCGGGGCATCTTTTATTGATGTTATTTTGCTCCAGTCTTCGTATGTACGGGGATAAAATGTCAGCAAGTCCCAAAGGGTAAAAATGCCGAGCTTTGCCAGCATGGCAGCCCGCTTTTCACCCACACCTTTCAGATATTTGATACTTGCGTTAAGTTCCATTTTATCTCCTTGTTTTGTATCAGACTATGTCTGCAACCTTGCCTGATTGCAACCTCATATTATCGATTTTGATTTTGCTGAGCTCGCCGTATTCAAGCCCTTTTTGCAGAGCAAGGTGTGGCGAATTTGTATGAACGTGTATTTTGATAATTCCCGAATGCTCCGCCGCGGCAGGACAGTCACCGATTTCACCCAGAAAACGGCGTATTTCCGTAACACTGCGGTCATCAGCTTTTGTTATGATAAATTCTGTGCAATAGATATTGCCTGTATAGACCTCATGTTGTTTTGGCTGTGCTCTGAGTGGCTTTGTTTCTGCGTTAATGTCGATGTTTGCCATTCCCTCCATAATGTGCACCAGACCCTGTGCACCTGCATCAACAATGCCGCGTTTTTTAAGTATGGGTAACAGATTGGCTGTTGATTTGAGTGCTGCCCTTGCGCCTGTCAGCGCAGCTTCGTAGGTTTGGTTTAAATCCGCACCTTTTTCAGCGGCGCAGAGTGCTTTTGATGCCGCCATTCTGATAACCGTCAGCATAGTGCCCTCTGTGGGCTTATCAATTGCCGCATAAGCTTCCTCACAGCCTTTTTCAAGACCTTTTGCAAGTGCAAGAGCATCAATTTTATCAAGCTTTTCAACGCTTTTTGCAAAGCCGCCGAAAATCATTGAGAATATAACGCCCGAATTACCTCTTGCGCATTTCAGAAACTCGCCTGCTGCAAAATACGCTGTTTTACCTGCACTACTGTTTGAAAAGCTTTCAAGTGAGCGTGCACAGCCGCCAAGAGTGAGACTCAAATTTGTGCCCGTGTCGCCGTCAGGCACGGGAAAAACATTGATTGCATCAACATTTTCATAGTGACCTGCAATTTCGCGTGCACCGCCGATTATTGCGTTTTTCAGAATTATGCCGTCTATCAATTACGCCACCGTCTTTCTTTTGAAATACGGTTATATTATGGCAAAAAAACGGGTAATAATTCACACCTATTTAAAACTCCAGGTGTCTATATCGGCATAAACGTCGCCGTCACAGCATGCGTAGGTTGCTATGATTGAGTTTGTATAAGAAACCGAAGCGTTTCTGTAGCAAAGGGGGATAACAGGCAAGTCTTCGTTGAAAGTATTTACAAAGTCCATTATCTCGCAGTCGCCTGCCAGAAGCTGTGAATATCTGGTTGACGTTTTGCTGATGTTGCTTATGCCGAATGAAGCGCTGCCGCCAAGAAATAGCGGAGAGAGGTCCATATTCGGTGTCAGCTTTGCTTCGCCGAGATAAATATCGTATTCGCCGCCGTTGAGAGTATCAACAAATTCTGCTGATTTTACTTTTTTCAGCTTAACGTCAAAACCCAGCTTTTCAAGATAACCGACAATCAGCTCGCCTGTTTCAAGTTTGAACGGGTTTTCCGAGTTGACAATAATCGTTATTTCTCTCGCGGTAATGTCGATGCCCGATTCTGCAATCAGCTCTGCGGCGCTCTGCTCGTTGCGTGTAACTGCGAGGTCTTTTGACGCGAGCATATACCAATCAGGGTTAAACGGTGAGAAAGCTTCTCTTGCGTGCCCCTGAAATGCGCTTGAAACAATTTCTGCTCTGTCAACCGTCAGGTTGACTGCCTGACGTACAAGCTCATTTGAAAAAATATCGCTTGCGCTGTTGAATGCAAGATATATAAAATGATTTATGCCCATTTCAACGCTTTTTGCATTGATTCTTGAAAAAATGCCGTCATTCAGCTCGTTGTAATGGAAACAGGTGTTGCCGACTTCAAGGCTTGATATGACAGCGCTTTCGTCCTTGACCGGCAGGAGCTTTATTGTTTTGATAACAGGGCTGAAGCCTGTTTTTGCAGTGTTTGCAGTCAAGGTGAACTCTTCGCCCGAAGCTTTTGGGATATATCTGCCGAATCCGGCGGCAAGGTCGGTTTCATCTCCGCTTTTGATAATGGGAAAGTCAAGGCATGAAAGGGCATAGGGGTCATCGTTTATAAGGCGAAAAATAACAACGTTACCTTCGTAGGCGCCGACTGATTCAAAATTTGCAAGCCTTGCGGCATAGGCGGGTGAAGCCTTTGCTTTTTCAAAAGAAGCTTTGACGTCGGTCACGGAAACGGTTGTACCGTCGCTGAATGAATAAGAGCCGAGGTTGACCCTTACGCTTTTTCCGTCGATAACTCCGTCAACCGCAAGAACGGGAATGGCATTGTATGCAGCATCAAGCTTAAAAAGGCCGTCATAGATAAGCCTTGTGATCTGCAGGTTTGCAGATGTTGTGCAGGTGAAGGGATTGAGCGTGTCTTCACCGGAATATGCAAGGTTAAGTGTGCCGCTGTTTTTTTCGGTTTGAACAGGAGCTGTTGCAGTTTCTTTTTCGGGTATTCTTTCTGCCGTGCAGGCGGCGCATAAAAGCAACACTGCGCACAGCAACAGAGCAATTATCTTTTTCATAGTATTATTCCTTGTTGACAAGTTCTTTTATTATTTTGCCCGCCATAATCAGCCCCGCAACGCCGGGTACAAAGGGCAGAGAGCCGGGTGTTTGTCTTTTAGTGTCTGTATTGTCGCCGAAAAGCGGTTTTGCAGGTTCTTCGGGGGACCACACAACGCAGAGCTTTTTGATCCCTCTTATTTTGAGTTCGCGGCGCATAACTCTGCAAAGAGGACAGACCGAAGTTTTTGAAATATCGGCAACCCTGAAAAGAGTAGGGTCGGATTTGTTGCCTGTGCCCATGCAGGCTATTATCGGAATATCAAGCTCCTGTGCTTTTTGGGCAAGGTCGATTTTTGCGCTCACCGTGTCGATAGCATCGGCAATATAGTCGTATTTCTGCAGTTCAAATTCGTCTGCATTTTCGGGCAGATAGAATTTCTGCAGAGCCGTAACGTTGCAATCGGGATTGATATCAAGAATCCTCTCCTTTACAACGTCAACCTTGGTTTTGCCGACAGTTGAAACAAGGGCGCACAGCTGACGGTTGATATTTGATTCTGTAACGCAGTCACTGTCAACAATCGTCAGGTTACCCACGCCTGCTCTTGCAAGCGCCTCAGCCGTATACGAGCCAACACCGCCAAGACCGAAAAGAATAACGTTGCTTGCAGCAAGCTTTTCTGTTGAATCAGCGCCCAGAACCATCTCACTGCGCAGAAATCTGCCGTTATCCATCGTAACCGCACCCTTTCAGATATTATTTAAATATAACAATTCATTATATATAATACAACAAACACCAACCCGATGTAAACTATAATTTGAAAAAATTAATATTGTATTTTTCGGAATGTTATTATATAATATACAGGTTGAATAATAACCGAAAGGATTTTTGATAAAATGAAACTTGGTATAGTCGGTCTGCCTAATGTAGGCAAAAGCACACTTTTCAATGCAATCACCAACGCAGGTGCGCAGTCTGCAAACTACGCTTTCTGCACAATTGAGCCTAACGTTGGCGTTGTTTCCGTGCCTGACGAAAGACTTGATAAGCTTGCAGAGCTTTATAATCCCGACAAAATCACACCTGCCTTTATTGAATTTGTTGATATTGCGGGTCTTGTCAGAGGCGCATCAAAGGGTGAGGGTCTTGGCAACAAATTCCTCTCACACATTCGTGAAGTTGATGCCGTTATCCACGTTGTACGTTGCTTTGAGGATGACGATATTGTTCACGTTGATGCAACCATCGACCCCGAAAGAGATATCGAAACAATTAACCTTGAGCTTATCCTTTCCGATATGGAAATGGTTGAGCGCAGAATCGACAGAGTGACAAAGGCTCTCAAGGGTGACAAGTCCCTTGCAGGCGAGCTTGAATTCCTTAAGCGCCTTCTCGCAGAGCTCGAAAATAACGTGCCTGCCAGAAACGTTGAGTGTGACGATAACGAAAAAGCATGGCTTTCAGAGGTTGCTTTGCTTACGGCAAAGCCCGTTATCTATGCTTGCAATATGAGCGAAGGTGACTTTGCAGGCGGTCTTGATAATAACAACCATTATAAAAAGGTCTGTGAAATCGCATCTGCTGAGGGTAGTGAAGTGCTTCCCATTTGTGCAGAGCTTGAGGCAGAAATCGCTTCACTTGACAAGGAAGAAAAAGAAATCTTTCTTTCAGAGCTCGGTGTTGAATCAGGCGGCCTTGATCTTCTCGTTAAAAAAAGCTATGCTCTGCTCGGCCTTATCTCCTACCTTACCGCAGGTCAGCCCGAGGTAAGAGCCTGGACCATCACCAAGGGCACAAAGGCTCCCCAGGCGGCAGGCAAAATTCACAGCGACTTTGAAAGAGGCTTCATCAGAGCAGAGGTTGTTGCATACGAAGACCTTATTGAGCTCGGCTCCGTAGCTGCAGTAAAAGAAAAAGGCCTTATGCGTAGTGAAGGTAAAGAATACGTTATGAAAGACGGCGACGTTGTTCTTTCCAGATCCAACGTGTGATAAATAATCACCGCTCCCCGAGGAAAGATATTCTCGGGGAGTGATTTTTTTTGAAAAGCAGAGCTGTAACCGTGTTTTTTTTGCTTGCGGTGACGTTTATCGGTGTCGGCACAAGAATGCTGAATATTGCAAACAATACGCAGATGGCGGATTCTTCGGGATCAGGATTGAGGTTTGACGTTGCAGAGCTTCGCGGAACAATTTATGATTGCAACCTTAAACCGCTGACAAACGGCAATACGGCCTTCACGGCAATTGCAAAACCCACGCAAAAAGCACTTTCTGCTTTGGAAACCGTGCTTGATGCGAAACAATTCCGTTTTGTTAAAGAAAAAATGCTTGCAGGTGAAGCCGTGTGTACGGAAGTTGACTCGGAAGAATGCAACGGCAAGGATATTCTTGTTGTGTCTTACCCTGACCGTTACGGTTTATTTGCCTGCCACGTAATCGGCTATTGCGGCTATGAAGGTATGGGGGTCAGCGGAGTTGAAAAAGCCTTTAATTCTCTGCTTGCTTCTGGCAACAAAACCGTTACGGCAAGGGTTGCGACCGATGCAAACGGCAGAGTGCTTTTGGGCGAAGAAATAACGGTTTCGGATACATCTGCACCTGTTAGCGGAGTTGTGCTGACAATTGATGCCGATATGCAGAAAATTGTTGAAAATGCGCTGGATTCTTCGGACACAGGTTGCTCTGCGGCAATTGTGATGGACATTAAAACAGGTGCAATCAGAGCTTGTGCTTCAAGACCCCTTTTTGACCCCGATAACGTTGCACCGGCCCTTGATAATCCCGACTCACCACTGATTAACAGAGCATTTTTGCCGTTCAGCGTAGGTTCGGTTTTTAAACCCGTTGTTGCGGCTTCGGCTCTTGAAAACGGCATTGAGCCAAGCTTTTCTTATACCTGTACCGGAAGTGTTACACATAACGGCGTAACTTTTAATTGCCACAAAAAAGACGGTCACGGCAAGCTTGATATGCAGAGTGCAACTGCACTTTCCTGCAACACGTATTTTATTGCTCTTGCGCTTGCAACGGGTGCGGATAATATTATTGAAACGGCGGAAAGCTTCGGCTTCGGCACGGAAACGGTATTTGCCGACGGAATAAAATCGCACGGCGGAAATCTGCCGCAAAATGTTGATTCTGCGGCAGCAACCGCAAACCTCTCTTTCGGTCAGGGTGAGCTGACGGCAACGCCTTTGCAGATATGCACGGTGATGGCAGTGATTGCCAACGGCGGATACAGTGTGGAACCGTATCTTGTTGAGGGTGAAGTTGATGCAGACGGTGTTTTTATAAAGAAATACGAATATGCTGCGCGTAGGCAGATTGTTGACCCCGAAACCGCACTTCAGCTGCAGCTTTTTCTCAAATCCGTTGTGGAGCAGGGGAGCGGCAAAAGAGCAAAATCCGATTTTGTCAGCTGTGCAGGCAAAACGGCAACAGCACAGACAGGCAGAATTATTGACGGCGAAGAGATATATAACGCCTGGTTTGCAGGATATTTTCCGGCCGAAGAGCCGCAATATGCTGTTGTTATCATTAAAGAAAACGGCGGCGAGGGTGCAATTAGCTGTGCACCTGTTTTTAAAGAGATTGCAGAGAAAACGCAGATTTCAGAATAAAAACGACGGTCAAATCCCGTCGCAACATAACAAATCTAAACGGAAAATGTGCTGACAGATTAGCAACACAGGAACAGCATGCTCAATTTAAAATAATAACAGAAGAATCGGGAGCAGAAATGTGACTTTTTTCGCATTTGGTGCACAGTATTTTATTGTAGACGGATTGCTGCCGGCAGTACAAAACAATTATCTTGCAAAGACAGCTCATAGGCATAAAAACAAAGGTGAAAACGGCTGAAAAGCGTCTTTAAAATTGCTTTTGGGAATTAAAACAAAAAAATAAAAAAACTTTCAAAAAACACTTGACAACTGCGGAATGGTTTGCTATAATAGGCAACGTTCCGAGCGAACAGAAGATATGCGAGAGTGGCGGAATCGGCAGACGCGCACGTTTGAGGGGCGTGTGTTTACGACGTACGGGTTCAAGTCCCGTCTCTCGCACCAGGAGAGGATTCCTT
>JAZNBM010000025.1:0-6511 GCA_045587045.1 Acutalibacteraceae bacterium | reverse complement strand
AGAAATTCAAGGTAAAGACCTTCCTCAAAAAACCACGTTACGTTGCCGAAAACAGGGTTGCTGTGATTCCATTCGCCCTCAAGCGAGCCGTCAAGCTTGCGCTTGATTTCTCTGAAGAGTTTACCCGTCATACCGTCGTCTGCAAGGCAGTATTCAAGCAGTGAATTATAAAAATCATAGTAATCCACGCCCAGCTCATAGTAAGCGTAAATTGCAAAATAACGCAGCAAACCAAGGCTGTGGAAGCACTGCAGACAGATGGAAAACAGATTTGCTCTGACCCAACCGTCGCGCGGAAGCGTGCTTGTGGAGCGCACAAGGTAAGAATATTCGGGAATCGAATCCTTTTTGCCTGTTGCCGAGTGGATATGGTTAAACTGAACCTTCATCGGCTCAATCTGATATTTTTTCATGTAGTCGGGGTCGCACATGGGAGCATTCGGCAGAAGCTCACAGTAATAAACGCTGATTGAATTATGCTGGCCCGCTCTGAGGAGCTTGCAAAGACCCTGACAAAAACTCTCTGCCGTTTCGCCCGGCAAGCCGAGAATGATTTCCGAATAGGTTGAAATCTTCGCCTCGGTATACCTGTTCATAAGGTCTGAAAAATGTTCCATCGTAAGGTTTTTGCGGTTTATGTTTTTAAGCGCATCGTCGCAGAGTGTCTGGTAAGCCATTGTTGCGCCCTTATCAATTCCTCTTGAATTGAGGATTTTTGAAATCTCAAAAACTCTGTCTGCGCTGTTTTTTTCGTAGCAAGGTCTGAAAACCTTGGGAAATCCCGTTTCTTTGTTGAGGTCAACAATGTAACGTGCAATTTCCACGTCCCTGTCAAACATACCGAAATTTGCATCTGCACAGAAACAGTATTCAATCTTGTGCTCACTGAGCCATTTAAGCTCTCCCTTTACCTTTTCCATTGGGAAAAGACGGAGCTTTTTGTGGTTGCTCCAGTCACAGTAGCTGCAATTGTAAGGACAACCCCTGTTTGTTTCGATTATCGTATCAAACATCGTATCGGGATTTTTCTCGATTATCGAATCAAACACACCTGTCAGGTAAGGCGAGGGATAGTCCTCCACCGATTCGGGACAGTGAGGTGCAGTCAGAATTTTGCTGCCGTCCTCATCCCTGAAAGCAATACCGCAGCACTCGCTCAGGTCTGTGCCGTCTTTTAAAGCGGTGAGCAGATTTGCAGTAACCTCTTCGCCCTCGCCGAGAGAGAGAATATCAATATATTCGTTATCAAGGAATTCCATTCTGCCCGAAACACTGTGACCGCCAAAAACTATTATGCACTCGGGATACCTCTCTTTGACAGCCTTTGCAAGAGCTTTGTTAAATTCCATATTCCAGACATAAGTCGAAAACGCAGCTATATAAGGCGACTGCATTCCGTCAACAATTTTTTCAATATCGTCACGGCGGAATATAATCTCCTTAAAATCATATTCGGCTGCAATTTCAGGTCTGCTCTTGCAGTAGGCAACAATCGTTCCTGTTGCATAAGGCAGATAAACGGACTTATCAAACGCAAATCCGACCTGAATAAAATAAACGTTTTTCAAAATAATAACACCTGCTTCAGATAGTCGGGATATCGGCTCAGTTATCACCCTTTTTGAAAACCAACAAATCTTTTTCCGCGTTGGCTCTCTCAAACTCCTCAGGAATACCGATATCAATAAAATAAGTGTCGCTTTCAAACACCGCTACGGGCATAAGAAGCTTTTCAAGCACCTGCTTTTCAAACGAAAACTTTTCTTCGCTTATGCAGTCAAGTGCGTTTTTGTTGATTAAATAAATGCCGCCGTTGACAAGTCCTGCTCCTGAGGCACCTTTTTCGCAAAACCCTGTGAGCAAACCGCCCTGCATTTCAAGGAAACCCGAGCGTTCAACGTTTTTGAGCATTTTTGCCGCAATTGTTATTGCCATACCTGCGGCAGTGTGTGCTGACCTCATTTCACAGAGATCAACGTTATAAAAGGTGTCGCCGTTAATAACAACCGCACAGTCCTCTTTGCACATTCCGAGCGCTTTTTTGATTGCGCCGCCCGTACCGAGCGGAGTTTCCTCCCTGCAGTAATCAACTGTTATTTTTCCGTAGCTTGTGCCTATGGCTTGCTCTATTTTCTCTGCCATATAGCCTGTTGAAATTATCGCTCTGCAAACACCGTTTGCCTCAAGATAATCCAGCAGATATGCAAGAAAAGGTCTGCCGCCAATCGGTGCAAGGGGTTTTGGCAAATCCTCAACACTGGGCTTGAGCCTTGTGCCAAAGCCGCCTGCAAGAATGATTGCCTCCATCAGCCGTCACCCTCCGCAATAATATCCTTTGTTCCGTCAGGCATTTCAACTCCCCTGTCATAAAACGCCACCAGAATTGAATCCTTTCGGTAATCAAATGTGTGTATAACGTTGGGCTCAATAATAAACATATCACCTTTTTTAAAATCATAACGCTCTGTCTGATTGCCGAGCTTCGCTTCAACCGTGAATTCGCCTTCAACAACGTAAAAGCCTTCGCGGTTGAGTGCATGATAGTGTCTGCCTCTCTCAAAGCCTGCCTTTGAGGTAACAACGTTAATCTGTTTGTAGCCTTCTCTCACAAGCTGAACAAGACTGCCGCGCTCGTCCTCAAAAACAAAATCAGGTTTGATAATTTTTATCATAACAACTCCGTAAATTAAAAATCACATAAAGAACTGTGTTGCGAATGAAAATATTTCAGCACTGCTTGCAAATGCCATTGTGTAAGAAGCAATCCACACAATTGAAATAACGCTGACAACGGGATGCGCCTTTGCAAAGCCGCTAACCTTTTCAAGCGAGGAAATAACGGCTTTGTTACCTGCAGAAGCAAGAGCAAGGATGATTGCGAGCGGAGCAAAGTTAAAAGCTGCCAGCGCACCTATACCCGAGCAAAGAGTTGAGCCGATTGCTGAAAGCACGTAAGGCACAATAATAAGGGCAACCGTGATAATCTTTTTATAAACAGGTGCTTTTCTGCCTGCTTTTTTGATTTCTTCGGCACCGTCATAACGGATAATGCCGTAAACGATGCAAGCAGCAAATATAACAACAGGGTATGAAGCAAACAAAACTCTGGAAAATTGCGTAGACAAATCTATGATTCCCGTATTCTCTGTCAATCTGACAAGGCTTAAGGGATGGCACTCGTTGCCGCCGTATTCGCTGAAAACCTGATACAGACCTAAATGTGCTCTGACTTGTTCATCCGAAAGCTGAACGTTGACAACCGCCGCAATAACGGAAACGATTGAGCCGACAGCGGAAAATATAACAGAGAATGTGTCGCTCTTTGTTGTGATAAGCAAAACAAGAATACCGAGCGGAATAAGGCTGAAAACGGAGCACGGCATAAGGAACGACATTGCCGCCGTCGCAACAACAGAAACAGCCGCCGCAACAATTCTGTTTTCAACTTTAATGCAGACGGTAACCCATATCACCGCAAGAAGCACGGAAAGAACATTGAAAAGGCTGACAGAATTTGAGATGAGCATAGGCTCCGCAACAATCAGCACGGTGATTATTTTTGTCCAATCACCAATCTTGCCTGTGCTTTTGAGCATAAACGTAAACACAACGGCAAGAAGAGCCGCCGCAATCGCCGCCATAAGCGTTGCCTTGCTTATGTAATAAGAGCCTGAAAGCCAGAAAAGCTGCTCGTAAAGAGGCTGCGTGAGTGCAGTTTTAGCAAACAGCACCGCAGCTATAATCAGCCATTCCGCCACAGCCGAATGCTTTAAATTAAGTTTCATAATATCCCTCATTTTTCGGGTGTTTTAATAGAGAATGTTTTTGAAAAAAATTGCAAAATATCCGAGCACAACTGCCGAAACAACGATATGCTCTTTGCAGAAATTCTTTACTTTGCAGACAAGAACCGTAACCGTTTCGTTTCTGTTTGCCATAAAATAAAGAATCAAGCCAAGCTGAACAATGTAGCTATAGAAATAGAATCTTGTTGACCAGCCGAGGAAAGGTGAAAAAACAAGCGAAACAAGGGTTGCTCCGCAAAGGAAAAAGATGAACTTGCCGAACTTTTCTTTTTCTGTTTTGATTGCGCAAAGCCAGAAAGCAGCAAGGCCAAGAAGCAAAGGTGCAGAAAACATTATGCCGTTGAAAAACAGCGAAACATCTCTGTCGCCCTCAACAATGTAATTCATATAGAGCGATTTTACCATATCTAAAGCGCCGTTATTGAAATATTCAATAAGCTGACCGTTTTCAAGCTCAGCATATTTTGAAGCCATAAGCGGCTCACTGTAACGGCTGAAATAGAAATCAAGCATTTCGCCTGCATTCGCAAAGCCTTGATTGTTTGTTGTAAGCATACCGAGTATCATAATGCCTATCATTCCGATATAAGCTACGGCGCAGATTGCAATGTTTTTGCGTGCAAAACCGCTTTCACGGCATTTATCAAGCAGAATGATTGCCACAAGGAACATGCATCCCAGAAGGAACGAAAGGTTGACAAGCGTTGCAATAAAGCAAACAACAGGAACAATGTAAATTCCTTTTTTGAACTGCGTAAGATAAACTGCAAGCAGAGCCAGTGCCCAGAAGAATTTATCGTGCTGCATGCCCGAAAAATGGTAGCGGAAGGTAAACGGTGCAACGCAAAGGATTGCAATAATAACAGCCGCCGCCTTGAATAAATCAGGATTATCTCTTGTTTTGTCAAGCACACTGCCAAAGCAGAGCGAAGCGGAAACAAGAAGAAAAACAGAGCCGAAATTTACAACACCTTTGATTATTCCGGGCGTAACGGTATCGGCAAACAGACCGATAACCGCACCTATAAATCCTCTTACGCAATATCCTCTGTCATAGTTGATGAGATATTGCAATTCATAATAGCCGCGTGAAAATTCAACATTTCCGCTTGCGATTATATAAATCAGATATACCGCCAAAACGGTAAACGGAGCAAGATAGCAGAAAAACCTTGACTTTGAAAAGCTTTCAAGCCCCGATTTGATTGTGGTTAATTTGCCTGCATCTTTTTGCAAAACAAGCACCTCCGAGGGTTTATTTCTGCTCTTTCTTTAAAAAGAGCCTTTTCCACCTATAGTATCATCTCATTATATCAAACATACTTTTAAAAGTCCATAGTTTTTAAAAATATATTATATAATAAATAAAGGCAGGAGTTTCCTCCTGCCCGTGTACGCTGAATTTTAATATAGCGTTTTTGAAAGTATAAAACAAGTCCAAAGAGCAATCACAAACAGGCCCTCTGCAGGAATTGCAAGCTTTGTATAGGGGCATTTCCAGCCCTTGTCAACGCAAAGGAAAATACTCCTTGTCACAAATACCGTTGTTGCAAAGAAAAGTCCGCCGACAAGCGAATAAACGGGTGTTTCCAGTGCGATTGTGAGATAAAGCAAAAACGCGCCAAGTGCAAACGAAATACCGCCGTAATAAACTCTGATTTCGGTCTTTCCTGCGTTATCAACAGGCTTCACAGCAAAACTTTCTGCATTCTTTATAGGGTTTGTGATAAAAACAATCGCCATGCCGAAAAAGTAAAGCACAAGACCGATACCCGCCACGCTTGCAGGAATATTCGACGCCAAAATTTGTTTGAAAGCTTCCATTTTTCAATCTCCTTTTCTTTCATCACGCATTCGGGTTTATTAAACACATAATCCGCCTGCCCTGAATTTATGCGGACATTATAACATAATATACCAAAATAGTCCATAAAAATGTTGAAATCATGAAAACGCTGTGATATAATCGGGTTATGGAAAAATTAACAAACAAACAAATACTCGACCAAATCAAAGGCGGACTCATCGTTTCCTGCCAGGCGTTATCAACAGAGCCGTTATATGACAGCTACATAATGAGCAAAATGGCTTATGCCGCATCCCTCGGCGGTGCCGTGGGCATCAGGGCAAATACTGTTGTTGATATTCTCGCCATCAGAGAAAGAGTAAGCCTGCCGATAATCGGCATCATCAAAGAGGTTTATCCCGACAGCGACGTTTACATCACCCCCACAATGAAAGAGGTTGATGCACTCGTTGAAATCGGCTGCGAGATTATTGCAGTTGATGCAACCAACCGTACACGCCCCGGCGGAGTTTCATTTGAGGAATTCTTCAAAGAGGTTCGTGCAAAATATCCCGACCAGCTCTTTATGGCAGACACAAGTTGCTTTGAAGAGGGCAAACTTGCGCTCGAGCTCGGTTTCGACCTGCTGGGCACAACAATGAGCGGCTACACACCCTACACCAAAGGCACTCCCCTGCCCGATTTCACGCTTATGAAGCGTTACAAAGAAGAACTCGGCGCAACGGTTATTGCTGAAGGCGGTATCTGGGTGCCCGAGCAGCTTGTTGAAGCTTTTGCAAGCGGTGCTCACGCGGCGGTAGTCGGCACAGCCATCACAAGACCGATGGATATCACCAAACGTTTCGTGAAGGCTCTTGAAGATTCCAAGGCGTAACAAAATTCAAGTGTAAGGGCGGCT
>JAZNBM010000024.1:0-54313 GCA_045587045.1 Acutalibacteraceae bacterium | reverse complement strand
CCGCTCCTCACGGAGCGGCTTTTTGCTTGCTTATCAGATTTTCATAATGCCCAGAACGTCAAGAACTGCCGTGATAAGAATAAGAACAATAAACACGGGAGCAACGTATTTGATAATAATTGTGAAAAGCTTTTTCGCCTTGAAAGGTGAGCCAACGTCAAGCTCTTCGATGATTGCCTTGGGCTTGAGAATATAGCCGATAAAAATGCAGGTAAACAGTGCAACAATCGGCATAAGAATGCTGTTGCTGGCAAAGTCGAACATATCAAGAATGGTTTTTGTTGAACCGCCGACAGTAAGACTTATGAAACTCAGTTTGCCGAAGCCGAGCGAAGAGGGAATACCAAGAACAACGCAAAAGATGAACACCGCAAGGCAAGTGATTTTTCTGCCCCAGCCAAACTTATCCCTGATAATGGAAACAACTGTTTCCATAAGAGAAATCGACGAAGTGAGCGCCGCAAAAAGAACCAGCAGAAAGAATGCCGCACCGATAAATGCACCGCCGGGCATACGTTCAAACACCTGGGGAAGTGTTATAAACATAAGGCTCGGACCAGCCTGAAGGTTTTCTTCGCTGAAATTCGGAGAAGCGAAAACCGCAGGGATAATCATAAGGCCGGCAAGGAATGCAATTCCTGTGTCAAAAATTTCAATCTGATGAACGGATTTTTCGATTGAAACGGTTTTTTTCATATATGAACCATTGGTTATCATAATGCCCATCGCAAGCGACATCGAATAGAAAAGCTGACCCATTGCCGCAAGCACCGTTGTTGCCGAAAACTTGCTGAAATCAGGCAGAAGATAATACTTGACGCCTTTCATCGCACCGTCAATTGTCATTGAATATATTGCAATTCCGACAGTAAGAACAATAAGAACAGGCATCATAACCTTGCTTACTTTTTCGATGCCCTTTTCAACACCAAGAATAACAACAAGAGCTGTCAGTCCCATAAACACAAGAAACCAACCGATGGGTTCAAACGGTTTTGCAATAAAACCGCTAAAATAGCTCCCCGATGCCGATGCTGCCGCGTCACCTGTTGCAAAAGCGAAAAAGTATTTTGTTACCCAGCCGCCGATAACGGAATAATAAGGCAGGATTATTGCGGGAATAATTGCGCCGAGCACGCCGATAAAGCCAAATCGCTTATCGAGTGATTTGAATGCATTGACTGCACTCTGACCTGTTTTTCTGCCGATTGCAATTTCGGCGCACATAAGCGCAAAGCCGAAAGTGACGGCAAGAATGAGATAGACGAGCAGAAAGATACCGCCGCCGTATTTAGCCGCAAGGTAAGGGAATCGCCAGATGTTGCCCAGACCCACAGCAGAGCCTGCAGCAGCGAGCACAAATCCGATTTTGCCCGTGAAACTGCCTCTTTTTTCTGTCATGGTTATATACTCTCCTTAATTACGATTGCACTTTGTATGTAGCACTTGTGTACAAAGTCATTAAAATTACGTTTTTGTATTATCGCACATCCGACATGATTTTACAAGACTTTTTTTATTTTTTCTTTTGGTAATCATCAGTTG
The DNA here is from genome assembly GCA_045587045.1 of Acutalibacteraceae bacterium. GTDB lineage: Bacteria > Bacillota > Clostridia > Oscillospirales > Acutalibacteraceae > CAG-177. The sequence goes on along the minus strand of JAZNBM010000024.1, from coordinate 52,768 downwards.
CATATTTTTCAAAAATATGTTATCATATATTGATTATATTTATCGGCGGTGATATTTTGAAGATAATCAAATCGGTTTTGTTTTATCTGTGGCAGTTTACATACGGAATTTTGCAAAACCTTATCGGTCTGGGTATGCTCGCAGTTTATAAAGCCAAGGGCGCCAAAAGCGAATGGTTTCACAATGCACTGATAACTTATATAGACAGAAAAAATTTCGGCGGCGTTTCGCTGGGAATGTTTATTTTTGTGAATGCAAAAAGAAAAGGCGACGACCTGCACGACCTCAAAATTCACGAATACGGTCACACCGTGCAGACAATGATTTTAGGCCCTCTGTGGCTGCTCGTGATTGCCGTGCCCTCGTTTATCTGGTGCGGCGTACCTGCTTTTGTTAAAATGAGAAAAGAAAAAAATATTTCATATTATTGGCTCTACTGTGAGGGCTGGTCAAACCTCTGCGGTCTTTGGGCAACAAAAGACAGATTTCTGACCGAGGACTACATCAACAGGGGAAGATACGGCAAGCCTATCAACCCCAACAGAAGCAAACGAAAGGATATAAAAGGAAGGAAGAGAAATAAATGACACAAAAAAAGTATCTTAAAACAAGCGAAATAGCTTCGTTTGCGTCATCGGCATTCGGCAGAAGTATGATTTACACCCTTATGTCAACATATCTGCTGATTTTCTATACCGATGCGGCAGGTCTTCAGCCCACACACGCAAGCTGGATTATCTTTGGCGCAAGAATCTTTGATGCAGCAAACGACCCCATTATGGGTATGATTGCCGACAGAACAAAAACAAAATTCGGCAAGCTGCGCCCCTATCTGCTTTTCTCTCCGTTTCTTATTATGGCATCCACAATTGCACTTTTTTACGTTCCTTCTTTTGAAAGCTACGGTGCAAAGGTTGCTTACGCCGCAGTAACATATATCCTCTGGGGCATATGCTTCACAATTCAGGACGTTCCTTTCTGGGGTTTGAGTGCGGTTGTAACTCCGCTTGAAAACGAGCGAAACAAATTCATTTCAATTGCCAGAATCGGCAGCACAATCGGCGGAATTCTGCCCACCGTTCTCATTCCCGTTCTGCGCACTTCTTCACTCGGCATCACAAAGGGTTACTTTGTTGGCGGTCTTATCTTCGGTATAACAGGCTCAATGATTTCTCTGCTTGCCTTTTTCGGCACAAAAGAAAAGGTTGAAGAACCGCCCAAGGATAAGGTCAAAGTCAGGGAAGTCATTTCAGCTTACACAAAAAACAAGCCTCTGCTGCTTCTCATTGCCGCAAGCGTTCTTGGCTCGGCAATGCTTATGGCACAGACTTCAGGCTCATATATTGCAGAATATCTTATTCAAGATTCAGGAATTGTTCCCAAAGGCTCGGTTCAGGTTGTTATGACCGTTGCTATCGGAGCTGGTATGATGATTGCCATGATTCTTATGCCTGTTCTGCGCAAAAAACTTTCACTTAAACAGATTTACATAGGCTCTGCCCTTTTTGGTGCGGTACTTCACGTCATTCTTTATTTTATCGGTTACAGCAACTTCTATGCACTTCTTGTTGTTCTTGCCGTTGTCGGTCTGCCTCTCGGTATTTTCAACGTTATCACCTATGCAATGGTCGGTGACAGCGTTGACTATCTTGAATGGAAAACGGGCAGACGCTCCGAAGGTATCTGCTTTGCTTCCCAGACGTTCATCAGTAAGCTCACCGCAGGTATTTCAACCCTCATAACAGGCTTTGTTCTTGAAAACTATAATTATATAGAGCCCATCAAAACAAAAAATGAATTCGGTGTAACAATTGAACTTGCTCAAGCACAGACGGACGAAACACTCCGTGGTATGTTCATTATGATTTCAATCATCCCCGCAGTCAGCCTTGCACTGTGCGCAATTCCGATGATTTTCAACGACTATACAGGCAAAAAGAAAGACAAAATTATTGAAGAACTCAACGAACGCAGAGGAATTGACAATGAACAGTAATTTCAACGAAACAAACGAATTTGACGCTTTTTCGGCAGGCGTTGAACCGGGCGGTCTGCGCAACACAACGCAGATAAAGGTTCTTATCACCTTCATTGCCGGACGTCTTAAGGAGCCTATCAGCTCCGATATGATGCTTGAAGCGCTTCAGATGCACGGTCTTGCCAACTATTTTGAAGCAACACAGGCTCTTGACGAACTCATTGCAAACGGAAATATCGCTTTGGCAGAGGACAGGCTTCATATCACCCCCAAGGGTAAACTTTCGGTTGCCGAGCTTTCGGAAGATATCCCCCGTTCTGTCAAGGAAACCGCACTAGCCGATGCCATCAACCTCCAGCTTCTTGAAAAACGCGAGGGCGAAAACTCGGTTGAAATTGAACCCGTCAAAAACGGCTTCAACGTTACTTTCAAGGTTATCCACAAAAGCAACACACTTATGTCGCTGACGGTTTATGCCGCCGACCTTGAGCAGGCACAGCTCATAAAATACAACTTTCTTAAAGAACCGTCACGTGTTTATTCAACGGTAATCACAACATTATTTATCTGAAAGAGGTAAAATTATGCTCGAACAACTCAAACAGCAGGTCTATGAAGCCAATCTCAAGCTTGTTGAATATAATCTTGTCCTTTTCACCTGGGGTAACGTTTCCGCCATTGACAAAGAAACAGGTCTGTTTGTAATAAAGCCCTCGGGCGTTGATTATGCAAAACTCACCGCAGACGATATGGTAGTTATGAATCTTGAGGGTGAAAAGGTTGAGGGCAAACTCAACCCCTCATCCGACACACCCACACATCTTGAGCTTTACCGCCGTTTTCCCGATATCGGCGGCGTTGCACACACACATTCAACATTTGCCGTTTCATTTGCTCAGGCGGCGTGTGATATTCCTGCCTACGGAACAACCCACGCAGACTTTGCTTATGGCAGCGTACCCTGCACAAGAGACCTGACAAAAGAAGAAATCGAGGGCGAATATGAGCTCAATACGGGCAAGGTTATTGCCGAATGCTTTGAAACAAGAGGCATAGACTATAACGCCGTTCCTGCTGTGCTTGTCCGTTCCCACGGTCCTTTCACCTGGGGTAAAGACGGCTTTGATGCTGCCAAGAATTCAGCTATTCTTGAAGAAGTGGCAAAAATGGCTTACCTGAGCAAAACAATGAATGCCGAGCCTGCCAACGAATTTATTCAGCACAAGCACTATTTCAGAAAACACGGTGCAAACGCATATTACGGTCAAAAATAAACTGTCGGATATTTCTTGACACAAAAAAACTTTCAGTATAATATTAAGTTACAGTTGATATTTTTCGGTTAAAAACCGATTCTGATAAAGGGTGATAATATGGCAAAATGCCCCAAGTGCGGTGTTAAGCTGCACATCTGGAACGTCAAAGCGGAATGTCCCAAATGCGGCGTAAATATAGCCAACTATGACTGGGAAAACCGCCTTGAGCAGGATGCAGCAGAAGCGGAAATCGCCTTTGCCAAGCTGCGCGATACTCTTAACAGATTCAAATATTCTTTCATCGGTACAAAGCTCCGCATCGCAAGAATTCCCATAAGCGTGCTTCCGCTGTTTTCATTTTTACTTCCTCTCGGAGTCATCAGCGTTTCACTTCCGTTTTACAGTGAAAAAATAACAGTGAACGCCGTCTCAATCGTTTTGAATATCATCAAAGGTGTTGATATCGGAGGAATTTTCTCGGGTATGAGCTCCGAAATCGTCGGCGATTCTTTTAAAATGTTGGGTGCTTCGCTTATTCTGCTCGTTCTGAGTGTTCTCTCACTGCTTGTGAGCCTGGTTTTTCTGCTCACAAACTTCAAAAATTTCAAGAGTAAGGGACTTTTTATAACCAACCTTATTGCAAGTGCAATGATGTATGCAAGCTCGGTCACATTTGACAAATTTTCCGAACTTGTTGCCGGCGGATCCTTTGCCGCCCACTGGCAAAGCGCACCCAAATGGGGTGTATACGTTTCAGCCGCTCTTTTCCTTGTCTCGGCAATTGTCAACCTGTGCGTAGCTTTGCAGAAGGTTAATCTGCCGCCTGTAAAAGAAAAGAAAAGTGATATCACTGCCAACGAGCCAAACAGCGAAAAAGAAGAAGAAACTGCCGACATTTAAAACTCAACAAAAAACAATGGGTTGCCTCACTTTTTGTGAGACAACCCGTTTTGTTTTATTTAATTTATGTTACAGCTGTAAAATAGTTTCCGCCGTCTTTGATTGCAAATACCGTTGAAATTTCAGCTGTGCCGCCCTGACCGAATTCCTTGTTCGGGTCACGCATACCGTCAGGTCTTTCGCCTTTCACCGGCATATCTTCAAAGCCTTCGGGCGGTTCAACCCCTTCGGGCATCTCAGGCCTTGTGAAATCTTCGGGAATTTCCATGCCTTCAGGCATTTCAGGACGTGTCATTCCTTCGGGTATTTCGGGCGGAGCCATATCGTCAGGTTGCATACCCTCGAGTCTCATTCCGCCACCCATATTTCCGGAGCCTGCACCCTGAAGCTGAATGCCGTCTTTCCAAAGCGTGTAATCGCCTGCGGCAAGAGCTTCATCAGAAACTATAAGATAAGTGAAGCCGTTTGTAATTTCTTTTTCTGCAACAACGTCATTCTGTGAATTTTTCAGGCTAAAAGTTCCGCCCTGCTGTTTCTGCGCAAAACTGAAAACCGCATAATTCTGATTGCTTTCCGATATTCTGTCAAGCATATTGCCTGTTGCAAAAACCTTGCCGCCGTTAATATTAATACCCATATCGGAATCAATACCTGCATCGCCGCTGAAAGCACAAGCCTGTGCGGTTACACTGCCGCCGTTGATAACAAGCCAGCCGTTGGAGTCTATGCCGTCACCCTCACCCGTTTTGCCGTTAACAAGAATACTGACGTTGCCTCCGTTTACGGTTGTTACCGAAACGCCGTCCTCGTTGGTATTGATACCGTCATTACCCGAAACGATGTTTATATTACCGCCGTTTATTGTCAGATGGAGTTCGGAATCAAGTCCCTCATTCTCTGCATTTATATTCAGCACACCGTCGCCGACTTTTCCTCCGCCAACGTTCATTGTCATTTTTGAATAAAATGCAGCATCATATTTATGGAGCTTCTTTGCATCTTCAACTTCTGTGCCGTCTGCGCTAAGAACAACACTGTCAGGCTTATATATACGTGCAACGTAAGAACCGCTGACGTTATTCACCGAACCGTCTGCTATGACAACGTTTGCGCCTGCAGCGGTTGTGTCAACGTCTTTTGTTGCCGTTTCGGTATTCTTTGCACCGCACTCGTAAACGTTATAGAAAATAATCGCAGGTGCAACCTCACAAGTTACATCGGCATTATTAAGAATCAGAGTTACAACCGCATTCGGGTCTTCTTCTGCACCATCACCCAGGTCAATGGCTATCTGCCCCTTTGAAAGCTTGCCGCTTATAACGTAACTGCCCGCTTTTGTGATGTGCACAACCGTATGTGCCGCAGCTTCTTCTGCAATGTGTGCATCCGCCTCAGTGCCCTCGCCATACTTGAAATCGTGACCCGCTTCATAATAAACAATATCACTAGCAACGTAAACAGCCTTTGATGAATCGTCGGAAACATCGCTTCCGTCTGCTTTTATTCCGCTGTCAGACAGAACAATTTGCGTTCTGTCAAAAGCCTCGGTTTCCGTTGCGGCAGGTGCAGTTGCTTCATTGGTCGGTTCGTTGTTTACATTGTTTTTTTCGCAACCTGCCAGCAAACCTGCAATCATTGCAGCTGACAAAGCAACCGCAAAAAGCTTTTTCATAAGCACATCTCTTTTCATATATAAGATTTGCGCTAATTATATTCCTTTAAATCGCAATAAATGTTTCGCATTTTTAAATTTTTTATTAATTCTCCTGCGCTATATCCGTTGACGGATAATAATGAAGCAGTATTTCCTGCCAGCTGCTGCCCTGCCTTGCCATATAATCCGCACCGTACTGACTCATACCCACTCCGTGGCCGTGACCCTTACAGGTTACGGTCACTTTTTCATCTGTGCACTCAATCTCAAAACTGTTGCTTTTAAGCTCAAGTGCTTCTCTTATTTCTGCACCGCTGAAAGTTTTACCGCCGATAACGGCAGACGTCACGTATCCGTTCTCTGTTTTTACATCATCTGCCGTTGCATCACCGTTTATACCGAGCTTCTGTGAAAACTCATCGGCATCAAAGCTCACAACGCTGATATAATCGGGCGAAAGCTTATCCCCCTCACCCGGCACGCTCTGCAGATAAGGATAATTTTCTCCCCACAGACTTTCTGCACTCTGGGTCTGACCTGCGCTGATTGAGTGGTAGACCGTAAGCGCCGCTTCGCCATCATATACAACGTATTTTCCCATAACCGCATCAACAGCCGAAGCTATCCTTTGTTCGTTCTTTTCAAAATCGTCGCCCCAGTTATCAATTCTTTCCTGTCTTGAGGCATAACCCTGATGTGTAAGCGGACTGTCGCTGATAAAATCGGCAGAATTATCCATAATCCTTTTTGCATAAGTGTAGCTCACAACCGCCTGTGCTTTAAGTGCTTCTTCGTGGTAGTCCGGCGGCATTTCCGCCGCAATACAACCAATAAGATATTCACGCATTTCAAGCTTCACCGTGTCACCCGTTGCAGATGACATAACGGTGATGAATTCCGTACCGTCACCGACTGCATGAGTGAGAACGGGCATAGGCTCAATCGGAGCATCGGGCGGCTTTTCGCTTGCCGTGCCCACCGCCGCAAGAGGGCAAATAAGCATTGACACCGCAAGCAGAGCCGCCATAACTAAATATTTTCTCATAACTCAAGCCTTCTTTCTTTGTGAGTATTTACAAATCTTCTGCCGTTTTGCACGTCTTACTTTTACTTGACTTTTATTATAAAAAAGGTGTATAATACTTTTAATTATAAAATATAATGGAGTAATAGCACTAACTGCAGAAAAAGGAGGATACACAATATGAATAACTTCGATAACACCGTATCTGACTCCAATATTAAAGCTTTATGCGACCAGATTCGTAAATATAACCACTTTGACCCTTCTGAGTTTGACCGTTTTAACGTCAAAAGAGGTCTGCGCAATTCCGACGGTACAGGCGTTATGGCAGGTATTTCAAGAGTCTGCTCCGTCGGCGGCTATCTTATTGACGACGGTGAAAAAATCCCATGCGAAGGTCACCTCTATTTCAGAGGCTACGATATGAGCGATATCGTCAACAACGTTATTGCTGATAACCGTTTCGGTTTTGAAGAGGTTATCTGGCTTTTGCTTTTCGGCTCACTGCCCACAAAAGACCAGCTCGACAACTTCTGCCAGATTCTTGCCGACTGCCGCGAGCTCCCCGACGGTTTCATCGAGGATATGATTATGAAGGCTCCCTCACCCGACGTTATGAATAAGCTTTCACGCTCCGTTCTCGCGCTTTATTCTTACGACAAAAATCCTGATGATACTTCAATCGAAAACGTTCTGCGCCAATGTATTAATATCATTGCACAGCTTCCTGCCATTATGGCTTATTCATATCAGGTAAAACGCAGACACTATTACCGCAAGAGTATGTATATCCACCCCACAAAGCCCGGTCACAGAACAGCCGAAACAATACTCAACTCAATCAGACCCAACAAAGCATTTACCGATGAGGAAGCCAAACTGCTCGACACCTGTCTGATGGTTCACGCAGAGCACGGCGGCGGTAACAATTCAACCTTTTCCACAAGAGTTCTCACCTCCAGCGGAACAGACACCTATGCAACAATTGCAGCAGGCATCGGCTCACTCAAGGGTCCAAAGCACGGTGGCGCAAACATCAAGGTTTCTCAGATGATAGACCATTTTCACGAAGGCATTGACGACATTGCCAACGAGGGTCAGGTTGCCGACTTCCTGCGCAAAATCATCCGCAAAGAAGCAGGTGACGGTTCAGGTCTTGTTTACGGTATGGGGCACGCAGTTTATACACTCTCTGACCCCAGAGCAAAAATCCTGAAAGCAAAAGCACAAGAATTCTCTGCAGGCACGGAGTTTGAAAAAGAATTTGAACTGCTTAACCTCATTGAAAGCCTTACACCCGAAATATTTGCAGAAGTCAAGGGCACTGAAAAAGTCATGTGCGCAAACGTTGACCTTTATTCGGGTCTGATTTACAAAATGCTCCGCATTCCGCCCGATCTCTTCACACCCATTTTTGCTGTTGCAAGAGTTGTCGGTTGGTCTGCTCACAGAATCGAAGAAATTCTTACAGGCGGCAGAATCATCCGCCCCGCATACAAAAACATAAATGACATTCATCCCTACATTCCGCTCGACAAGAGATAAAAAGAGGTTGTTTCCATTATGAAAAATAAAACTTTAACCGGCGGCTTCGGTATCGGCAACATAATTTTCATTGCCGCATTAATTCTTGCTCTGCCGTTGAGAATCTATCAGTATTTAGGCGGCGTAATCGAACCTGCCACAGGCTTTTTTGCCAAAAACGATTTCAGCATATATGCACTTTACGGCGTAATTATTCTTGCAGCGGTTGCCGTTATCGTTCTCGGCATAATCAACCGCAAAAAGCTTGCTTATGAAATTGCCGCTCAAAAGAATCCCGTTCTCGGCATAGCTTCGGTGTTGATTGCTCTTGGCATAATACTCGACGTTGCTTTCAGTATGGATATCCCCGGTGCACTCGAAGCAATCAAAGCGGCAAAATCCGCAGAAGCAGCTCCGGTTTCCACCGAAATCACAGCGCGCTACGTGCTTATCATTCAGGCAGTTTTTTCTCTGCCGACAGCACTCTTCTTCACCGTACTCGGCATCAACTCGCTTATGGGCAAAAGCCTTGCCTCGGAGTTGAGAATCCTTTCGCTCTCCCCCGTTATTTGGGCAATGCTCAGAATGGTTGCACGCTTTATGAGAACAATCAGCTACACACGCGTTTCAGAGCTTCTTTTTGAAATGTTTATGCTCGCGCTGATGATTATGTTCTTTATGAATTTTGCACAGTGCAATGCAAAGGTAAACGACAAGGACTGCGCCTGGAAAATTGCATCCTACGGTCTGCCGGCGGCTCTGCTTGCTCTTGTCTGCTTTGTACCACGTGCAATTCTTCTTGTTCTGGGCAAAGGCGAGTTACTTTATGCGGAATCGGCACTTGAATTTTCCGACCTCACGGTTGCAATCTTCATAATCTCTGCCGTTCTCACCAAAATAACAACCAAGACATCTGCTTCCGAAGCAGATGCTGATGAATCAAACAACGAATAAAACACAGACAAAAAAGCCGAGGAATAACCGATGTTTTTAAAAAATATGCTCCTTGCCGGCGAACAGGTTATCATTCTTTATCTGATTGCCGCCGTCGGTTTTGTTGCCGACAAGGTCGGATTTTTCCCTGAAAAAACGGCAAAAAAATGTACCGACCTTCTTTTTTATATCGTTACCCCTGCAGTTATAATCGAGAGCTTTCTTAAACTTGAATATAACGTTGACACTATAAAAGGTCTGTTTATTGCTCTCGGTTGCGGATTCCTGCTGCACGGACTTTGCGTTGTTATGGCACCGCTTCTTTTCAGACGTTGCCCAAACAAAGAAAAGGCCGCTATTTTCAGATACGCCAGTTGCTACGGTAACTGCGGCTATATGGGTCTGCCGCTTGCAGGTGCGCTTTTCGGCTCCGAAGGTGTTTTCTATTGCTCCGCAATCGTTATATCTTTCCAGATATTCAGCTTCACCCACGGCATATACATTATGACCAAGGACTCAAAAAACAAGCAGAAGTTTGACATCAAAAAGCTCATTTTTAACCCCGGCATTATTTCTGTTTTAATCGGAATGCCGCTTTTCCTGCTCGACGTCAATATGCCGAAGATGATTCTTTCACCCATCAGCTACGTTGCAAGTCTTAACAGTCCTCTTGCGATGCTGATTTTTGGCACATATATAGCCAACACAAGCTTCAAATCTATCTTCAAAGAGTGGCGTATCTATGGCGTGGCGGCAATCAAGCTGCTCGTCACACCCGCAATCCTGCTTGTGCTGTTTAAGCTTTTGGGCATCGGAGGCGTGCTTCTTGGCTCCGTTATGGTGCCTGCAAGTGCACCCAGCGCCAGCAACACCGCCCTTTTTGCCGCAAAATATGACAGAGATACGGGCCTTGCTTCGCAGACCGTGGCGGTGGTCAGCTTTATTTCAATCATAACAATGCCTGTTATGATAGCGGTTTCACAGTTACAGTTGTGGTAAATGGAGTGATTATTACGGATTTAAAAAATATAATGAACTCTGTTTCGCCGCTGTGGGGCATATGCAATTATAGCGATATCAAAGAAAACCTTATTAAGTGCAGAGCCCAAAACAGGCTGCCTGAAAAGCCTGAATCGGTTATTGTAGCCTGTTTTCCCTATCTGCTTTCCGAAGATAATTATACCGATTCCAATATATCAAAATATGCCGTGGTTACAGATTACCACGACGTTGCAATCAGCAGGCTTCAGAAAGCCTGCGACGAGCTTGCAAAGCTCTGTCCGCAAAACAGCTTTGTTCCCTTTGCGGATAATTCACCCATACCCGAGGTCCGGGCGGCTGTGCTTGCAGACCTTGGCGTGAAGGGTGAAAACTCACTTCTTATCACCAAAGAATACGGCTCCTATGTTTTTTTGGGCGAAATCGTAACGGATTTGCCTCTTGAAGCGGCAAAAAGCAAAATGAATTTCTGCTTTCGTTGCGGCAAATGCACCGCCGCCTGCCCTGCTCACGCGATAAGCCAAAGCGGAGTTGACGGTGAGAAATGTCTGTCTGCAATAACACAAAAAAAAGGCGTGCTGACAGATTCCGAAAAAGAGCTTATGATAAAATGCGGCTGTGTATGGGGCTGTGACATCTGTCAGGACGTCTGCCCGATGAACAAAACCGCCGCAACCGCTCCCGTAGCGGAATTCACAGCAAATCCCATACCCATGCTCACAACCGAAACCGAGCTTGAAGGCAGAGCCTATGCCTGGCGCGGCAAAAAGGTTATTGAGCGCAATCTTTCAATTATCAACCAAGGAGAAAACGGCGAATGAGCATAGCGGATTTCAATCTGAATAATCCTCTTGAAGCCACACTCAAGGCAATGCTTGCCTCGGGTCGCTTTCCGCACGCCGTTATTCTTGAAGGCGGCTCGGTTTCAGAAAGACTGACCCTTGCCAAAAAACTTGCGGCGGCTCTTGTCTGCTCGGCAGGCAGAGCACAGGCTCCCTGCGGCATCTGCTCTCACTGCAAAAAGGCGGCGGCAGATTCACACGCAGACATTCCGTTTTATACTGCGGAGGACAAGCCCAGAGCCTTCAAGGTTGACTACGTAAGAGATATCCGAAGCAATGCTTATATCATACCGAACGAAGCCGACAAAAAGGTTTTTATTCTTGAAAACGCTCACACAATGGGCGTTGAGGGTCAGAATGCCATTCTCAAAATTCTTGAGGAACCGCCCTCATACGTCAATTTTATTCTGCTCTGCTCATCAAAATCAGGTTTTCTGCCCACAATACTTTCAAGAGCAACGGTTTTCACCGTTGGCGAAGCAAAGGCGGAAATTGACGATGAAATAAGAGCCTCGGCTGTAGAAGCCGCACTCAACGTTGCAAAGGCTGCGGCGGCAACCGATGACTATGAAATAGTCAAAGCAGCGGCAGTTTTTGAAAAAGACGCAAAACTGCTCAAAGCCGCATTGCCCGTTATTCAGGAAGTTTTTGCCGCGGCAATGAGAGAAAAATACAACGCTCCCGACGGCAGTGAAGAATTCGGCACAATTCCCGGCGAGCTTGCAATGAAGCTCAGCAGACGGGCATTGACAGACCTTGTTGATGCCTGCGACAGGCTTATGGCAAGCATTCGTATGAACGCAAATCACAATCTGATGCTTACCGCGCTTTGCACAACCTTACGCAAAGCCGTTTCAAAATAGAAGTAACCAAGGAGGCTATTATGGCAGAAGTTATCGGTGTTCGCTTCAAGGAAGTGGGCAAGGTTTATTATTTTGACCCTGACGGTCAGACTCTGAAAAAGGGCGAAAGGGTTATTGTTGAAACGATCCGCGGCATTGAGTGCGGCGAAGTTGCTATGGATAACAGAGAAATCAGTGACGAAGAAATCGTGAAGCCTCTCAAAAAGCTTATACGCACCGCTACGCCCGAAGATCTGCAGACCGTTGAAGAAAACAAAAAGAAAGAGCGCGAGGCTTTTGAAATATGCCAGAAAAAGATTGCTCACCACGGTCTTGAAATGAAGCTTATTGACGTTGAATATACATTTGACGGCGGCAAGATTCTTTTTTACTTCACGGCTGACGGCAGAGTGGATTTCAGAGAGCTTGTCAAAGACCTTGCAGGCGTTTTCAGAACAAGAATAGAGCTTCGCCAGATTGGTGTTCGTGACGAATCCAAAATGCTCGGCGGTCTGGGTATCTGCGGCAGACCCTTCTGCTGCGGCAGTTTTCTTGGCGAATTCCAGCCTGTTTCAATCAAGATGGCAAAGGAACAGGGTCTTTCGCTCAACCCCACAAAAATCAGCGGCGCTTGCGGCAGACTGATGTGCTGCCTCAAATATGAGCAGAACGCATATGAGCATCTGCTTAAAATCACACCCAAGCCCGGCGCAATTGTTGAAACAAACGAAGGTGCCGGCACGGTCACGGATTGCAGCCTGCTCACGGGTGCCCTCAAGGTTCAGCTTCACAACAACCCCGATGCACCGCCCAAGCCTTTTAACCGCAAAGAGGTTAAACTTGTACGTGATTCCAAAATCAAGGTTGACAAAGCGGAAATTGAAGCACTTAAGGATATTGAAGGTTGATTTTCTTTAAAAAACCACTTGCAATTTTAAAATAATGTGTTACAATGTGTTTGAACTTATTAATAAGGAGGAAGATTCACATGGCATACATTATTGACGACGCTTGCATCTCCTGCGGCGCTTGCGCAGCAGAATGCCCCGTAGAGGCTATTTCTGAAGGCGACGGCAAGTACGTTATCGACGCTGATGCTTGCATCGAGTGCGGTGCTTGTGCAGACGCTTGCCCCGTTGAAGCCCCCAAGGCTGAATAATTCAAACTAAACAAAGAGCTGTCCCGTTTCGGCGGTGACAGCTCTTTTTGTTTTGCATATCCCGTAAACGGGCATAACAGCAAAAAGGATGCCGCCGCATTTTCACTATACATTATATAAATCAACGTTTTTGCAACATATCAGAGTTTTTTGCAAAAACCTCCATGTATTTTTATGAAAGATTTTGCATTTTGAGCTTCATTTCCGCCCTTTTCTTATACCATTTTGCCAAAATTTTTGAAAAAAATGAATTTCTTTGCGTTTGGGGTTGCATTATTCGCCCTGTTGCGTTAAAATAATCTACAATTCGGAATATTGTTTCCGATAAAATACGGTTGCGAAGCATAACTTCCGCCGCCAAATCATATTTTATTTGTAATTTTTCCGCGTTGCCCGGGCGCAAAAGCGTTCCCGCCATTGCGGCACAAAAGGAGTATATTTTTATGAGCTACGTAAAAAGAGTTATCGACGAGGTTGCAAAAAAGAACGCAAACGAGCCTGAATTTGTCCAGACCGTTACAGAAGTTCTTGAATCGCTTGAACCCGTTATCAACCAGCACCCCGAATATGAAAAGTATTCTCTTCTTGAGAGAATCGTTGAACCTGAGAGACAGATTTCTTTCAGAGTTACCTGGGTTGACGATGAAGGCAAAGTTCGCGTCAACAGAGGCTACAGAGTTCAGTTTAACGGCTCAATCGGTCCTTACAAGGGCGGTCTTCGCTTCCATCCCTCAGTTTACGTTGGCATTATGAAGTTCCTCGCCTTTGAGCAGACCTTCAAAAACAGCCTTACGGGTCTTCCCATCGGCGGCGCAAAGGGCGGCTCCGACTTTGACCCCAGAGGCAAGAGCGACGCTGAAATTATGCGTTTCTGCCAGGCATTTATGACAGAGCTTTATAGACACATCGGTCCCGACGTTGACGTTCCCGCAGGCGATATCGGCGTTGGCGGCAGAGAAATCGGCTACCTTTACGGCCAGTATAAGAGAATCAAGGGCGCATTTGAAAACGGCGTTCTTACAGGCAAGGGACTTTCATACGGCGGCTCACTCATCAGACCTGAAGCAACAGGCTTCGGTGCAACCTATTATGCAGTTGAGCTTCTCAAGCATTTCGGCGAAGAAATCAAGGGCAAGACAGTTGCTCTTTCAGGTTTCGGCAACGTTGCATGGGGTGCAGCAAAGAAGATTGCCGAACTTGGTGGTAAGGCTGTTACAATTTCAGGTCCCGACGGCTACGTTTATGACCCCGATGGCATCGTTACAGAAGAAAAGATTGATTATATGCTTGAAATGAGAGCATCAGGCAGAGATAAAGTTCAGGATTACGCAGACAAATTCGGTGTTGAATTCCACGCAGGTCAGAAGCCCTGGGGTGTTAAGGTTGACATCGCTATGCCCTGCGCAACACAGAACGAAATCAATATGGCTGAAGCTGAAAAGCTTGTTGCAAACGGTGTTCCCTATTACATCGAGGTTGCAAATATGCCCACCACAAACGACGCTCTTGCATACCTCAAGGCAAACTGCAAGGCTGTTGCTCCTTCAAAAGCTGTTAACGCAGGCGGTGTTGCCGTTTCAGCTCTTGAAATGGGTCAGAACTCAATGAGATATAACTGGACAGAAGCTGAAGTTGACAACAAGCTCAAGCAGATTATGAAGGATATCCATGACCATTCAGCAAACGCAGCAGAGAGCTACGGTCTCGGCTATGACCTTGTTGCAGGCGCAAACATCGCAGGCTTCATCAAGGTTGCAGATGCTATGATGGCACAGGGTCTTATCTGATAGCAAAATTAAAATCAAAGCTTGCAAAGGTTTAAAGCCTCTGCAAGCTTTTTTATTTAAATTATCAACAATTACTCACACGAAAAAAGCAGGCAACCTTACGGTTACCTGCTTTTAAGTTTATTTTGGTTTGTCTTCTGTAATTCCGAATTTAAAGAGCGAAAAAGCTCAGGAACACATAAAACATATAAAGCACTGTGCCTATAACTGCAGAAATGCCCGAAACAATAAACGCAACTTTAACGAGTGTTCTGCAAGTCTGTATCTTTCGCATTACCGCGCGGTAACGGTCAGCAAGAGCATAGTCGGCAAAATTCAGCTGATGCGATGACAGTGAGCCGATTTTGATGCAAGCAATAATTGCAAAAACAATATTTACGTTCATCGGCAATGCCAATGCCAGAATTGAAAACACAAGAAGCGGAGTTGATTCTCTTTCAATATCTTCAAGTGTTTGAAACTGCGCCGCATCCTGCTGAAAAGCATGCTGCGCATCACTGCTTGCGCCGCCGTCAAAAGCATTCGGGACAGGTGCCGCCTGTTGCGCCGTATCGGGTGCCGCGGCACTTTCGGTATTTACGTTAGTCTGCTCATCAGGCTTTACAACAGGATTGCCGCAATAAATGCAAAAATCATACTTGCTGTCAATTTGTTTGCCGCAACGTGAGCAAAACAACATATTATATCCTCTTTTCGTCAGTTAGATATTAAAGTGAGCTGAGTATACCAAGGAAGATACCAAAGAAGAATGAGAGTACATAAATTGCAACTGATGCGATACCTACAAAAAGTGAAATCTTTGAGAAAAGCTTTGCGAGATTTACTTTTTTGAGTGCCGACTGATAGCGTGCATTAAGAGTTGCATCTGTAAAATTCAGAGCAACCTTCTCGAGGTCACTGAATTTACCCTTTAAGATAAAGAAGAAAATGATACCGATACCGTAAAAGCTGAGTGCCAATGAAACAATTGAAAGGATAAATGGTGTTTTTACATTTCCTTCAAATTCTACAAGAGCGGATTCCTGTGCTGCATCTCCGGCGGAAACGGGTGCCTGTGCAGGAACAGCGTTGTTGAATGCGGGAACGGAGGGCTCTGCATTGGGTAAAACCTGAGGGTCTGCCATTACGGTTGCATCAAAATTGTTTGCCTGGGGCTTCGCAACGGAAGCGCCGCAATAGGTGCAAAAGCTAAGGTTGCCGTCAATTTCTCTGCCGCATGTTGAACAAATCATAATTATACCTCTTTCTTTTTAAATTTATTATTTAAATAAAATTAAACACTTGCCAAAACACCCATAAAGACTATGAATATCAGATACATAAAATAGAATACTGAAATAACACAGAAAACAATGCTGACGATAAGCGAGATCTTTGTGAAAATTCTTGCAAGGCGAAGTTTGTTGCTTGCCGAGTTATAACGGGCAAGCATTTTTGAGTTTGTAAGATTAAACCGAAAAGCATCTGCAGCATTAATTTTACTTTTTGCTACGAAATAGAAAATAAGACCTAATAAGCCCGATTCGCACATAGCCAATGAAATAATGCCAAAAATAAATGCCTGAAGTGCGTTGCCTTCATAATCTTTAAGTGAGGATTCCTGACCTGCATCTTCGGGTGAAAGGGGCTCTTGTGCATTGAAATTGGGTGCAGGCGGTGCGGTGTATACGGGTGCGCCGTTGTAGTTGGGTGCGCCGTTGTAGTTGGGTGTATTGTTATAATTGGGAGCAGCCTGTGCACCGTTATAATTAGGAAGCGGCTGCTGCACTGCAGGTGCACTGCCGAAGGTGGGAAGTGGCTCCTGCGCTACGGGCTGTGAGCCTGAAAGACTCTGGGGATCAGCCATTACGGTTGATTCATAATCATTTGCAACCTGTGGTGCAGGCTTCATTATCGGCGAACCGCAACCGGGGCAGAATGACAAATCATCAGCAATAGCTTTGCCGCAGTTGGTACAAATCATATGTATTTCTCCTTTTTAAATGGATTTTTCATTATGAATAGCTTAACAGATATTTTGCCGTAAAATATTCTGCATTTTTATGCATATCGTGTAACACCCGAAACAAAAAAGGCATCGGCACAGAGCGAAAATAAACACATAAAAGAAGCTTTATCCGAAAGCTTAACAGCTTATTTTTGCAAAAATCAAAACAACTATTCTTTAAAGTATAATAACACACTATTTTAGCTTTTGCAATATTTAATTACATATTATGACTTATAATTATAAACCATAATATGTAATTTATTCATTCAGGATATCCTTATGTTACAAAAGCAGCGTTCATGTTACGGTCAAAAAATTTTTAAATATTAATAACGATTATCATTATTGTGTTGACAAAATCAGAATTTTACGATATAATTGTGGCATAATATGTAATATGTAACGAAAGGAGAATAAAAATGGCTGATATGACCGCCCTTTTTAAGCTTGGTTACGGTCTTTACGTTGTAACCTCAAGCGACGGCAAAAAAGATAACGGCTTTATCTGCAACACCGTTATGCAGCTAACCAGCGAGCCTGCAAGAATTGGCGTTGCAATCAACAAGGCAAACTATTCGCACAGCGTTATCAAAGCAAGCGGCATTCTGAACGTTAACTGCCTCACAGAGAGTGCTCCGTTTGCCGTTTTTCAGAATTACGGCTTCAGAAGCGGCAGAGATACCGATAAATTCGAGGGCATAAACCCCAAGCGTTCCGCCAACGGTCTTGCCGTTCTCGAAGAGAACACAAACGCATATATTTCCCTTAAGGTTGAGCAGTATCTTGATCTCGGCAGCCACGGATTATTCATCTGCGCCGTTACCGATGCAGAGGTTACGGGCGGCGGTGAAAGCGTGACTTACGCTTATTATCACGCAAACATCAAACCCAAACCGCAAAAGCCAAAGAAAAAAGGCTATGTCTGCAAAATATGCGGCTATATTTATGAGGGTGACGAGTTGCCCGAAGATTTCGTTTGTCCCATTTGCAAACATCCTGCATCCGATTTTGAACCCATCGAATCAGAAACTGAAAATACAAACAATATCAAGGAGGAAACAAAAATGATTAAGTATAAGTGCAAAGTGTGTGGTGAGATTTTTGAAGCACCCAAGGGTGCGGTTGCCATCTGCCCCAAATGCGGTGTAAGCGGCGACAAGCTTGAAATTATCGCTGAGGCAAAAGCTTCAAAATACGCAGGCACACAAACCGAAAAGAATCTTGAAGCCGCTTTTGCCGGCGAATCACAGGCAAGAAACAAGTACACCTATTTTGCATCAAAGGCAAAGAAGGAAGGCTTTGAGCAGATTGCCGCCCTCTTCCTCAAAACTGCCGACAACGAAAAAGAACACGCAAAGATGTGGTTTAAGGAACTCAACGGCATCGGCAACACAGCAGAAAACCTTGTTGAAGCCGCAAACGGCGAAAATTACGAGTGGACCGATATGTATGCCGGCTTTGCCAAAACTGCAGATGAAGAAGGTTTCCACGAACTTGCAGAAAAATTCCGTATGGTTGCCGCTATTGAGAAAACTCACGAGGAACGTTACCGTGCTCTTCTTCACAACGTTGAAACCGCTCAAGTTTTCGAAAAGAGCGAGGTCAAGGTTTGGGAATGCCGTAACTGCGGTCACATCATCGTTGGCACAAAGGCACCCGACGTATGCCCCGTTTGCGACCATCCCAAGGCATATTTTGAAATTCACGCTGAAAACTATTAATTTCCGAAAAGTCAAAATTACTGTTGCAATACAGAATTCAATGTGATATAATTATAAAAAATTGAACATTCTATATGACGTTTGCAGGAAATGCTGATGCAACCGAAGGAGTAACACTCTCAGGTATCCGCAAGGATGAGGACTGCAAACTGATAGAACTTTGGAGAAGCTCATTTGATTGAGTGCCGAAGGTGCAAAGCGCAAAAGCGTAAATCTCTCAGGCAAAAGGACAAAGGTTTTATCCCGATTTTTTTCGGGCAAAAGGTGTTTTTTTGGCGGATTGCGTTTAATAGCGCAGTCCGCTTTTTGCTGTTTTACAGCACGGATTATAGAAGGATGAAGCAAAAGCCGCAGGGTAATACCTGCGGCTTTTGCTATGTAGAATAAATATTTAACCAATGTCGGGCTCGCTGTCAAGAAGCACAACGGGGTTTTTAAAGCCCTCTGTTTCAAAGATAACGATTTCGTTTTTGCCTTTTTTGAGGAAGGGTGCAGGCAGATACGCCGACCTCTGCGGACCTACCTCCCAATGTCTGGAAAGCACTCTGCCGTTGACAATTATAATACCCTTTTTAAAATCGGGGAGCTTGACAAAAGTATCTGCACATTCGTCAATTTCAAATTCGCCTTTCAGAAGCACCGGTGTGCCGTCAAAGGCATCAACGCCGTCTTTGAACGGCACTTTGGAAATATCGTCAAAGGGAAGAGTGTAATTCTGCCAATGGTAAACAAAATTGTTGCCGAAGCCGATGCCCTCTGTTATGCCCTTGCAGTCACGCAAACGAGCTCCGTAATTGACTCTGCCCATATTTTCAACCAGCACGGCAAGCTCTGCGCCCTCTTTTGGGATTGCAACCCTGCACTGCGGTTTATCGTCATTTCTGTACTGAATACCAACAAACTTGCCATCAAGGTAGATATAACCTCTGTCGTGCACTTCCTGAAGTCTTACATCCTGCTCATCTCTGGGACCTCTGACCTGTGCCTTATAAAGCACATAGCCGTAGCCCTGACCGAGCTTTTCCATTGTTTTTGGCATAACGCTTTCAACGGGTGTACTCAACGAACCGAGCACATCAAAAAGCTTTGCAGACTGTGTAAGTTTAACCTTGCCGTAGTTCATTCTTCTGACGGGCGCAGGCAATTCAACGTCGGGAACGATTGCATATTTTGCAATAACGTCACGAAGCTTGAAATATTTTTCTGTGGGATCACCGTATTCGTTGACAGGAGCATCGTCATCGTAGCTTGAAACGGTGGGTTCATAGAAATCATAGCAGTTTGCACCGTTCATATAGCCGAAGTTTGTACCTCCGTGGAACATATAAGCTGAAACACTGCCGCCGAGCGAAAGAATTTCGTCAAGAGCCTTCGCCGCATCCTCGGGGTCACGGCTGTGATGGTTTTCTGTCCAGTGGTCAAACCAACCGTTCCAGAATTCCGTACACATCAGCGGACCTTCAGGCTGATATTCTCTCAGGCGTTCAAACTGCTCCTTTGCCCTTGAGCCAAAATTTGCGGTTTTATGTATCTCGGGCACCGTGCCGCCCGTAAGCATCTGATATTCCGCACCGTCTGAGGTGAAAAGAGGTACGTCTATTCCTCTGTTTTTAAGCCCTTTTGCAAGATAACGGATATATTCGCTGTCATCACCGTAGCTTCCGTATTCATTCTCAACCTGAACAAGAATCACGTTGCCGCCGTTTGTTATCTGGTGCTTTGCTATTCTGGGAATAAAATCGTCAAAGAAGCGGTCAACCGCCGCAATATAATTTTCTTCCATGCAGCGAAGCTGCAAATCGTTATTTTTAAGAAGCCACCACGGCAGACCGCCGAAATCCCACTCCGAGCAAATGTAGGGTCCGGGTCTGACTATGGCATAAAGGCCGAGCTCCTGCGCAATATCAAGGAATTTTTCGATATCGAGCATATCGGAATAATCAAAAACACCTTCCTGCATTTCGTGCAGATTCCACGCAACGTAGGTTTCGACCGCATTAAAACCGCAGGCCTTGAGTTTGATGAGTCTGTCGCGCCAATATTCGGAAGGTACTCTGAAATAATGGATTGCACCTGCAATCACTCTGAAAGGCTTACCGTTAAGATAAAAGCCGTCTTTTTCAATGGTAAATTTACTCATATCCGCACCTCTTAATCGGGTAATTCTTCTCGTTCATAGGGAAATTCGCTGAAAACCTCAAACTTTTTTGCTCGCATCCAGAGTGACGGATTCACCTTGACCGTAAAGCCGCAGCCGTTGGGGGTAAGCCATTCGTGCATCGGGTATTCGGGAATTCCGTAAGCAGCAAGAATGGACATAATAACTCCGCCGTGAGTGACGATGGCGGCAGAGGTTGTGCCCGTTTTCATAAGACCTTCCGCAACTTTTTCAAAGGTTTCGCAAACTCTTTTTGCAAAATCCTCGTTGCTTTCGCCGTATGGCGGTGCAACACCCTTTTCGCCTGCAAGCCAGCGCGGAAAAACTTCGTTTTTCTCAAGCTCTTCGGCGGTTTTGTTTTCAAATTCGCCGAAATTATATTCGATAAATCCATCAATTATGATGGGCTTGTTGTCGGGGTAAAGTATCTCCGCCGTTTTTGTGCAACGCTTGAGCGGACTTGTGAAAACCGCATCAACGGGCGGAAAAACCAGCTCTTCTTTCATTCCGAGAAGCTGACCACAGCCCTCGGTGCTGATTTCAACGTCAGTGTGACCGATGTATCTGCCCTCAAGATTTTCGTCTGTGAGAGCATTTCTGATAAAGTGAATGGTGTAGGACTTCATTTTTCCTCCAAAAATCCGTGTGATTTTATGTTTAATTTTGCCAATATACAAAATGTATATTATTTGGTATAATATATACACTCCGTAATATAAAAAGGAGATGTAAAAAATGGAGAGAAACTTTCCGATAATTCTTTGCGAACTCAGGAAAGAAAGAGGCTTAAGCCAGAAAGAGGCCGCCGCGCAGCTTGGCGTTTCGCAGGCTCTGCTTTCACACTATGAAAAAGGTATCAGAGAGTGCGGCCAGAGTTTTCTTATAAAGGTTGCTGACTTTTACGGCGTAACGTGTGATTATCTGCTTGGCAGAACAAATAACAGAAACAATGCCACCAGTGAACTGGAATCCCTTGCCAGCCAAAAGCATATGCCCCTCACGGCCTCAAGCGAAACTTTTATCAGGGCAGGAATTATGCTTGCTGAAATAATGCGTGAAAGCAACTCACTTGACGGCGTTAAGTTTGATAAGCTGATGGCAATTGCGCTTTATAAAATAATTCTTGTTCAGGCGGCAGCGGGCAATCTGCCTAAAAACTGGGCAGGCAGAGCATATGCCGACGGCAAAGTCTGCTGCTCAACAACCTACCTTGCCATTTCGGAAATTGCGGCATACAGCGCACTGCGCCCAAAAAAGAACAAAAACCCCCTGCCCGATGCCCCTGTGCCCGAAGCAATAAAAACGCTTGTTGAAACCGCAGAGGAGTTTATTGTTGAAGACTGCACTGCAAAAACTCCGCCGTTACCTGCAAAATATATGAGATAAAATAT
Organism: Acutalibacteraceae bacterium; assembly: GCA_045587045.1. GTDB lineage: Bacteria > Bacillota > Clostridia > Oscillospirales > Acutalibacteraceae > CAG-177. The sequence continues at coordinate 30,610 of JAZNBM010000024.1, read as the reverse complement.
GCCGTAAGAATGACTTGTTCATCTTAAGGGCTTGCAAAGGCAAACGCCGATGCAAGCCCTTGATTTTTTTATTCTGATTTCTGTTATTCGGCGAGAAGCTCCTCATAAAGAGCGATGTATTCTTTTGCCGATTTGCTCCAGCTGTTATCGCATTTGAGCGCTCTCTTGACGAGTTTATCCCAGAGCTTTTTGTCGCTGTAAGCGGCAAGTGACCTTCTGATTGCATCAAGCATATCATAAGCATCGTAGCTCTTGAAAGTGAAGCCGTTGCCCTTACCGTCACCGCTATCTGTGATGGTGTCCTTAAGACCGCCTGTTTCTCTGACAATGGGAATCGAGCCGTAACGAAGAGCAACCATCTGCGAAAGTCCGCAGGGCTCGCTCTTTGAAGGCATCAGGAACAGATCGCTGCCTGCATAGATTTTTCTTGCCATATCGGGAACAAAGCCGAGACGCAGACCAACCTTTTCGGGATAGGTTGCGGCAAGTTCTTTGAAGAAAGATTCATATTCCCAGTCGCCTGAGCCGAGAACGGCAAGCTGAACGTCTGTGGTATCAAGCACCTCACGCATAACACGCTTGATGAGGTCAAGACCCTTGTGCGAAACAAGTCTTGTAACAATGCCGATAACGGGTGCATCTGCCTTCACGGGCAGACCGAGAATTTCCTGAAGTGCCGCTTTATTCTTAGCCTTATCTGCAGGATTCTTTGCAGAGTAGTTTGCAAAAATATCCTTATCTGTTTCGGGGTCATAATTCTTTGTATCAATACCGTTAAGGATACCGCTGAGCTTGTAGCTTCTCTCTTTGAGGATGGGGTCAAGACCGTGGCTGAACCACGGGTCAAGAATTTCAACCGCATAAGTGTTGCTTACGGTTGTTACTCTGTTTGCACATTCGATTGCACCTTTCATAAGGTTAATGCATCCGCCGAATTCAACAAGCGAAACGGTTTCTTCTGCAAGACCGAATACGTCGCCGAGGATGTCTCTGCCGTATTTGCCCTGATACTGAATGTTGTGGATTGTTGAAATTGTTTTGATGCCTGTGTAGCCTTCTCTTGCGCCGTAAAGAGTTGTGTAATAAACGGGCACAAGTGCCGTCTGCCAGTCGTTACAGTGAATGATATCGGGCTTGAAGCCGATATGAGGCAGAATTTCAAGAATTGCTCTTGAGAAGAATGCAAATCTTTCGCCGTCGTCATAGTGACCGTAAAGATTATCGCGCTTGAAATAATATTCGTTATCGATAAGATAATAGGTTACGCCGCCCGATTTTGCTTCAAAAACGCCGCAATACTGTCTGCGCCATGAAACGGGCACCATAATATTGGTTACAAATTTCATTGTTGCACGCAGCTCTTCTTTGATTGAGCCGTAGAGGGGCATAACCACTCTGCAGTCAACTCTGCGCCTTTTGAGCGCCTGAGGCAGAGAGCCTGCAACGTCTGCAAGACCGCCGCTTGCCGCAAACGGCAAAGCTTCGCTGGATGCATATAAAACCTTCATATCCTCACTACCTTTCTTTGGTTGCCTTTTATTCAATAATTACCGTTGTGTAATATTTGCCGCCTGCTTTTAAAACACCTACACCGATTTTGGTTGCGGAATCGCTGTGGATTCTGCTGCTCATCGACCTTGCAATATCTGCATAAAGCTGTGAACCGCCGTAGGTTGTGACAAAAGTCATTCCCCTGCCGCTTACCTTATCCTCAAACCCCGGCATTGTGCTGAAGGAGCTGTCAGACCTTGCAACGCCGTTAAGCTCAACGGAAAGAGCTGCCTTGCCGCCAATGCTGCTTCTGTCGCTGTTAATCTGGTCAATGATAGCACTTGCCAGCTCGTCATCCCTAACTCCTTTGAAGCCGTTGTCATCCTGAGCCCATCTGTCTGTGGTAGTCTCGGTTGTCGGCTCAACAATAACCGCCTCCGTAACAGGCTGACCGTTTTCGTCAAAAACAGGTGCACCGTTTTCGTCCGTAACCTGATTGTAATAAGTCTCAGGTTCGGTTGTCGGCATAGTGGTTATGGAGTTTTTATCAACCGTTACTTTAACAACCTCCGTCACAGGTTTGCCGTCTTCGCCGTAAACAGGACTTCCGTCTTCGCCTGTTACATAGACATAGCTGTCCTGCTCAACAAAAGGATTCTCTGTTGTTGAGGGTCTGGTGGTGGGTTTATAGGTATGGTCGGAAGAAACACCGGGTACAAGATATTCCTCAAGCACCGTGTAAAAAGTCACGTCACCGAATTCGTTGGTCGCGCTTTCTACTTCTATCCTTGTTTCAATGTGATACGGCTCCGTTTTTTCTTCTTTTTTGCCGATAACGCCCGTTGCCATAAGTGCCACAAGCAGCATAACAAGTGCAAGCATAACGGCAACGGCTGTGTAAATGTTTTTATTTGACATATTTTTGAAATTCACTCTTTCTTTATTGCGGAGTTATCAGATAACAATACCCTTTCCGATATAAACGGGATAATTGGAAGCACCGCAAAGCTTCTTGTTGGGTTTAACAACAACTGCCTTGTCTGCAATAACGCATTCAAGGGATGAATTATCACCGATATAGCCGCTCTGCATAATAATGCAGTTCTTGAGTTTTGCACCCTTTGCAACGGTAACACCTCTGAAAAGGATGCAGTTTTCAACCTCACCGTCAATCTTGCAGCCGTCAGCAATAAGCGAATTCTTAACCTTTGCGTTAATGCCGTAAACTGCGGGGAATTGGTCTCTGACCTTGGTATAAACGGGGCTTGCAAAAAGAGCCTTTCTGTTTTCGGGGTTAAGTATTTCCATGCTTACCTCGTAATAGCTGCGAAGTGACTGCAGGGTTCTTACAAAACCCGTAACCTCGTATCCGTAAACGCCGAGATAGTCAAGGTTGTTGATTACTATTGTTTCAAAGTCATCGATTCTTGCACCGTGAGCCTCGTGAAGAAGGCGCTCAAGCAGCGTTCTGCCGATGACCATAATTTTAAGAGAATATTTGACAGAACTGCTGTAGCAATCAACATATCTGTCTGCGGTGATTCTGCCGCTTTCGTCGATTGTAAGCTCTGTTGCCGAATCGGTTGCAGGCGGAATGCCGTTTGCGTAAGCGATGGTGATATCTGCTCTCTTTGCAATATGAGCCTTGAGAAGGCTATCATAGTCGATGTTGCAGATAACATTACAGTCTGCAAGGATAACGTAATCCTTGTCGGAGCTGCTGATATAACCGATTGAGCCGTAGAGCGAATCAGCCTTGCCCTTGAACATACCTGTTTCAGGTGTGTTGAACGGAGGCAGGATTGTCATACCGCCTCTTTTTCTGGAAAGCTCCCAGGGTTTGCCGTTGCCTACGTGATCCATAAGCGAGCGGTAATTGCTCTTTGTAATAATGCCGACCTGAGGAATACCAGCGTTCACCATATTTGAAAGCTGGAAATCTATAAGACGGTATCTGCCTGCAAAGGGAACCGAACCCATTGTGCGGAAAGCGGTAAGCTCGGGCAGTACTTCGTCATATGCGTTTGAAAAAATGATGCCGAGAACGTTATTTGCAGCCATTATTCAACACCTCCCATATCTTCGTCAACCATTGCTTTGGGTTCAACCGTTGCACCCTTGCCGATTGTTACGCCGTTGCCGATAACAGCAACACCCCAATCATTGATATCCGCCATGCTCTCGGGGCTCTTGCCGACAACCGCACCTTCTTCGATAACCGCATTTTCCGCAACTATCGAATACTGAACAACGGCGCCTTTTTTGACAACAGTGCCGGGCATAACGATTGAATATTTGACCTCTGCGCCCTCTTCAACGGTTACGTTTGCAAAAAGAACGGAGAAATCAAGGCTGCCCTGAATGTCACAGCCTTCTGTAATCATTGAAGATTCAATGCTTGCGTTTTCGCCGATGTAGTGAGGCGGAGCGGCAGGCGATCTTGAATAAATCTTCCAGCCGTCATCATCAAGGTTAAGGTCAACCTTGGGATTGAGAAGGTCAAGGTTTGCATCCCAGAGACTGTTTATTGTTCCGACGTCTTTCCAGTAGCCGTCGAACTGATAGGCAAACATTCTCTCGCCGTTTGCGTGCATTGCAGGGATAAGGTCGTGACCGAAGTCGTTGCTTGAGCCTTCCTTTGCTTCGTCCTCAATAAGATACTGACGGAGCTTATTCCAGTTGAAAACGTAAACGCCCATTGAAGCCTTATTGCTTCTGGGATTCTTGGGTTTTTCTTCAAACTCGCTGATTGAGCCGTCATCATTGACTATCATCAGGCCGAAACGGCTTGCTTCATCCCACGGAACTTCAAGCATTGCAATTGTGCAGTCTGCGTTCTTTTCCTTGTGGAAGTCAATCATCTTTGAGTAGTCCATCTTGTAGATATGGTCACCCGAAAGAATAAGAACGTATTCGGGGTCATATCTTTCAATGAAGTTGATGTTCTGGTAAATAGCGTTTGCAGTGCCCTTGTACCATTCCGTGCCCTTTATCTGCTGATAGGGCGAAAGAACGTGAACGCCGCCGCTTTCTCTGTCAAGGTCCCAGGGCTCGCCGTTACCGATATAATCGTTAAGCTCGAGGGGCTGATACTGTGTAAGAACACCGACAGTGTAAATGCCGGAATTAACGCAGTTTGAAAGAGGAAAATCGATGATGCGGTATTTGCCGCCGTAGGGTACGGCAGGCTTTGCAATTTGCTTTGTAAGAATGCCCAGGCGGCTGCCCTGACCGCCTGCAAGAAGCATAGCTATGCATTCGGGTTTCATTGCCATAGGGGGTTCCTCCTTTTATTTTTGGGAATCTTTTTTCCTTGATGTGTTTTTTATATACATACAGCTGAGACCTTCAATATCGACCTCAATGCTGTAACCGTATCCGTGCATGGGGATTTTTTTTGCTTTGACTGAGCCTGAAGTGCTCTCGTTTCTGCCGCCGAACTCGGGTGATGACGAGCTGAAAACAACCCTGTAAGTGCCCTCTTTGGGAACACCTATGCGGTATTTCTGCCTTGTGACACCCGTGAAGTTGCAAACGGCGATAATCTCGTTGCCGCTTTTATCTCTTCGCAGATATGACAAAACGGAATTGTCGCAGTCATCGCCGACTATCCAGTCAAAGCCCTCGTTTTCGTAATCCGCCTCCCAGAAGGGCGCGTTTGCGGCATAAAATTTGTTGAGCTGAGAAACGTAATGCTTAAGCTGTTTGTGTGAATCGTAGCCAAGCAGAAGCCAGTCAAGCGGCTGCTTGTAATTCCATTCGATAAACTGACCGAATTCACTGCCCATAAACAAAAGCTTTTTGCCGGGGTATGATATCATAAAGCCGAGGAATGAGCGCACACCTGCAAACTTTTCTTCGTAAGTGCCCGGCATCTTGTTGATGAGGGAGCATTTGCCGTGAACAACCTCATCGTGTGAAATGGGCAGCACGTAGTTTTCTGCCGTTGAGTATGCAAAAGTATAAGTCAGCTTGCTGTGATTGGATTTTCTGTAAATCGGGTCAAGCGAAAAATAGCGCAGACAGTCATTCATCCAGCCCATATTCCACTTGAAATTGAAGCCGAGACCGCCCATAAAGGTGGGTTTGGAAACCATTGGCCAAATTGTGCTTTCTTCCGCAAGCATCATAACGTCACCGTGCTCTCTGAACACCGATTCGTTGAGCTTCTTGAGGAATGCCACCGCTTCAAGATGCTCATTGCCGCCATAGGAATTGGTAACAAAATCGTCTCTGCCGTAATCAAGATAAAGCATTGAAGCAACGGCGTCAACGCGCAGACCGTCAATGTGGAATTTATCGATCCAGAACATCGCACTTGAAACAAGGAAGCTCTGTACCTCGGGCTTGCCGTAATCGAATACTTTGGTACCCCACTCAAGGTGCTCGCCTTTTCGTCTGTCGGAATATTCATAGCATGATGTGCCGTCAAAATCCGCAAGCGCAAAATCGTCTTTGGGAAAATGCGCAGGCACCCAGTCAAGAATAATGCCGATGCCCTCGCTGTGCGCCTTGTTGACAAAATAAGCAAAATCTTCCGGCGTACCGAAGCGCGAGGTCGGAGCAAAATAGCCTGTTACCTGATAGCCCCACGAGCCGTCAAACGGATGCTCCGTTATCGGCAGAAGCTCGATGTGGGTGTAATTCATTTCTTTAACGTAAGGAATCAGCCTGTCCGCAAGCTCTCTGTAAGGCAAGGGATTGCCGTCATCATAAGCCTGCCAGGAGCCTGCGTGAACCTCATATATATTGATGGGTGATTCGTAAACACTGGTTTTTTTACGTTTATTGAGCCACTTTTTATCCGTCCATTCAAAATTGTGAATGCCGTAAATCTTTGAGGCATTGGCAGGTCTTGTTTCTGCGTGAAACGCAAACGGGTCGCACTTATAAAGCGTTCTGCCGTCAGCCGTTTTAATCACAAATCTGTATGAGTCATAGCGCTGAACGCCGTCAATGCGGCATTCCCATACACCGTGACTGATTTTTTGCATCGGGTTAATGTGTTCCTGCCAGCCGTTGAAACTGCCTGCAACACTGACCCTTGCCGCATTCGGTGCCCACACTCTGAACACCGCGCCGTTTTCACACGGGTGCGCTCCGAAAAATTCGTATGCCTTGGCGTTTGTTCCCTCGTGAAAAAGGTAAAGCGGAATATTGGGGTCATATCCGCCTTTTTTTGTTTTTGACGCCACAGCGCACACCTCCTCAATTATATTTATTTAATTATAACAATAATGTATGCTGTTTTCAAGAGTTTTTTAGTTACTTTAGTAACAAAATATACAACTTTTTATTAAGCAATTTGACAATAAAGATTACAATAATGTCATCTTCATTGACAAAAACAAACTTATTTGATAATATTATTGTGATTTACTGCATTTTATTGCACTATTTGAATTTACAAGGAGAACCCGTATGATTAGTTCAGATAAGCTGTGTATGAGCTGTATGCGCGAAATCGGCGATGCAAGAAAATGTCCCCACTGCGGATATTATGCCGACTCAACCCAGATTTCGCCTTATCTGCCCGTCAGAACTGTTGTTGCCAACCGCTATATGGTCGGCAAAATGCTTGAATACAACGGCGAAGGTGCAACCTATATCGGCTGGGATCTTGTTGAGAAAAAAGCTATCAAGATCCGCGAATTTATTCCCGATTCGTTCACTATCCGCTCAACCTCCAACCTGACTCTTCAGGTTATGCGAGGCAGCGAAAACGTTTTCAAAGATCTTCGCAGAAGCTTTGAAGAAATGTGGACAAAGCTTGCACGCTTAAAGGGTCTTTCTGCCCTTATCAGCGTCAATGACGTTGTTGAGGATTTCGGCACTTCGTATGCTATTTATGACCATTTCGAAGGCATAACCCTGCGTGATTTTCTGCTCAGAAGCAACACAGGCTACATCTCCTGGGAAAAAGCCAGACAGCTTCTTATGCCTGTTCTTTCCGCCATCGGCACCCTGCACTCTGCAGCAATTATCCACAGAGGCATTTCACCCTCAACCCTCGTTATCGGCGTAGACGGCAAAATCAAAATAACAGGCTTCTGCGTAGGTGCGGCAAGAACCGCACGCAGCGACCTCAACAGCCAGCTTTACGACGGCTATGCCGCCATTGAACAGTACGGCTTTGACGGTCAGCAGGGCACATGGACAGACATTTATGCCTTTGCCGCAGTTCTTTACAGAACTCTCATCGGCAGTGACCCGATTTCTTCAAAAGAAAGAATGACAAACGACAGGCTTATGGTTCCCGGCAAATTTGCCGAGGCTCTGCCTGCATACGTTATAAACGGTCTTATCAACGCTTTGCAGATTCTGCCCGATGACAGAACAAGAACCGTTGAGCAGCTTCGCGCCGAGCTTTCCGCTTCGCCTGTTGCAACAGCGGTCAGCGGTCAGCACCAGCGTGCGCCCAAGCCGCCCGTTGCACCCAGAACCCAACCAAAGCGATCTCCCGCACCCGTTTCCAAACCCGAATCTGCAAAGCCGCAGAAAAACAATAAAAAGAAAAAAATGAGTCCCATCGTTCTTCTTTTCATGAGCTTTGCAATAACCCTTGCCGCCTGCCTGATTCCGCTGGGCATTTACCTGATTATCCCAAGCAACGATCCCATGCCCAAATACAATAATTCCGACGACGGCGGCGAGCTGATTGCCGTCAACAGTCTGTCTTTTATAGGTCGTCAGAAAGCCGAATTCATTCACCAGTTCGGCGACAAATTCGACATTGAAATTATTGACCAGACAAGCGACACTGCAAAAGAAGGTGAAATCCTCGGCATTTCTCCCACTTCGGGCGAATATGCCAAGGGAACAAAATTCACTCTCACAGTAAGCTCAGGCAAAGAAAAGAATCCTCTGCCCGATAACCTTGACGGCCTCAAATACAGCGAGGTTGAAAGATATCTCACAGACAACGGCTTCATCTGCATCAGACAGGATACAGACACCACCAGCCTGAGCAAAGATGAAATTGTTTATGACGTTATCGCAAAGGGCAGCCCCGACAAAAATGACCTTTACGAAAAAGGTACAGAGGTTGTAATCCGTGTTTATTCCTATGTCGGCGAACACGTGCTTGACGAAAACGGCGAACGCGTAACCGATGCAAACGGCGACTTTGTTTATAAAGTTGACCAGGATACACCCGATATCGATGACGTGGTACCCGATGACGGTCCCATATCAGACCCTGAACCCGAAACCGAGCCCGAAAATGACGTAAACCTTCCCGAAGGCGTAGTCGGTCAGTAATGTTAATCCCAAAAGACGCAGTTTTACAGTGAGCTGCGTCTTTTTTATTGACTTTGAACTGATTTTGCATTATAGTCAAACTATAAACTTTCAAAAAGAGATGAAACAATGAAAAACACATATCCGTCTTATTACCGCCGTTTTTCTTGCATTGCAGACAAATGCCCCGATACCTGCTGTGCCGGATGGCAGATAGTTGTTGACCCGGAAAGTGCAGAGAAATATCGAAACGCAGACGGAAACATTGCTCATAAACTGCGCAGTTCAATGGCGGTTGACAGTGACGGCGACACGGTTTTTGTTTCTCAGGGACGGCGCTGTCCGTTTTTGCTTGAGAGTAACCTGTGCGAAATATATATTGAGCTCGGTAAAGAAAATCTGTGCAAAACCTGCTCGCTTTTTCCAAGGCACGTAACCCATCTGGGTTCACGCAAAGAAACAGGACTTTCAATATCCTGTCCCGAGGCGGCAAGGCTGATTTTTGATTCGGCAGAGCCGATAAGCTTTGAAGCCGAAGAAGACGATTCCCTGCCCGAGCCCAACTGCATTGACCCGACACTCTATTTTACACTTGCAAAGGCGCAAAAAACGGCGATAAACATACTGCAAAGCAGAAATTTTTCAATAACGCAAAGGCTGATTGCGTTCATTCGTTATTGCGACGGTGTTCAGCAGAATATCAGGTCAAAAGTAATTTCAGACGTGATCGTTGGCGAAGAATATTTCAATCCCGTAACGTTCAACACCGTCAAAGCAAAAAACACTTTGCAAAAATGCTTTGAAACACTTGAATCTCTTGAAAAGCTTGACATTCATTGGAACGCAGAACTTGCACGTTCAAAAAATATCACACCGCAAAAAGCAGATGAATTCAGAGCAATCCTCACGCAAAACGAGTGGGAAGCCGAGCACCTTGCCGTCTATTTTACATACCGTTATTTTATGACCGCCGCATTTGACGGCAAGCTTGCCGAAAAGGCAAAATTCACCGTTTTTTCGGTTGTTGCCTGTCTTGCTCTGCAGGCGGCTCTGCCGGACTTCTCGCAAAAATCCGCTCGCATTGAAGCTGCGCGCCGATATTCAAAAGAGGTTGAGCATTCGGCTGAAAATATGACGGCCGTTGCACAGGCAATAAAAAAGAGCCGTTGTTTCGGCTCTGACAATCTTATAAATATTCTGAGCCGCTGAAGGCTCGGAACGGGAGAAATAATTATGAAATATTGTGAACTTGTCAACACAAAGCAAGGCAGCAAATCCACACACCGCTATTCAAACGGCAACACTCTGCCGCTTGTTCAGCGCCCCTTCGGCATGGCAGCTTTTGCTCCGCAGACCGAAGAACACAGCATCCGCTGGTATTATCACCCCGACAGCCGCAGCCTTGAGGGTATCCGCCTTACTCACCAGCCCTCACCCTGGATTGCAGATTACGGCGCATTTATTTTTATTCCGCAGAACGACAGAATGGGCGGTATGGGAGAAGAACGTTGGTCAGGTTTCAGACCCGAAGAAGCAATTCTCTCCCCCTATTATCTCAAAACCCGTTTTCTGCGTTCAAGATGCGATTTTGAGCTGACACCCACAGAAAGAGGTGCCGCAGCAATTATCGACTTTTCAGACGAGGGCAAAAACTATCTTTCGGTTTTGCCCGTAACAGGCAACTATACTTTCCGCTTTGATGAAAAAAAGAATATGCTTTTTGCTTCAACGGATATGCATATGAGCGGCGAAGCGGTTAAATTCAGAACCTATCTTGCCGTCGAGTTTCCCGAAGGCTCTGTTGACGCCTACGAAACACTTATCAGCAACGAAAACAAATTCAGAAGCGGCTCAAAAACCAGAGGCAAAAAAGCAGGTATTCACATCTGCCTTAAAAACAAAGTTACCGAAATCAAGCTTGCAATTTCATATATCAGCTATGAGCAGGCTGTTTACAATCTTAAAACAGAGCTTGAGGGCAAGGATTTCGCCTCACTCAAGGCTGAAGCTGAAGAAATCTGGGAAGGCTATCTTTCAAGAGTTAAAATTGAAGCCGCAGACGAAAAACAGTTGCGCACTTTCTATTCCTGTATGTACAGAGCCTTCCTCTACCCCCACAAATGCTATGAATACGATAAATCCGGCAAAGCAATTCACTATTGCCCCCACGACGGCAAAACATATGCCGGCGTAAGATACACCGACAACGGCTTCTGGGATACCTACAGAACGGTTTATCCTTTCTTTGCTCTTGTAGCAAAAGAAGAACTGCGTGAAATGCTCACCGCATTTATTTATGAATATAAAGAAAGCGGCTGGTTGCCAAGATGGCTTTCAATCGGCGAATGCGGATGTATGCCCAGCACGCTTGTCGATGCCGTTATTGCGGACGGTGCAGTCAAAGGCTTCATTGACGAACCCACTCTGCGTGTGGCTCTTGAAGGTATGATAAAGCATTCCGTAACCAATCCGCCCGAAAGACGCTTCGGCAGAAACGGTGCGGAAAGCTACTGCAAATACGGCTACGTGCCTTATGACGAACAAAAAGAATCCGTCAACCTTACGCTTGATGCCGCTTACGGCGACTGGTGCATCGCTGAAGTGGCAAAAATACTCGGCGAAACAAAAATCGAAGCCGAATACCGTAAGCGCGCAACGTATTACAAAAACATTTTTGACCCCGAAACAGGCTTTATGCGTCCCAAGGATAAAAGCGGTAACTTCCGCCCCGAATTCTCACCCATTATGTGGGGCAGAGATTACACCGAGGGCAGTGCGTGGCAGAATTCGTTTGCCGTGCCGCACGATATTGAAGGTCTTGCCGAGCTTTACGGCGGCAAGGATAAGCTGATTGCCAAAATTGACGAGCTTTTTGCAACCGAGCCCGATTATCTTATCAGGGGTTATGACTGCGAAATTCACGAAATCACGGAACTTGCCGCCATTGATTTCGGTCAGTGTGCAATCTCAAACCAGCCCAGTTTCCATATTCCTTATATATATTCAGCTCTCGGCTGTGTTGAAAAATCGGCATACTGGGTTGAAAGACTTTGCAAGGAAGCCTTTTCTTATGAAAACGACGGTTTCCCGGGTGACGAAGACAATGGTACAACCGCAATCTGGTATATCTTCGGCGTTCTCGGCTTCTATCCCTTCTGCCCCGGCAAACCTGAATATGTAAAGGGCAAAAAACAGGTTGTCAAAGCCTTCATCGGTGACAAAGAAATTGACGCCGACAAATTTGACGGACACATCATCAATTACAAAGACCTTATATAAACTGAAAGAAAGAGGATAAAATTATGGACAGATATCTTATTATCAACGCAGACGATTTCGGCATGTGCAGAGGTGCAAATCTTGCGGTTATGGATCTTTTCAAAGACCCTGCAAGTGCACTCACTTCATCAACAATTATGGCTCCCTGTGCTTGGGCACCCGAGGCTTGCCGTTTTGCGGCTGAAAACCCGCAGTACGCAATCGGCGTTCACCTCACCCTCACAAGCGAATGGGGCAACTACCGTTGGGCTCCCGTAAATTCAAGCAACACAGAATCCCTCCGCGACGAAGAAGGCTTTATGTGGCACGAGAGCGATCAGGTTGAAAAGAACGTTGACCTTGAAGAAGCAAGAGCAGAAATCAAAGCACAGATTGAACGCTGCAAAAAGCTCGGTTTCGTAACCCCCTCACATCTTGACAACCATATGGGTTCACTTTACGGCATCGAAACAGGCAGATTTGAGCTTCTTCAGATGACACTTCAGACCGCCGCTGAATACGGCCTGCCCTTCCGTTTCCCTGCATCGTTCTCCGATGCACAGCTTTCAAATACAATGCTTGATATCAACATCGACAAGGATATGATTCACGCAATGCTCGGTCAGCTTGTTGGCTTCATCCATCAGCTCGGTGTTGCCGTTCCCGACCACCTTATCCCCAACGAGTGGAACGAGCCCCAGACCGAAAGCTACAAAAATTTCCAAGAGTATATCTACGATCTTTACGCAAATATGCCCGAGGGCATCACAGAAACCTATATGCACCCCTCACTTGAAACAGATGACCTCAAGGGTGCAACAGGCTGCTGGGAGCGCAGAGTGTGGGAATACAGAATCCTCAAAGACCCCAAAACAAGACAGCATATCGAAGCTCACGGCATTAAGCTTATCAACTACCGTGACCTTGCCGAAATGAGGAAATAATATGACTTTGCTTGAAGCTTCTGCAATAAGGATATCAAGAAGAGCATATATCCCCGAGCCGTTAAGTTCAGAGAAAAAAGCGGCTCTGCAAAAGATAATTGACGGCATATGTGAACGTTCCGGTTTGAACATAAAGCTTATGGAAAACGGTGAAAGCTGTTTCAGCCTTGTAAAAAGCTACGGAATGTTCAGCGGAGTGATAAGCTATTTTGCCCTTGCCGGCAGGGCAGATGACCCTCTCCTTCACGAAAAGGTCGGCTATTTCGGTGAAGAGCTTGTGCTTGAGGCAACACGTCTCGGTCTCGGCACCTGCTGGGTTGCAGGCAGTTACGACAAGGCTTCAACCGCAGTTGAGCTTGCCGACGGCGAAGAACTTTCCTGCGTTATTTCCGTTGGCGAAATCAAAACCAACGAAAGCCTAAAAGAAAAGCTTCTTGCAGGCGTGATCAAAACAAAAAGAAAAACGCCTGCCGAGATGAGCAGAAATTATGAAACCGCACCCGACTGGTTCAAAAAGGGTATGGAGTGCGTTGCAAATGCACCCTCCGCACGCAACACGCAGCTGATTGTTTTTGAGTACACACCTGACGGCGTTATAACAGAAAACACAGGCACGTGGACGAGCAACAAGGTTGACCACGGCATCGCCCAATACCATTTCGAGCTCGGAAGCGGCAAAAAAATAACGGATTACGAATAAACCCGTCATATAAATCATTAAGGCTTGCAAAGGATTTTTCCTCTGCAAGCCCTTTTGCTTTTTCGAGAGAATTACTCTGTTATTTGAACGCTACATATCTGTAGGGAGCGCCTGCGGTGTTCAGCCTCGGGTAGCTGCCTTTAACAAGCGTCGAAGAGTTGTTTTCAACCGTAAAACCTGTGTCGTTAATCCTCAAACCGTACGTTTGACCGTTGCGAAATGCTATGCCCGAAAACATATAACTCACCTGGTTTTCCGCATCGTACTGCATATACGGATAGTTACTTGCAAGAACTATAACAAGCGTCGGCTTGAACCCAAGCTCAATCGACATTGAAGTGCTGCCTCTGCCCATATACTGACCCGTAACAAACGGCTCATCCAGATAGTCAATCTGATCCTGCGAAAGGTGAATCACCGTATCTTTTATATGTGAAGCGCAAAACAGCTCCTTGCCCAGAAAAGACGGCAGATCAACAGAAGCGCTGTCTGCCGGACACAACGACGCTATAACCGTTGCCCACGCAGTGAGCACGAAAGCATCCGTATCCCTGTCTGAAATGATTTTGTCACAGCCTGATGAATCGATATTCAAAGCGGAATCAAAGGTCAGGCAGTCGATGATATCCGTAAACGCATCGTGGCATGCCGCACCGCCTGAAGAAAACGGGGCATGAATCGAAAAACGCAGCCTTATATTTACCTGTCTGCAGTTTTCGTTTTCCACCAGAACACCCTCATCGTTTTCCACAAAGGAGTCAACAATGTTCATTCCGTCAATGCCGACGGCAACCGTTGTGTTGCGAAGCGGCACTTCTTTTTTGATTGCAGGGTATTCCGTAATAAATTTTATGTTTTTGAGTTCTTCTCTCTCTTTGAGCCACGCCACAATGTTGGCAGGCATTGAGCTGATTGCACTCATTGGTTAGTCACCTCGTTAAACAGTATTAATCATTTTCAACAATAACTCTGATTATTGCCCAGATATAAAAAACCTCGTTACCTTTATATACTTTTTCGGCTCTGTCAACTCTGTAACGCTCGCCCATACATCTGACGTATTCGCCGTTTTGCGCAAGTGTCAGATCGGGTTCAGGCGGTCCGATGTAAAGATAATGTCCCTGTGAGTTAAAACCGATTTCCGTGTTGACACCGTAAAGATACATTTTATTCTTATATCTGAGCGGACTTATAAAGGCATTCATTTTTGCAAGTTCTTCACCGTCTTTGGTTACAAACGAAGCAGGTCTGCCGTAAGCCTTCAGCATCGGCTCAAGCTTCATATGCACACCTGCCTGAAAACAAATTCGTCGTCACGCAGAAGCGGAAGTGCTTCAAGCATTGCACGGGTTCTTTCTTTTTCAGCATTTTCAAGAAGAGCCTGGGGTGAAACACTGACCGTAACGTCGCCTGCCTTGAACGAGGTTACGGCGTTTTCGCTGTTTGCCTTTCTCATACAAAGCCTGTGGTTTGCAATTGCGGCAGCCGCATTGATAAGCCTGATGTCGGAGCAATCGGCATCACGTCTGACCCGAGCCGAAAGCTCTCTTGCCACCGCATCGCAAAGTGGTGCAAGCTCTGCATCGGTTTCGGCAGGTGCGTAATACTCTCTGAAAACAGAGAGTACACGCCAGCAATCAATCAGATAAGGCAATTTAACCATCAGACTGAAAGCACCTTTGATGCGCCGTCAAAAATCTTGGCAAAGCCCGCAGTGCAGCTGATAACGGCTCTCTCAAGCTGGCGGTCAATAAGCTTGTCGTATTCGGTCATAATGTCGCCCGTTCTTACCATTTCAAGGGCTGCTCTCTTATCAATACCGATGAGAGTACCTGTGTTGACAGCAGAGGACTTGAGAAGCTTTGCTCCAAGGGGAGTAATCTCCTTGCCGCTTCCGTGGAAATTAAGACCTGCGGCGGCATCCCTGAATTCTTCCATCTTAAGAAGCTTTGCCATAACGGCAGGCTCTGCGATGATGGTGTTGAGCTCATAGGGGTCAAAGCTGTTCCAGAAATCAACAAGGTCTGCATATGCAAGTGTGCCGCTTGAAGCGCAGTTCACAACGTCTGCAGGATTGTTGTTTCCGTCACCGTTTTCAATAACCTCAATCGCATCCTTGAGAAGAGTTCTTGCAATGTATGCGCCGATCTGGCGGAGTGTTACGGTGAAAAGGTCAAGGCGCTGATATCTGATAGCCTCATAAGAAGCCACGAGCGAACGGCCTCTCTTGCGAAGCTTGACAAGGTTTTCCTTTGTTCTGATGTTTGTTTCGGGAATGAATGCACCCTCGCTCACAATTTTAAGTTCTTTCTCCTCATTTGTAGGCATTGAGGTGATTGAACGGTAATCAAGACCGTTAAAAACCGTTGTTGACGCTACAATGCCGGGCAGAATATCCGCCTGCTCAAGACCCTGCTTGACAGCTCTTGAAACATATTCGGGGAAAAGCACTGCGCTGTCTGATGTTTTGAAAAACTTATCAACAACATCACTGCCTGCGCCGCTGACCTTAATGCCGAAGCGCTTGAGCTGACGCTGATATGCATCAAGACCCTCAAGAGAAGTGCCCTTGTAATTATCATCGGGGTCAAGGCTTTCAAGAGCCTTTGTAAAATTGCCTGTTGCATAAAGACCCTTTTCGAGTCTGATATTATCAAAATTTGACATAAAAACTATCTCCTTTCTTACATAAGAAACGTTACGGTGCCTGCCGCTTCGTCAACAGCAACAACAAGATATTCCCTGCTGCCGCCCGTCTTAACACCGTCTGCACCTGCAGCAAGTGCGGTATAACCGAGTTCAGGAGCTGTACCGCTGAACTTTGCGGTTACTTCTCCGTAAATCTGTACTGCGGCATATGAGTTGTCGCTGTTTGCGATGATTCCGCAAAACACGTCACCGTCACTGCAAGCTGCAACAGTTGCGTTATCGCTGATTTTAACGGGTGTACCCTTGCCGATTTCTTCTGTTACTTTGAATGTTGCGGTTTCGTTATGAAAACCGCCGAATGCTACTGACATAATTTATCCTCCTTAAATTTTGTATTCGGAATTCGATTCCGATGCATTATCGCCGTTTGCATCAAGCTGTCTGATAAACGACAGCTTTTTTTCTGCCTTTTTTCTGAATACATCACGCATATCCTTGAGTCTTTCGATGCTCAACTCTTTGCAAATTGCTTCAAGAGTCTCGCCTCTCATTTCAGGCATAACCGTTGCGGCATCCCTGACAAGTGCCGATTTAAGCTCTGCTCTGTATTCCTCTGCCCAGTTTTCACCTGCGGAGTTTCGTGCTTCGGGGCTGAAAGATTTGATAACACCTGCATTTTTCTGTGCAGGTACAGCCACAAATGACCACTCATAGGCATCTGCAGGTTCTTCAAGCAGATGGCAACATATCTTGCCGCCGTATTGCTTGCCCTTCTGATGCTCACAGCCCGTGCTTCTCACGTTTTCGCCGCAAACCGAGCATCTTGTAACCTTAACCGCGCAACCGACGCTGGTTTCTTTCTTGATGCCTGCATCAATCTCTGCGATAAGGTCTTTGTTCTTATCTGTTCTGACCATGTAAGCTTTTGCCTCGATATAGGTATAAGGCTCGCCGTCACTTGTTTTGCGTGTTTCATCGGTCACAACGCGTGTTGCATAAACCCTTGCCGTCTGATCCTTGCTGCTCATATTGTGGTCAAAAATTCCTGTTTTGCCCACAAAAAGCTCTGCAAGGGTGTTCAGCGATGCAACGGTGAATTTTTCGTTATCCCTGTCAATCTCATTGTCGCAAAGGATAACGCTGAATGTGTAAATCTCCTCCTGCGTGAGCTCTTTTCTTGCATATCTGCCGATAAGCTCAAGCTCCTGCGCAGTAACGGAGTCTGTCTTTTTGTTGCTCATAATCACTTACCTTTCTTATTGTTTTCCCCCCCAAGCTTTCCCGCCTGTGCGTTATAAAGCCTTGCTCTGCCAAGCTCAACCTCGTCCTGAAGTGTTATGTTGTTCCAGGTTATTGCAGGCGAACATCCGTAGCCTCTGCTTCTCAAAAATTCCGTGCAGATTTTTCTGATAACGGGTGTAAGAATCTGTCTGTAAGCCTCAAGCTCACTTGTAAGTACGTCTGCCTGCTGTGAACTCATTCGCTCCGTGCTGGACCACGAAAGCCCGAGCATAAAGGGCGGCAGACCCGTTTTGGCAACAATTTGCTCAAGCATCTGTCGCACAGGCACCTCGCTGTCAAGAATCTGATTGTCTGCGCCGATAACCTTAATCTGCACGTCGCCCACGGCAACAAAATCCTTGATTTCGGAGCCGCTCTGCATGGCTTCGCCCCATTCCTTTGCCACCTGCAGCGCCCTGTCTTTTGCATAAGCTCTGTCAACGGCATCGTTGCGGGGATTATAGGTAACGGCAAAACGCAGATTGCCGACCCTGTCCCAGTTTGCACCTATACTTTCAAAAATTTTAAGCAGAATTCCGCTCACAAACGGCATTCCTTTAAGCAATGAATTGCCTGTCAGAGCACCGGGGTCGGGATTAAGCACGCTGAGTATACAAAGCTCCTGTCTGGGAGCTTTTTTAAGCTCGCCGCCTTTATGCACGTAAACGTCAATATCAAAACCGTTTTGCGCCCTGCAAAGCTCAATACCCTCAAGCGGAACGTTAAAAAGTGCACAGGGCAGACCGTCCGTATCCGTCACAATTTCGCCCAATGCTGTACCGTAAGTGAGAAGCTGCTCAAAATATGCCGAAACAAAAGCGGAAAGCCCGTATCTGTTGCCTCCGACGGGTACGGCTTCAATGAATTCTTCAAGCTCTCTCTGTGCCTGAATATCAGTGCATTCAACGCTGAAGCCTCCTGTCAGGCGCACAAGCTTGAATATTGCCGCATCAATAACAGGCACAGCTTCCCTGAGTGCTTTATAAAGCCTGTGTTGAGGTGCGCCCAAAGGCACATAGCTGTCAATCGCCCCGAACGGGTGACGGTTTGCCGCCTGCACAACAGGCATTGAAACCCTTGAAGCCGGGATTTTTCTGTTTTTAAATAAGCCCATCACATTCCTCCTTTCTGTCTTCTCGTTGCCGCCACGGCAAAAAATCCGTCATCCTCTTCGTTGACAACAACGGTTGAAACAAAATAGCGGATATCGTCCATGGCGTGGTCATTTTCTTTTTTTACCGCATCCTTTGCCGAGTTTTCTTCCCAGCGGTAAAGTCCGAATTCCCTTATGGTGTCCTTGCAGACGGACGCAAACTTCAGCGTACCGTTTTTAAGGCAGTCGGAAACTCTGCGTATACCGTCAATAACGTCGTTTTTCGCAGGAATAACCGTAAATCTGCCGTCACGGCGTATGCATTCAATGAAGCTCGCCGCCGACGGATCAATGATGACAGAACTTATCTTTTTGCCGTTTGCAAGCTCACACAAGGCTTCAAAATGCTCGCTGTCCGTTTTCTGCCTGCCTTCAGTGCGTGAATCGAAATAATACTCATTCACCCTGTACCATACTCCCTCTTTTTTGCCCCAAAGACCGAAAGAAGATGGATTGACCGTACCGTAATCGCAGGAAATGCGATATTCCTCCATAACATCGGGCGGCTCGCAAACGTGCTTTTCCTGTGAAAACATCGGGTAAACGCAGCCCTGGGCGGCAACCCATTTGCCAAGCACAAATCTTTCATAGAAAGCCCCCGAATACAGCCGTTCATATCTGCGGATTATACCTGGTGTGAGCGAGGGATTGTCTTTCATTGTGAAGTGCAGATAAAGGCAGTTTTTGTCACCGTGTTTCTTTATCCATTCCTCGTGAAACCAGTGCATCGGATGCTCGGGGTTACAGTTGAACCATAGCTTTGAGCCATCAACGGAGCAGCGGGCAAGCGCCTGTTCCACAAAAGAACGGGGCATAAGCGTAACCTCATCAAGCAGAACGCCCGCAAGCGTCATTCCCTGAATCAATGCCGCCGAGCCCTCATCCTTGCCGCCGAAAAGATAAAACCTGTTCGTTACGCCCGAGTGACTGATTTCAATCAGATTGCGTGAATATTTTTCGTTGCATTCGAAACCGAGGTCACGCAAAACGGGCAGAATAACGGTAACAACGTTTCTGCGCAAGGATGCGATTGTTTTGCCGCAAAGAGCAAAGGAAGAATCGGCAAATGCCGAAAAAGCCCACGTTACAAAAGAAACTGACATACAAAGAGTTTTGCCGGAACGCACCGCACCGTCGCAAATAACGGCATCGCAGGTACTGAAAGGGCTTTCGGGCAACCACCAGCAAAGAGCCTGCATCTGTTTTTTTGAAAACGGAGCAAAGGCAGGCTTTTTTGTTGTCTGACTCAAACAACCTCCTCCTCCGAGAGAAGCTTTGCACCCTCGGAAAGCGCTTTGATGAAACTGCTTTCCGCATTTTCTCTGCCGCCCGTCAGCTGGGCGAGTTTTTCAAGAGCCTTCAGCCTGTCAAAAAACTTTATTTCCATTCCGCCGCCTTTAGGCCGCTTGATTTCCGAAACGTTAAACAAATCAAGCTCCTCAATTTCTTTCGCTGTAAGAGTATCCTCACAAAGCATCAGCCTGAGCGCATCGGCAACGGAGCCAAAAGCAAGTCTGTAAAGACCTTTTTCCACCTGAGCAGAAAATGTGTTGCGCTCTTTTTCAAGCCGCTCCGTTTCCGCTTTGATATCCGCCCTCGCAAGCAGCTTTGCGGCACTTTTAGAGGGTGAAATGCCGTAACCTGCCCTTGCGGCACTGCCCCTTGCATCGCCCGATGCGGAATAATAAATGCAGAAAAGCTTTTCTTTTTCGTTAAGACTTTTTTTCATACAACCGTCCTTTCCGGAGATGTTTTGTTTTTTCTTCTCCCAACCCAAGAGCGAAATGCAGGTTTTGTTAATGCAATTATGTTAATTCTTTTGCCGTTTCCGCATCAAATCTTCTCCCGTTTTCGCTCAAATTCTGCCGTTTTCGGCTATAAATCTCCGCTTTTCGCCGTTTTTGTTGAATATTTTAAGATTTTGAATTTTTTTGCAATTTTACTTGACTTGACAGATTTAAGGGTGTAACATTAAGGAGTAAAGAAAATTTTTTAATAAGAGTGGTGAGATTTTTGGGCAGTTCCGATATACCTAACCCCCGAAGTAGATTTTTAACTGAATCAGCCGCAATGGCGGAGCTGTCTGTCAGCCGTTAAGTGAGCCGCGTTTTTTATAATGACGGTTTCGCTCTTGTTTTGTTTTGACTGCATCGCCTTTGCGTCGGTATCAAATTACCGCCAAAAGGAGATGCTTTTTTTATGGAAGAACTTGATATCCTCATTGAAAAAGTCCCCGAGCTTATTTCCAACGGAGAAATATCATCTCTGCGTGAACTTTTCTCGGAAATGAACGAGGTTGATATAGCTCTGCTTATGGATGAGCTTGAAGCAAAAGAAAGACTTTTTGTTTTCCGCGTGCTTCCCAAGGATATTTCGGCAGACGTTTTTGCCTACCTTGAAAGCGAATCGCAGGAAGAGCTTGTGCGTATGATAAATGACGCCGAGCTTGAGCGACTGCTTGACGAAATGTTTCTTGACGACGTTGTTGACTTTCTTGAAGAAGTGCCTGCAAACGTTGTTACGCGTGTGCTTTCTCATTCGGATGCCGAAACACGTAAACTCATCAACCGTTTTCTTAAATACCCCGAAGACAGTGCAGGCAGCCTGATGACAATCGAAATGGTGCAGCTTCACACCCATTTCACCGCTGCGCAGGCAATTGACCATATCAGAAAAACAGGCGTTGACAAAGAAACCGTTTACACCTGCTACTGCACGGACGAGCGCCGACACCTGCTCGGCACAATCCCCCTTCTTTCGCTTCTGCTTTGTGACAAAGACACACTCGTTGGCGACATTATGGAAGAAGAACCGCAGCTTATCAGCGTCAACACGCTTGACGACCGTGAATACGTTGCCGATATAGTAAGTAAATATGACCTTCTGAGCGTACCTGTTGTCGATAACGAAAACCGCCTTGTCGGCATAATCACCATCGACGACGTTGTTGACGTTATCGAAGAAGAGGTTACCGAAGACTTCGAAAAAATGGCGGCTATGACACCGTCCGACGAAGAATACCTTAAAACAGGCGTTTTCAAGCTCGCACGCAACAGAATCATCTGGCTTCTTATTCTTATGATTTCAGGCACTTTTACGGGTATGATTATCGAGGGCTACGAAGCTCTGCTTTCAGGTTTTGTTGCGCTGACCGCTTCAATGCCCATGCTTATGGGTACGGGCGGTAACGCAGGCAGCCAGGTTTCAACCCTTATCATCCGCGGTCTTGCCGTCGGCGAAATCGAAATCAAGGACTATTTCAAAATTGTTTTCAAAGAGCTTCGCGTTGCCGCAGTCTGCGGCCTTGTTCTCGGCGCGGCAAACGTTGCACGAATGTTTATCTTCAGCAACGACAGCACGTGGGGCGTTGTTCTTGTTGTTTCTCTGGCAATGTTTATTGCGATTATCGTTTCAAAGCTCATCGGCTGCTCGCTCCCGATATTTGCAAAAATCGTAAAGCTCGACCCTGCACTTATGGCAGGTCCGATGATTGCAACGCTGGTTGATATCGTCACTCTCGTTATCTATTTCGCCCTTGCAAAGGCATTTTTGATATAAAGTATGCACCCGGCAAACCGTCGGGTGCTTTTTATTTCGTAATGAAGAATGATAGTTTGTTGACAATGAGAAATAATATATGATATCCTTTTATTGAGGTGATTGGTATGAAATGTGATTTCTGCGGTGCAAAATTACAACAATCGGACGAAGCTTGTCCCGAATGCGGAAAATACGTTGCAACTCTCAACGAAAAAACGCCTGAAAATTGCGACTCCAAACGTGAGCTCGGCAAAAATATAAAGTTTTTTGATACCAAGGCTTATGCAAGCAGAGTTCTTTACACCTTTGCTCCAATCGGAATTATCCCTATCATTCTCGGCGGCAGACGTTTATACAGTACGTACCAAATTTTTGAATATCTTCCCGGAGATTACCTGCGTTTCAGCATAATGCGAAGCTCCGTTTTTATTCTCCTCGGTTTATTCATTATCGGCTTGTGCGTGTGCAGATATTTTGCTTTGCGCAAAAGCTTTGTCTGCGTCAACGAAAACGGCGTTTACGGCATAAAACCCAGATTTTTGATTCTGACCGAAAGATTCGAGTATTTCTACGAAGACGTAAAAAACTTCAGCTGCCATATTCCGCCTGCGCAGTTCGGCTCGTCGTATATAACCGTTAAAACCGACAAAAAGAAATTCAGAATTGATTTTTTGCCCAATAGCGATGCAAGCTTTCTTGCCACTTATACGCGTGATAATATGCCGTAAAAGCAACAATTTCAAGGTGAAAAGCCATTCATCCTGCTGTGTGATTTTTAAAACCCGAAAAAATAAGATGTTTTTTCAAAAAAATACAGACCTTATGCCGTTTTGTTTCGTCTTATAGGTGAAAAGAAAAAACAAACACGGAGGTAAATAAAATGAAATGCGAAAACTGCGGTGCAAAAATCGCGAAAGACGAAAAGAACTGTTCCGAATGCGGTGTACCCGTAAAAAGCGAAAACGTTCCCAACACAATTCTCAACGCAGACCCCACCACGTCTGAAACCTTCATTTTCAGCGAGCATCTTCTCTTACCCTCACTGTTGAGATTCGCCGCCGGAATAATCCTTATTATTATCGTTATTTTATCTTTCAGAGATATAAAATTCAGCTTTATGCTGAAAGATGCAATACTGTCGGCTTTGTTTTTCGGCAGTCTGGCACTTTATCTGTTTTTCAGCGGCATAGCGGCGATTATTCAGGAGAAAAACTGCTTTGTCTGCATAACACCGGAAAGGGTTTACGGCAAAATTCCCAAAGGCTTTTTCGGTGTTAAAGAATTTGACATCCCGCTTGCGGACATTATTTTAGTTGACAAATCAAGCCGGCTATCCTTATTCCGTTTTTTCCTGTTTATCTATGACGAGGAACTGAAAATCAGCACCAAAGAAGGTGAAACCGAAATCAGCGCATTCTCAAGAAGGTTGATATCAAAAATCAGCAAAACACTTACAGATTACATAAAAAAATATAAATAAGTACATTTCACCAAAAAAGACCGTTTTTTGCGGTCTTTTTTGTTTTAGTAATCATTGACTTTAAGGTATATTTTGGATATCATAATAGAGTAAAAATTTATAATGGCGGGAGTTTTGGATATGATGAAAAACACAGACAAAACAATGGAAAAAATTGTTGCGCTTTGCAAGGGCAGAGGCTTTATTTTTGCAGGCAGCGAAATCTACGGCGGCCTCGCAAACACATGGGACTACGGTCCCCTCGGCGCAAGAATGAAAAACAACGTTAAGGATGCCTGGAGAAAGAGATTCATCCAGGAGCGCAAAAACAGCTACGAAGTTGATGCAGATATCCTTATGCACCCCAGAGTTTGGGAAGCAAGCGGTCACGTTGCCAGCTTCTCTGACCCTCTTCTTGACTGCAAAGAGTGCAAAAAGCGCCACAGAGCAGACAACCTTATTGACGACTTCAACCCCGATGCACACGCAGACGGTATGACAAAGGAAGAAATGTTTGAGTATATCAAAGCTCATTCAATTCCCTGCCCCCACTGCGGCAAGCACGATTTCACAGACATCAGAGAGTTCAACCTGATGTTCCAGACCTTCAGAGGCGTTACAAACGACAGCAAAAACGTTATCTATCTCCGTCCCGAAAACGCACAGGGCGAATACGTAAACTATCTCAACGTTCAGAGAACAATGAGAGCAAAGCTTCCCTTCAGCATCGGCCAGATAGGTAAGGCTTTCAGAAACGAAATAACACCCGGTAACTTCACTTTCAGAACCATCGAGTTCGAGCAGATGGAATTCCAGACTTTCTGCAAAGAGGGCACAGACACAGAGCTTTACGATTATTTCAAGGAATACGGTCTCAAATTTTATCAGGATCTCGGCATCGCCGCAGAAAACCTCCGCTTCCACGATCACGAAAAGCTTGCCCACTATGCAAAGGCTGCTTGTGACATCGAATTCCTCTTCCCCTTCGGCTGGGGCGAAGTCAACGGTACACACAACAGAACCAACTTCGACCTTACCAGACACCAGGAATACAGCGGTCAGAAGATGGATTATCTTGACCCCGAAACAAACGAAAAATTCATTCCCTTCATCATCGAATCAACCTACGGTCTTGACAGAACAGTGCTTGCGCTTCTCTGCGAAGCTTATGACGAAGAGGTTATCGATGCAGAAAAGAACGACACCAGAGTTGTTCTTCACCTCAATCCTGCAATCGCTCCCTTCAAGGCAGCTGTTCTTCCTCTTTCAAAGAAGCTTTCTCCCGAAGCTCTCAATGTTTACGAAAAGCTTCAGAAGAAGTTTATGGTTGACTTTGACGAAACAGGTTCAATCGGCAAGCGCTACCGCCGTGAAGATGAAATCGGCACTCCTCTCTGCATCACCTTTGACTTTGAATCACTTGAAGACAACTGCGTAACGGTAAGAGACAGAGACACCATGCAGCAGGAACGCATTTCAATCGATGCTCTCGAAGAGTACATCGCAGCACGCATCAATTTCTGATTTTGGTTAAAATAATTTCGATATATAAAGAAAGGACAGTCAGTTAATGAAAGTTAATTTCACCGAAACCGTGCTCAGAGACGCTAACCAGTCCCTCATTGCAACAAGAATGCCCTTTGAGGATTTTGAACCCGTTCTCAAAAAGCTCGATTCAGCAGGCTATTATTCACTTGAATGCTGGGGCGGCGCAACGTTCGACTCCTGTCTGCGCTACCTCAACGAAGACCCGTGGGAAAGACTGCGCAAAATCAAGGCAGCCTGCCCCAACACAAAGCTCCAGATGCTCCTCAGAGGTCAGAACCTCCTCGGTTACAAGCATTATCCCGATGACGTTGTCCGTATGTTCATCAGAAAGAGCGTTGAAAACGGCATCGATATCATCAGAATCTTCGATGCGCTCAACGACGTAAGAAACATCGAAGTTGCTGTTGACGAAACTCTTAAGTGCGGCGCTCACGCATCAGGCACAATCTGCTACACCATCAGCCCCATTCACAACCTTGAAAGCTACGTTAAGCTTGCAAAGCAGATTGAAGCTCTCGGCGTTCAGTCCATCTGCATCAAGGATATGGCAGGCATTATGAGCCCCAAAGAAGGCTACGACCTTGTTAAGGCTCTCAAAGAAAACGTTAAAGTTCCCATCGTTGTTCATACACACTCAACAACAGGTCTCGGCTTCATGACACTTCTCAAGTGCGTTGAAGCAGGCGCAGACGTTATCGACAGCGCAATTTCCTGCTTCTCAGGCGGCACTTCACAGCCTGCAACAGAAACTCTTGTTTATACACTCAAGCAATATGGCTACGAGGTTGACGTTGACGAAACAATCTGCAAGGAAATCAACGATTTCTTCAAGCCCATCAGAGCAAAGGCTCTTGACAGCAAGCTCCTTAACCCCGTTGTTATGGGCACACAGACGGACGCTCTCATCTACCAGATTCCCGGCGGTATGCTTTCAAACCTTGTTGCTCAGCTCACAGCCCAGAACAAGCTGGACAAGCTGGACGAAGTTCTTCTTGAAACTCCCAGAGTTCGTGAAGACCTCGGCTATCCGCCCCTTGTAACTCCTATGAGCCAGATGGTTGGCGTTCAGGCAACAGCCAATGTTCTTGCAGGCGAAAGATACAAAAACATCTCAAAGGAAGTTAAGAGCTATATCAAGGGCGAATACGGTCAGGCTCCCGGCAAGGTAAGCGAAGAACTCCAGAAGCTCGTCCTCGGCGACGAAAAGCCCTACACAGGCAGATTTGCAGACACCCTTGCACCTGCTTTTGAAGAAGCAAAGGCAGAGCTCGGTGACAAGGCAAAGAGCGACGAAGACGTTCTTTCATATATCGCTTTCCCCATGCAGGCAGAAGCATATTTTGCAAAGCGTGACGAAAAAGAAAGAAACACCTTTAAATACACAATCAAAGAGATTTAAGGGGGATAACAATGGCTTTTCTTAATTCTGTTGTTGCTTTTTTCAGCAACATCCTTGAACCTGTCAGCTTTGTTAAGCACCCTGCATTCTGGCTTGCAGTTATCTTTGCGGTAGCTGTAATCTATTCCATCTATGCAAAAATCAGAGACGGCAAGGTAACAAAAAAAGCTGCCGCAGCCGCCAAGAACACACCTGCACAGGCAAAAACCGCCACACCTGCAGGCACGCCCCTGCCGGCAAACACTTCAGCGGGCAGCCTTGATCTTATCGGCGTTGATGAAAAAACAGCCGCCGTTATCATGGCAATTGTAAGCAATCAGAGCGGAATTCCGCTCAACAGGCTCAGTTTTAAATCAATCAGACTGATGGAGGATAAATAAAATGAAATATGTTGTAACTCTTAACGGTAAAAATTATGAAGTTGAAGTTAATGAGTGCGAAGCAGTTGTAACAAACGTTACAGATGCCGTTGCAGCTCCCGCTCCCGTTGCAGCTCCCGCTCCCGCAGCTGCCCCCGCACCTGCAACAGCTCCTGCAGCAGCTCCCGTTTCCGCTGACGGCACACAGGTTCTTTCACCTATGCCCGGCGCAATCCTTAACGTTAACGTAAGCGTTGGCGCTGCAGTTAAAGCAGGCGACGTTCTTATGGTTCTTGAAGCAATGAAGATGGAAAATGACATCGTTGCTCCCTGCGACGGCGTTGTTAAGCAGATTCCCGTTGCCAAGGGCTCAACCGTAAACACAGACGACGTTCTCGCTGTTATCTGAGCGGAGGTAAATAATGGACGTATTACTTGAAACCATGCTCGACCTGACCTGGAAACAGGTTGCGATGTGGGCAATCGGCGGTCTGCTGATTTATCTTGCCATCGCAAAGGATATGGAGCCGACGCTTCTTCTTCCCATGGGCTTCGGTGCAATCCTTGTTAACCTGCCCCATTCAGGCGCCGCAGGAGTTATCGGGCATCTTTTTGATATCGGCATCAACGGCCACGAGCTGTTTCCGCTGATTCTTTTCATCGGCATCGGTGCGATGATTGACTTTGAGCCGCTTCTGACAAACCCAAAACTGATGTTCTTCGGGGCGGCGGCGCAGTTTGGTATTTTCTTCACTCTTTGTGCCGCATCATTCTTCGGCTTTGCACCTAACGATGCCGCTTCAATCGCCATTATCGGTGCTGCTGACGGTCCCACTTCAATCTTTGTTGCCCAGGAGCTCAACTCAAATTATCTTGCTCCCATTATGGTTGCCGCTTATTCCTACATGGCACTTGTTCCCCTGGTTCAGCCTCCCATCATCAAGCTTTGCACAACAAAGGCTGAAAGAAAAATCAAAATGACATACACAGGAAAGGCTGTTTCAAAGAGAACAAAGATTCTCTTCCCCATTATCATCACCGCCATCGTCGGTCTTGTTGCACCTGACGCTGTTGCTCTTATCGGTTTCCTTATGTTCGGTAACCTTATCCGTGAATGCGGTGTTCTTAACTCGCTTTCAGAAACAGCTCAGAAGGTTCTTGCAAACCTCATCACAATCTTCCTTGGTATCACAATCGCCTCCAAGATGGAAGCCGAGTCCTTCCTTAAGCTCAACACCCTCATTATTATGGGTCTCGGTCTTGTAGCCTTCATCGTTGATACCTTCGGCGGCATTATGCTTGCAAAGATTATGAACCTTTTCCTCAAGAACAAAATCAACCCCATGATCGGTGCAGCAGGTATCTCCGCCTTCCCCATGTCAGCCAGAGTTGTTCACAAGCTCGGTCTTGAGGCAGATAACCAGAACTTCCTTCTTATGCACTCAATCGGCGTAAACGTTTCGGGTCAGGTTGCTTCGGTTATCGCAGGTGGTCTTATCCTTGCATTTTTCCGCGGTTAAGGAGGTAAAATATGTTTGATTTGATTTCAGGCGCTATCAGCGTTGAATACTTTCTCAATTCGCTCCCCACAATGGGCAAGGGTATGCTCGGTATCTTTATCGTTACCACCGTTGTTGTTACCGTAGTTAATGCCCTCAACAGTATTCCTGATAAAAAGGATAAAAAAAGCAAAAAATAAACCTCAACAGGAGGCAATATGAATATTAATTTTCAGATTCCCGTTGCCGCCAATTTTCTCAACACAATAGAAGATAAGCTGGGCATTGATTTTCAGATTCCCGCCGCTGAAGACTTTCTTAAAGCAATAGTGTGTATAAGCGTGGTTATGCTCGCCCTTGCAATGCTCGCCATTCTCATTATTCTGATTTCAAGAATTGTCAGAGCCATCGAAAGCGCAGCAACAAAGAAAGCTGCACCCGCACCCGCTCCCCAAACTGCACCCACAGCAGTTACGGGCGGTGCAGATGACTGCGAAGTTGAGCTTATCGGCGTTGATGAAAAAACGGCAGCTGTTATTATGGCAATTGTTTCGCAAAGAAGCAATATCCCGATAAACAGACTCAGATTCAAGTCAATAAGACTTGTTGAAGACGGTAAGAAGGGAGGAAAAGCAAAATGATAGAGATGATTAAAGACGTTCTCTGGGGTCTTGTTCAGGAATCGGGCTTTGCACTTCTCACGTGGCAGGAAGGTGTTATGCTTCTGGTTTCGTTTGTTCTGCTTTTCCTTGCAATAGTCAAAAAGTTTGAGCCCCTTCTGCTTGTTCCCATCGCATTCGGCATTATGCTGGCAAACCTGCCCGGCGCAGGTCTTATGGATGACCCCACAGGAATTATGGATACAAGCAACATAGTTGCAGGCGCACACTGGTATGATTCGGGTGTTCTCAGGCTGATTTACGCAGGTGTCAAGAGTTCTATCTTTCCCTGCCTTATCTTCCTCGGTATCGGTGCTATGACAGACTTCGGTCCCATGCTCGCAAACCCCGTCAGCCTTCTGCTCGGTGCGGCAGCACAGCTCGGCGTTGCCGCTGCTTTCCTGCTTGCCAGAGCCTGCGGCTTTACTCCTCAGGAAGCTGCATCAATCGGCATCATCGGCGGCGCAGACGGTCCCACGGCAATCTTCCTCACAGGTAAGCTTGCGCCCGATTTGCTTGCTCCCATAGCGGTTGCGGCATATTCCTATATGGCTCTTATTCCTCTTATTCAGCCGCCCATTATGAAGCTTCTCACCACCAAAAAAGAAAGACAGGTTGAGATGAAACAGCTTCGCAATGTCAGCAAGGCTGAAAAAATCATCTTCCCCATCGTTGTTACGGTTATCTGTGCATTCCTTATCCCCTCATGTGCATCCCTCATCGGTATGCTTATGCTGGGTAATCTTTTCAAGGAATGCGGCGTTACAGACAGACTCAGCGACACCGCACAGAACGCAATGACCAATATGGTTACGATTATGCTCGGCCTCACCGTTGGTGCAACCGCAAACGGCACAATCTTCCTTCAGGTCAAAACACTTCTCATCATCGGTCTCGGTCTGACAGCTTTCTCCTTCTCAACCGCAGGCGGCGTACTTCTCGGCAAGGTTCTTTATCTTGTTACAGGCGGCAAGGTTAATCCGCTTATCGGTGCAGCAGGCGTTTCCGCCGTACCTATGGCAGCCCGTGTTGCACAGGTTGAAGGCAGAAAATATAACCCCACAAACTTCCTTCTCATGCACGCCATGGGTCCGAACGTTGCAGGTGTTATCGGTTCAGCCGTTGCAGCAGGCTTCCTGCTGATGATGTTCAGAGGCTAAAATAAAGCTAAAAGGCTTGCACGTTTGTGCAAGCCTTTTTTTAATGAATATTGAAATAAAAATGTTCAGGTGCAAACCCTGTCGCTCCGCAAGTTCAACTTTCCTGATTTTCAAAAAATGAAACTCTTGATTATCAAATTTTAAAACTCTTGAAGTTCAGAATTTGAACCCAAATAAGAATAATATAGATAATAATAAATACAATAATAATCATTCATCTTTCTGTCTGAAAGCCTTACAGGAAAGGCTGATGATTTTGATGTTATTATTTC